>CANQVH010000059.1 GCA_947627245.1 uncultured Lachnospiraceae bacterium | reverse complement strand
GCAGGCTATTTCACGGGACAGTGGATTTATAGGGCGAATGCCCGCGACCGAGGAAAAGCGAAGCTTTTTCGAGGTTGGGCACGGCGTAGTAACTCAGAACAAATCGTAGAAAAGGAGAGTGTAGATCATGATGAATTACAGAAAGTATACGCGACAGTATTTTATGCCCCCGACGCCGAGCATGAAATGGGCCGAAAAAGAGTACGTGGATCACGCGCCGGTCTGGTGCAGCGTGGATCTGCGCGACGGCAATCAGGCGCTTGTCGTGCCGATGTCTCTGGAGCAGAAGATCAAATTTTTCAAGCTCCTCGTAGAGATTGGTTTCAAGGAGATCGAGGTCGGTTTTCCGGCGGCCTCCGATACGGAGTACCAGTTTTTGCGCAGACTGATCGAGGATGACCTGATCCCGGACGACGTGACGGTACAGGTGCTGACGCAGGCGAGAGAGCATATCATCCGCAAGACGTTCGAGGCGCTTGCGGGCGCGAAAAACGCGATCGTACATGTTTACAATTCCACTTCTCTGGCGCAGCGCGAGCAGGTGTTCGGCAAGTCGAAGGAGGAGATCCTGCAGATCGCCGTGGACGGCGCGAAGCTTCTGAAGGAGCTCACCGAGGAGGCGGGCGCGGACTATCGCTTCGAATACAGCCCGGAGAGCTTTACAGGTACGGAGGTGGATTACGCGGTGGACGTCTGCAATGCGGTGCTTGACGTCTGGCAGCCGACGGCCGACCGCAAGGCGATCATCAATCTGCCGAGCACGGTGCAGATGTCGATGCCGCATGTCTACGCAAGCCAGATCGAGTACGTGAACGAGCATCTGAAGTACCGTGAGAATGTGGTGCTCTCTCTGCATCCGCACAACGACCGCGGTTCGGGGATCTCGGACGCGGAGATGGGAATGCTCGCGGGCGCGGACCGCATCGAGGGTACGTTGTTCGGCAACGGCGAACGCACGGGCAATGTGGACATTGTGACGTTGGCGCTGAATATGTACGCGCAGGGCGTCGACCCGCAGCTCGACTTTACGAATATGACGGATGTGACGGAGAAGTATGAGGAATACACCGGGATGAAGGTGGATGAGAGGAGCCCGTACAGCGGCGCGCTCGTGTTCGCCGCGTTCTCCGGTTCGCATCAGGATGCGATCGCGAAGGGCATGAAGTACCGTGAGGAGCACAACTGCGAGACGTGGACAGTGCCGTATCTGCCGATCGATCCGACCGATATCGGACGTTCTTACGACGCGGATGTGATCCGCATCAACAGCCAGTCCGGCAAGGGCGGCGTAGGCTATATTCTGGAGCAGCATTTCGGACTCAAACTTCCGAAGAAGATGCGCGAGGCGATGGGCTATATCGCGAAGGGCGTTTCCGACGAACTGCACAAGGAGCTGCAGCCGGAGGAGATTTTCGAGCTCTACAAGGAGAAGTTCGAGAATATCACCGAGCCGTACAAGATCGAGGAGGTACACTTCAAGCAGCACAACGGCATCATCGCCGAGGTGACGGCGACCTACGAGGGCAAGAAGAGCGTGATCGTCGCGTCCGGCAACGGTCGTCTCAATGCGGTGAGCAACGCGATGAAGCGCCACTTCCGTCTGGAGTACGATCTCGTGACCTACGAGGAGCACGCGCTGGAGCAGAGCTCGAGCTCGCGCGCGATTGCTTATGTCGGCATTCGCGACAAGAACGGCAAAATCCATTTCGGCTCCGGTGTGGACGTCGACATCATCAAGGCGTCGATCGACGCGCTGCTGACCGCGATCAACCATATGACGACGGCGCACGGGAAAGAGTAAGTGCAAGCCGGTATCGGCCGCGCAGAGATATGAAAATTGACATTCAAGTTTAAAGGCAGGGCATTTTCGGAAGAGATCCGCAGCGATACTCCGGAGTGCCCTGTTTTTACGTTGCCGCCGAGTCGCTTGGGTGAACGTCGGAAAACGGCATGTTTTTGGACAATGTACACAAAAGAAAGAAATTATTTCGTCGGGATAAGAATATAATTGACAATAAAATGTATTAGTTGTATACTAAACTATGAAATATTGCTATGCGGGAAGCATGGCAAAAAATAAAAAACATACAGGAGGTAGCATTTATGAAATTCAAAAAGGCAATGGCGACTGTTCTTTCTGCAGCAATGGTATTTTCTTTCGCTATGGTCGTGAGCGCGGATGAGGGTCCGGTTACCCTGACGCTCTGGGGTGCTGAGGAGGATCAGACGCTGCTCGGCGAGCTGGTGGATGAGTTCAAGGCAGCATATCCGGATCAGGATTTTGACATTTCGATCGGCGTTGAGTCTGAGTCCACCGCGAAGGACACGATCCTCACGGACCCGGAGGCTGCGGCGGATGTGTTCGCATTCGCGAGCGATCAGATCTTTGATCTGGTAAATGCAGGCGCTCTTCTGAATCTTGAGGACTTCGGCGAGGTTCTTCAGATGGCAGGCAAGACGCTGGACGATGTGAAGGCTGCGAACGTGGCAGGCTCTGTAGATGCGGCTACGGTGGACGGAAGCCTGTACGCGTTCCCGCGCGCGGCTGACAACGGATATTTCCTTTACTATGATTCTTCCGTTCTTTCTGAGGAAGATGTTGCATCATGGGACAGCCTTCTGGCTGCTGCAGATGCGGCGGGCAAGAAGGTCGGCATGACCTTTGCATCCGGCTGGTACAATGCTTCCTTCTTCTACGGCGCGGGCTTTACGACAGGTCTGAATGATGACGGCACCACGGCGATCGACTGGAACGGCACTAGCGCAGACGGTTACACGGGCGTTGACGTTGTGAAGGGTATGATCAGTATCGCATCGAGCCCGGCGTTCATGGCGATCGCGGACGGCGATATCACGAACCAGATCGCGGGCGGACAGCTCTGTGCGGTAGTATCCGGTACATGGGATGCGATCGCTGCGCAGGACGCGTTCGGCGACGGCTATGCGGCAACCAAGCTCCCGACCTTCACGGTAGGCGATACGCAGGTGCAGCAGGGCTCCGTGGCAGGCTACAAGTTCGTCGGTGTGAACGGCTTCTCCGAGAACTCCGGATGGGCTGTGCTTCTGGCTGAGTTCATCACGAACGAGGCTTCTCAGCAGAAGTTCTTCGATCAGCGCGAGAGTGGCCCGAGCAACAGCAACGTGCTGGCGTCTGACGCTGTTTCCGCAAATCTGGCGATGGCAGCGCTCGGCAAACAGGCTGAGTTCGGTGTCTCTCAGAATGTAGGCGGCAAATTCTGGGATCCGTCGGCGACCTTCGGTGAGATGATCGCTCAGGGCAATCTGTCCATCGACGATGACGCAGCGATTCAGGATGCTCTGGATACTCTGGTAGAGGGCGTTACGGCTCCGGTGGAGTAAGCGTTCGCAGAGCAATCGATTGATGTAAAATAGGGCAAGGCTGCCGCTTATCGGGCGGCAGCCCTGTTTTGTGATAACGGGAGGACTTTATGGCAGGTCAAAAGAAAGGTGGGGCTATGTCCGCAGTCGGAGGTTTCTTTGGAGCGATCGGCGGGTTTTTCAAGGACTTCGGGATCGCGTTTGCCAAAGGCGACATCTTTGTCAAGCTGTCCGCTCTGTGGATGGGTGCGGGTTATGCGCGCCGCAAACAATACATAAAGGCACTGATTATGACGGTGCTTGAGGTCGCGGTCATCGCGTTTACCTTTACATTTGCGATGCAGTATGTGCCGAAGTTCGGCACGTTGGGGACCGTGGTGATGGAGCGTGTCTTCAATATGAAGACAATGAAGAGCGAATTCAACGACTACGACAATTCGTTCTCGATTTTGCTGTTCTCTCTGTTCAGCTTCGTGGTCTGGGCGGCGGCGATCGTCATTTGGATGCGGAACATCGTCAACGTGTACCGTCTCCAGAAAAAGGCGGAGGCCGGAGAGCATATCAACACGTTCCGGGAGGATTTGCATTCCTACATTGAGGAGAAATTCCACATCACGCTGCTGACGCTTCCGGTGATCGGCATCACGGTGTTTACGTTTATTCCGATCTTACTGCTGATCTTTGTTGCGTTTACGAACTACGACCAGCAGCACATGCCGCCGAGCGCACTGTTTACATGGGCGGGTTTTTCGAACTTCTTAAGCCTGTTCGGCGGAGGACTGACGACGACGTTCAGCTATGCGTTTGTGCGTATCCTCGGCTGGACGCTCGTGTGGGCGTTCTTCGCGACGTTCACGACCTACATCGGCGGTATCCTACTGTCCGTGCTTCTAAATAGCGCGAAGACGAGACTGCCGAAGCTGTGGCGTACATTGTTTATCATCACGATCGCGGTGCCGCAGTTCGTGTCGCTGCTGTTGGTGAGAAACTTCTTCTCGAACGGCGGTATCGTCAACACGATCTGCGCGAATATCGGACTGACCGGATTTTTGCGGGATATCGGGCTTGTCTCGACGAGCTACATTCCGTTCCTGTCGGCCCCGGGCTGGGCGCATGTGATGATCATTCTGATCAATATCTGGATCGGCGTTCCGTACCAGATGCTGATCGCGACGGGCGTTTTGATGAACCTGCCTTCCGATCAGGTGGAGAGCGCCCGCGTGGACGGCGCGAAGCCGTTCCAGATCTTCAAGAGCATCACGATGCCTTATATGCTGTTTGTCACAGGCCCGGCGCTCGTGACTGATTTCGTCAAGAATATCAACAACTTCAACGTCATCTATCTGTTGACTGAGGGCGTTTACACGACGACGAATCAGGCGATGGCGAACTCGCAGGCCAAAGAGGTCGACCTTCTGGTGACGTGGCTGTTCCGATTGACGCAGGACTACTACAACTACAAGATGGCTTCGGCGATCGGCATTATCGTATTCATTATCTGCGCGGTATTCACGCTGTTCGCGTTTAACCGCATGATAGGAAACGGAAGAGAGGAGGATTACCAATAATGAAAAAGATGAAAAGTAATCGTACCTCAAGCATTCTCCTGCACAACGCGCTGATCGCGGTGCTGGCGCTGATCTGGCTGGTTCCGATCATCTGGCTGGTCTGCACGTCGTTCAGCTCATACTCAGGAATGAACACCAGCACCTTCTTCCCGAAGGAGTGGAGCCTGATCCATTATCAGAAGCTGTTTCAGCCGGATACCGTGCAGCAGTTCCCACGCTGGTTCATGAACACGTTTATCATCGCGTGTTTCACGACCGTGATCTCCACCTCGTTTGTGCTGATGGTGGCGTACGCGACTTCCGTGATGCGTTTCCCGATGAGAAAGCCTCTGATGAACATGGGCGTTATTCTGAACCTGTTCCCGGGCATGCTCTCGATGATCGCGGTGTATTTTGTGTTGAAGACCTTCAACCTGACGAACAGCTACGCGGGTCTGATCATGGTCTACTCCGGCTCCGCGGGTCTCGGTTATCTGATCGCGAAGGGATTCTTCGATACGATCCCGCGCGCCTTGTGCGAGGCGGCCCGTCTCGATGGCTGCAGTGAGGCGAGAATCTTCTCGCAGATCATCATTCCGATGAGCCGTCCGATCATTGTGTACACGGTCATCAGCAGCTTTTTGGCTCCGTGGATGGATTTCGTGTTTGCGAAGATGATCCTGAACGCGGGTATCTCCGAGAATTACACGGTCGCGATTGGCCTGTACAAGATGCTTGACAAGAGCCTGATCAACAGCTACTTCACGATCTTCTGCTGCGGCGGCGTGCTCGTGTCGATCCCGATTTCCGTGTTGTTCTTCATCATGCAGAAGTTCTATGTGGAAGGCGTGACCGGAGGCGCTGTGAAGGGCTGATCGGATTTAGAAATTGATACAGACAGACTTGACAGACTGGCTGTATTATGTGATAACAATGATATATGTTTGCCCGGCGGATTGGGGGAATGTACCAGGATGCCGGGCAAAATCTTGCGATAGGAGAAGCCGGGAGGTTTTTTCTGTTGCAAATCTGAGAGAGAATACTGAGAATCTGAGAAAGGAAAAACGATTATGGGAGAGTTTATCCTGAATATTGTCCACCGTCCGGAGATGGTTCCGGAGTATGCGGAAAAAGTGACCGGACACGGACAGGCGGAGGACATCGGGCGCAAGGCGCTGTTGACGGAGAGCCTTGACATCTTCAAGACGCAGCAGGAGTGCGCGCACAAAAACGGGCTGAAGACGACGATCGAGATGACGTACGCCAGCCTGTTCAATGACGAGGCGGTGGCGCTCGCGAAGGAGCACCACGAAAAGTACGGAGACGAGATCGGCCTGACGCTGCTTGGTCTGCCGTGCAAGGAGTTCCGCGAGAAATACAAGACGAAGGATTTCTGCATCTGGATGTTCTCGATGGAGGACAAGAAGGCGATCGTGCAGGATGTGTTTGAGAAGTTCCGTGAGCGTTTCGGCTTCTATCCGGAGTCAACCGGCTCCTATTATATGGACGCAGACTTGATTAATTACATAAAGGAGCAGTATCCGTCCGTCAAATGCGCGGTGGCAACCTGCTGGGAGGAAGGGCCGAAGGCTTATCATACCTGCAACAACAGTTGGTACACGTTCATGGACGGAGGTCCGTGGGCGCCGTGGATTCCATCGAAGCAGAACACGCACGCTCCTGCGGCGAACGAGGCCGAGGATTCCGGCATCGTTGCGATCCCGCATCTGAGCCGTGACCTGATCGCGTGCTACGACGGCAACGGTTCGAACTTCGGGACGCATCCGCAGAATGTGCTGCGCGGGATGATCTACGATACGCAGACATGGGATTACCCGTATCTGTACAACCTGATCGACCAGTATCGCTATCAGGAGAAATTCAACAACGGCTACGCCTACAACATGATGTTTGTCGGGCCGGGCTGGATGAACAAGATGGGGCGCTGGGAGTCCCCGTACGAGTTGTTGCTCAAGTCTTACGAGGACGGCTGCGCTTATTACGGAAAGCTCAAAAAAGAAGGAAAGCTCATCGACATGACGATGAGCGAGTTCGCCGACTATTACAGACAGAAAAAATCCTACACGGAGCCGGAGTGCGCGCTGTGGAGGGATATCCTCTACGGCAGCAAGAAGCAGGTCTTCTGGTACTGCGATCCGTTCATGCGCGTCGGGGTGAACATGGATCAGGGCGGCGCGATCGTCGATCTCAGGCCATATGTGGCGAAGCTGGACTGGCCGGTGGGCATCGGCACGCCGCACATACAGGACGCAAGCTATCCGTTTTTGATCCAAGAGAAATACCGCGCCGGCTATTTCACGCATTATGCGGGCGAGGGTACGGTGCGCAGCGCGAAGATCTGCCACGGCGGTGAGGAAGTCGACCTGTGCCTTTGCCGGACGAAGGCGCATTTCTCCGAGAACAGAAGACCGGCGGATGACGGGACACAGGGTGCGGTGCGCACAGAGCGTGTATCGGACGTCGGCGGCGGAAACGAAGCGGGATGTGAAGTCGTCGAACGTGTTCTGACTCTTGATCCGGTGGACATCGAATTCTCCGATTTGACCGTGAAGCTGCAGACCGTGATCACGTTCACGGAGGGCAGCAGTTCGATCAAGATCGAGAGAAAAGTGCTTGAGATGAGCGATCCGTCTGCGGATGTGACGATCAACGAATATATGGCCGGCTGTTACGGGACGACCGAGTATACGGAGGATATGTCGAGCCTCGTGCTCTCGGCCGTGAAGGGCGCGCAGAAGACGGAGCTTTCCTATGAGTATAAATGCAGGGAGGCGGCGGTAAAGGACGCCGACGCAGTCAGTTGCCTGCTTCCGCCGATCGACACGCGCGTGACGCTGACCTGCGAGGGTAGGGAGAAGGAAGGCTATTTCAAGGAGGGCTATGCGTTCAGCCCGATGTTTACGCTCGGCTATACCGGGAAACTCTGCGAGAAGGAGGTCTTTGCGACATGGCTCAATCTGGAAAAGGGAAATTAAATTATCGTTGTCCGTCCTGTTTCATGCGCGACCTGGATCTCGATATGTTCTACGACAAGGAGAAGAAGGAATATTACTGCATCCGCTGCCAGTACCGCGGGAGCGAGGAGGACGTGCTTGCGAAGAACCAGATGGCGCGCTTCCGCTACGGCGATATGATGCGGCGCTTTGCGATGGAGGACTTTGAGGATTTCGATGATTGATGAGGCGAAGCAGGCTGCATGTGGAGGAACATGAAATGGGTAATTTCATCAAGGGCATGGATCTGTCAACGCTTCTGGAGGTCGAGCGCTGCGGCGGAAAATTTTATGATCACGGCGTGCGCGGGAACGCTATGGATATCCTGAAAAGCTATGGGATGAACATGGTGCGCCTGCGCCTCTGGAACGATCCTTTTGACGAGAAGGGTACTTCCTACGGCGCGGGAGGAAACGACATCGAGACGACGCTGGCGCTCGCGAAGCGCGCGAAGGAGCGGGGGATGGGCTGGCTGCTCGACTTCCATTACAGTGATTTCTGGGCGGATCCGGGCAAGCAGACCGTGCCAAAGGCGTGGCGCGCTTTTGACGCGGGTCAACTGGAGACGGCGGTCTATGATTATACAAAAGAAGTGCTTGCGCGCTGTAGGGAGGAGGGCGTCCTGCCGCAGATGGTTGCGGTCGGAAACGAGCTTTCCAAGGGACTGCTTTGGCCGCACGGGAAGACGCCGGATTTTGCGAGCATTGCGCGATTTGTGAACGCGGGCATCCGCGCCGTGCGCGAGACGGAGATGGAGACGGAGGCGCGTGAGAACCACCTGACGGAAACGGAAGCGCGTGAGAATTGCATGGCGGAAGCGGAAGCGCGCGGGAATTGCATGGCGGAAGCGGAAGCGCGCAGGAATCGCCCGACAGATGCGAAGGCGGGCGATCAGACATCGTGCAGCGGGACCGGAATTTCCGTCATGATCCATCTGGATAACGGCGGGAACAACGAGCTGTACCGCACATGGTTCGACCGATATTTTGCAAACGGCGGCGCGGATTTTGACTGCATCGGACTGTCGTATTATCCGTTCTGGCACGGAACGCCTGCGATGCTGAAAAGCAATATGGATGATCTTGCCGCACGCTACGGGAAGGACCTGATCGTGGCAGAGGTCTCGATGGGCTACACAATGGAAGATTACGGCGCTTACGAGCAGCTTGCGGCGCACGAGCGGAAGGGGATGGCGACCCGGCAGGAGCTGGCGGACGCGATCGATTATCCGATGACCCATCAGGGACAGGCTGATTTTATGCGGGATATCCTGCGGATCATCCGGAAAGTTCCAAACGGGCGCGGCAAAGGGTTCTTTTATTGGGAGCCTGCGTGGATTCCGGTGCCGGGGAGCGGCTGGGCGACCGAGGCCGCCTGCGCATACATCGGCGAAAGCGGTCCGGGCGGAAACGAATGGGCGAATCAGGCCTTGTTTGATTATGACGGAAATGCGCTTCCGGCGCTGGAAGTAATACGGGATTTTGGGAGGATGCCATGAACAATGCGATGACGAGAAAACCGAATGTTGTATGGAAACTGCCGTCAATCTCTTCGTTCGGATTGAAGGTGTTTGCATGTGTGACGATGCTGATCTGCAATATCGGCTCGTCCGTTGTGCAGGACGGGATCATCCATCTCGACAATTACACACAGGCGGGGCTCGCAAAGGCGATGGAAACAGATTCCCATCTGGTGATGATGGCCGGGATCGGCTCCGCAATGCAGATCATCGGCGGATTTGCCGTGCCGATCTTTGCGTTCCTTCTGGTGGAAGGCTTCCGGCATACCTCCGACGTGAAAAAATATCTTCTCAGGCTTCTTGTGCTCGCGTTTGTGAGTGAGGTGCCGTATGATCTGGCGATGCACCAGTCGTTTATGGATTTTTCGATGCAGAATGCGGCGTTCGGAGTCGCGGTCGGTCTGATGATGCTCTACGTATTGGATCTTTTCAAAGAGGGAAAGGGCGCGGTTGCCGTTCTGGCCCGCATCTGCACCGTGATCGGAGCGCTGGTCTGGGTCTCCTTGCTGCGCGTGCAGTTCGGACCGAGCACGATACTGCTTGTCGCGATCTTTCATGTTTTCTATGCGCGGAATGTCCTGAAAACGCTTTTGGGGATTCTGGTAAGCCTGATCCATATCACGGGACCGCTGTCTTTTTATCTGATCTGGCTGTACAACGAGGAACAAAAGCATAAAGAGTGGAATCGTTGGTTCTATGTCTTTTATCCGGCGCATCTTCTCGTTCTGGGCGTGATCGTCACCTTCCTGATGAAGTAGGAACGAGATGGCTTAATAATAAAATTACGAAATATTACAAAAATATTAATATATCGACATCACATCGGACAATTCGCTATAATTCCCGAAAAAACAACGTAAATAAGCAAAAAAAGTCGAAATTGGAATCTGTCAAAATGGACAAAGAGGCAGATTCCAATTTGATGTTTTATACAATTTTGCATCAAAATGGATGGATTATATGATGCAAATATGATAAAAATGGAATGTTGAATTATGTCGACCAAATAATATGTTACAAAAATGTGAAAAATATATTGACATATGGTTTCAAAATTTTGTATAATACGGGTACGTTGGGAGCAGTAAAATAAACGAGCTGCCGATCGAATGTTGAGCGGCGGCGCAAACGATAGGGGACATAAGAGGCGGACATGGGGAGATGTCTACCACGAACGACAGGAGAGTTTATGATGCTGTTACGAGACGGACTGAAATCACTTGTTGATTTCACGCGGCGCATCATGTGCCGGTACATCAGGGACATTGCATCTATGCTGGCGGGCATTTTGCTGATCGTCGGCGTCGTACTGATCATACCGGAGTTTGACACCAGCGGTCACGGCGTTGTATATGCTGTTGATTCTCAGGAAGCTGAGGATGGAAGGGCGCAGCAGTTGCAGGTGGGACTGATGGGAATTGTCAATGGCGTGGCATACATGGAGCGATATTCCGATGCTGCACGGCTTGTGAGCGCCGCAGATGCGAATGAGGAAGTACTGGCGGGGATAAAAGGGCTCGACAAACGAGCCATCCACCGGACATCGATCGAGGAGGGCACGAAGATCGCCAGTGAGCTTGGCTACTACGCGCAACAGGCAGTATACGAAAACCAGATGTCGCAGGACGATTATTACACATTGTTGCAAATTGTAGAGGCGGAAGCTACAGGCGGGGATCTGATGAGCAAGATGATCGTGGCACAGGTGGTTCTCAACCGTGTACAGGATTCGCATTTCCCTGACAATATCTATGATGTGGTTTGGCAGAAAGCGCAGTTCCAGCCTACATCGGACGGCCGGATCTACAGTTGCACCGTTACGGATTCAACGATAGAGGCTGTCGACCGGGTATTGCAGGGCGAGGATTACTCACAGGGCGCTTTGTTCTTTATCGCCCGCGACGATGCGGACTCAGACAGCGCAAGCTGGTTCGATTCCAGCCTTGTCAAGATCTTTGAGTATGGCGGACATGAGTATTTTACTTTTGCGGAATATGTGAGTAATACATAAGAAAAAGGCTGTTGTAATCATTGCAACAGCCTTTTTTCTGTGGTATGATAAATCAGACGGTTCGGTCGGCGGGACGTTTTGGCGGACGGCGGGGCGGCCGGAACAAAACAGAAAAGGATGAGCAGCTATGGATTTGATGTACAGAAGTACAAGAAACGCGGAGAATCAGGCGACGGCTTCCCAAGCGATCCTGAAGGGTCTGGCGGAGGACGGCGGCCTTTTCGTGCCGGAGCGGATACCGAAGCTGGAGGTTTCGCTTGCGGCGCTTGGAGATATGACGTATCAGGAGACCGCGTATGCGGTGATGAAGCAGTTCCTGACCGATTACACGGAGGAGGAGCTCAGATACTGCATCCGCAGCGCTTACGACGCAAAGTTCGATACGACGGAGATCGCTCCGCTTCGGGAGGCCGACGGCGCTTACTATCTGGAGCTTTTCCACGGGGCGACGATCGCGTTCAAGGATATGGCGCTTTCGATCCTCCCGTATCTGATGACGACGGCGGCGAAGAAGAATCATGAGGAGAAGGAGATTGTGATCCTCACGGCGACCTCCGGGGACACGGGAAAGGCCGCTCTGGCAGGCTTTGCGGATGTGCCGGGTACGAAGATCATCGTATTTTATCCGAAGAATGGCGTGAGCGCCGTGCAGGAGAAGCAGATGGTGACTCAGAAGGGCGCGAACACATGCGTCATAGGCATTCGCGGGAACTTCGACGACGCGCAGACCGGTGTGAAGAAGCTCTTCGGCGATGAGGCGCTTGGCGAGACTCTTGCAAAAGCCGGCTACCGCTTCTCGTCTGCGAACTCGATCAATATCGGACGGCTTGTTCCGCAGATCGTTTATTATGTCTACGCATACGGCAAGCTGATGAAGGCCGGGAAGATAAAGGCCGGCGAGACGATCAATGCAGTCGTTCCCACCGGAAATTTTGGAAATATCCTCGCCGCTTACTATGCGAAATGCATGGGTCTTCCGATCGGGCGTCTGATCTGCGCCTCAAATGAGAATAAGGTGCTGTATGATTTCTTCCGGACCGGCGTTTACGACAGGAACCGTGAGTTTATTCTGACGTCCTCGCCGTCGATGGATATTCTGATCTCAAGCAATCTGGAGCGTCTGATCTATCGGATAGCGGGCGACGACGCGAAGGAGAATGCGCGGCTGATGGCGGAGCTTTCAAGCAAGGGCAGCTACACGGTCAGCGACTCGATGAAAAAAGAAATGCAGGATTTCACGGGCGGTTTTGCGACGATGACGGAGGTGTCTGCCGAGATCGCGAAGCTGTACGCGAAGACGGGATATGTGCTCGACACGCATACGGCGGTCGCCTCCTGCGTATACCGCGCGTACAGGGAGGAGTCCGGGGATCAGACGCCGACGGTCATCGCGTCGACGGCCAGCCCATATAAGTTTGCGCGCAGCGTGATGGAGGCAATCGACTCGAATTGTGCGGGCATGGACGATTTTGCCCTGATCGATGAGCTGAGCAGGATTTCCGGCACGCGGGTGCCGTGGGCGATCGAGGAGATCCGAAGCGCGGAGGTATTGCACGACAAGGTGATCGATAAGGCGCAGATGGAAGCGGCGGTCAGGGAATTTCTTGGGATTCGCTGATCGGCAGGCGTCAAATGGGGGCAAGAAAGGAAAAGGAGAAAAGATGAACACAAATTCAATGCTTTCTATTGTGGATATTTTGGTAATAGGATGCGGAATGTACGTAATTTACCTGTGTCTGGAGATGAAGAAGACCGGAAAGATCAAGGCAAATATGCTTTTGCCGAAGGGGCTTGATCCGAAGCGGTGCAAGGATCCCGCCGGATACATCAAGACGATCGGCATAAAGCAGCTTCTGCTCGGCGTCCTCGCGTTCGGGTGCGGACTTGCCGGACTGCTTCAGGACTACGGCGGATATGTCAATTCGGTTGTGTATCTGTCGTGCCTTCTGGTGTTCTTTATCTATGCGATCTGGTATGCGGTTTACATAAAAAAAGTGATTCGGAAGTTTTGGTAGAGAAGGGTTAAGGTACAAAAGGGGAGAGGATCCATGAAGAACTTTAAGGAGTGGTTATCGGATTATCTGCGGTACATTATGCTGCTGCTGGCGGCGATTTTGGTGTTTTTCCTTGTGATGATCGGGATTCGAATCTATCAGAGATCCAACGAGCCGGGTCCGGGGGAGGTCGTCGAGGTGTACCCGGAGACGGGCAACCAGACGGAGTCCGCGCAGGAGACGGAAAGTCAGCCGGAGTCCGTGCAGGAGACGGAAAGTCAGCCGGAGTCTGCGCAGGGGACGGAAAGCCAGACAGAGACGTCAACAGAAGAAAATGCGGAGACAGAGTCCGGGAATACATTGCGCAAGGAGAGCGCAGGAGAGAAAGCGAACGTCTCAGAGAAGGACAATCCTGCGAAAACGCAGACGGATGAACAGGAGACAGAGAAAGAGAAGGAGAGCGAGACGAAGACAGGTACGAGTCTCATGCCGCAGGCTGGCACGGGCGTGACGATCGTGCGGCAGACAGAGAAAGAGCCGACGCAGACCCCGGTTCCGTCCGCTGCGCCGACGCCTGTACCGACGCCCGCGCCCACACCGACCCCGGAGCCTACGCCTACGCCGACTCCGGAGCCTGTCTACATGACGCTGAACGGCACATGTTATCTGCGCAGCGGTCCGGGTTATGAGTATGAGATCATCGGCGAATATATGTATGGTACGACCGTGAAGGTGCTTGACGATTCGACCGGCTGGTATAAGGTTGAGGTTGACGGAATGACCGGATATATGGGCGGCAGGTTCTTCCACTAAGCTAAAAGAAAATATATTTTGAGAACAGGAATCCTCCTGCGGGACAAGGGCGTCCCGTCAGGGGGATTTTGCGCTTATAAGGAAAAGGAGGTATACAAGATGGCGGCGTTTGAAAAGATCAAGAGCGGAATGCCGGGGCTGGATCAGGTGCTGGACAATATCCGGCTGGGCGACAACGTGGTCTGGCAGGTGACAAATCTGGAGGAGTACCGTTATTTCGTACAGCCGTATGTGCGGCAGGCGATCGCGGACGGAAGGAATCTGATTTACATTCGATTCGCGCAGCACGATCCGATCCTGCCGGAAATGGAGGGGCTGAAAATTTATCAGTTTGATCCGGACGAGGGCTTTGAAAAATTCACGGTCGATATCCACAACCGGATCACCGAGGAGGGGCGGGACGCGTTTTATGTCTTCGACAGCCTCTCGGAGCTGCAGTCGGCGTGGTATACGGATCTGATGATGGGAAACTTTTTCTGCGTGACCTGCCCGTATCTCTTTATTCTGGATACGGTCGCGTTTTTTCCGCTGATTCGGGGCAAGCATTCGTTTGAGGCGGTCGCGCGCATCCGAGAGACGACGCAGCTCCTTCTCGACGTTTACTCGGACGGGGATGTGCGCTATCTGCATCCTCTGAAGGTCTGGAATCGTTACTCGACAACGATGTTTCTGCCGCACTGCTGCGGGGATGGGAGCGGCGTCTTTGAACCGCTGACAGACGGTGTGGCGACGAGCCGTTACTACAGCCTGATTCAGTCGTCTTCCGGCTATGTGCAGGATCAGTCGAGCGACAGCCACGACCGCTTTTTTGCGAAGGCGAAGGCGGATTACCTGAGCGGACAGTTTACGGATGAGACGGAGGATATGATCATCGAGAGCACAATGACGCGGGACAAAAAGATGCATGCGCTTCTGAAGCAGTATTTTGAGCCTGCGGATTATTTCGAGGTGAGAGACCGCATGATCGGCAGCGGGGCGATCGGCGGCAAAGCCTGCGGGATGCTGACCGCGCGGAAGATCGTGGACAAGGCGCTGGAGGGTTATCACAAGCATTCGGAGCAGCACGACTCGTTCTACATCGGTTCGGATGTGTTCTATACCTATATCGTGTCAAACGGCTGCTGGGAGACGCGCATCCGGCAAAAGACGGAGGAAGGGTATTTGAGCGCGGCGCAGGAGCTGAAGGAAGCGCTGCTCTCCGGGCAGTTCCCGAGCAACATCCGGGAACAGTTCCGCAACATGCTGGAGTATTTCGGACAGAACCCGATCATCGTGCGCTCGTCGAGTCTTTTGGAGGACGGTTTCGGAAATGCGTTCGCGGGCAAGTATGAGTCTGTGTTCTGTCCGAACCGCGGCGAGCTTGAGGAGCGGATGCAGGCGTTCGAGGACGCGGTGCGCACGGTCTACGCGAGCACGATGGATCCGTCGGCGCTGGAGTACCGGCAGAAGCGCGGGCTTGCCGACAGCGACGAGCAGATGGCCGTGCTAGTGCAGCGCGTATCGGGTTCCTATTACGGGCCGTATTTTATGCCGTGCACGGCGGGCGTCGGCTACAGCTACAGCGCCTACAAGTGGATGCCGGACATGGATCCGGCGGCGGGAATGCTGCGCATCGTGATGGGGCTCGGGACAAAGGCTGTGGATCGTACGGAGAACGATTATCCGCGCCTCGTGAATCTGGACCGGCCGGAGGTGACGATGCTTGTAAAGATCGCGGATAAGCATCGCTTTTCCCAGCACAAGATCGACGTAATCAATATGGCGGAGAACCGCACGCAGGAGGTCGCCTTGGCCGAGCTTCTGCCGTATCTGCCGCAGTGGTACAGGAACGTGGTGCTCGAACATGACTATGAAGCAGAAGATCGTCTGCGAGAGGCGGGCAGACCGCGGGACATTTATTTCGTGAGCTGTCAGCGTCTGCTCGCGAACCGGAAATTCACCTCGATGATGAAGAAGATGCTCCACGAGCTGCAGAAGGCCTATGATAATCCCGTGGATATCGAGTACACGGTGAATTTAAGTCAGGGCGACGATTTTGTTGTCAATCTGCTGCAGTGCCGGCCGCTCTACGTCGGGAAGGACGAGGTCAGCACGCAGATGCCGGAGGTAAGCCCGGAGCGGACATTCTTCGAGATCACAGAGTCCTCGATGGGACAGTCGATGGCGAAGAAAATTGACGTGGTGATTCAGGTGGAGCCGAAGGAATATTACGAGTTCCCTTATGCGCAGAAGCCGCGTGTGGCGGATGCGATCGGGGCGGTAAACAAATACTACAAGGGCAAAGGAAAAAATATTCTGCTCACGGTGCCGGGTCGCATCGGCACCTCGTCGCCGGAGCTCGGCGTGCCGGTGAAGTTCGTTGACATCTCCGGATTCTGCGCAATCTGCGAGGTCACGGACAACCGCGCCGGATACATGCCGGAGCTCAGCTATGGCAGCCACATGTTCCAGGATCTGGTCGAGTCGGAGATCTTCTACGGCGCGATCTTCGGGGATCGCAGGACGAAGTGCTATCAGCGGGATTATTTTGAGGGGCGGACAAATCTCTTCCCGGAGATCTGCCCGGACGAGGCGGAGCTCTCAAATATCCTGCGGGTCTACGAGGTTGAGCGATTGAAGCTCTGGGTGGACGGCGTGAACAACCACGCGCTGTGCGCGGAGGAGTAAAAACGAAATATATTTTGCTTGATTTTCACCATATAATTTAATATGATTACATTACGAGGTGAAAATATGATAAAAACGACAGCGATGCTTCTGGAGGAAAACAGGAATTATCGATCTCCGGCCAACAAACTGGGCAGAATGGTTTCTGACGGGGAAATGATACCGATCGTACGGGGACTCTATGAGACAGACAAAGCGACGTCCGGATATTTGCTGGCGGGCAGTATCTATGGTCCGTCCTATCTTTCCTTTGAGTATGCGATGTCTCGGTATGATCTTATTCCTGAGACGGTGTATGTATATACCTCTGCAACTTTTGAAAAGAAAAAAAAGAAAAGATATGAGACGCCTTTCGGCGTGTTCACATACCGGGATGTTCCGTCAGAGGTTTATCCGCATGATGTTTGTCTGAAGAAGGAGGGCGAATATACGTATTTGATTGCAACTGCTGAGAAAGCGCTTTGCGATTTGCTTTATGCAAGGTCTCCTGTCAGTACTCAGAAGGAGCTGAGGGCGTGCTGTTTGAGGATCTGAGAATGGATGAAAGGGATTTTTCCCGTTTGGATAAGGAGAAGATGATTACGCTCGCCGGAGGCTATCATTGTAAAAATCTGAAGCTTTTGGCACAGATGTTGAGGAGGTGACAGCTTGGAACTTGTGATCAGGCAAATGCTGCAGCAATATGAAACTGCTTCAAACTAGCTTGAAGTCGACACAGATCCGCCGGGATGTGCGTCTTTTGAGCATAAGTACCGCCTTTTGCCGTCTCCGTACGAAGTGAATCTGTATGACGCGCCGTCGTTATTTGCGGGGAAAATCCATGCGGTCATTTGCCGTGCATGGAAGAATCGGGTGAAAGGGCGTGACTTATATGATTATGTATTTTATCTGGCGAGGAAAACGCCGGTAAATTTGAAACATTTGTGGGAACGGCTGCGGCAAAGCGAATATGTGTCAGACGATCAAGCGTGTTCTTTGCAGGAGGTAAAACATTTGCTGTTTATTCGTTTTGAAGAAATCGATTATAAACAGGCGAAAGAAGATGTACAGCCTTTTATAAAAGCAAGCGCCGGTCTGGAGGTGTGGGGAACCGAATTTTTCAGGCAGATCACAGAGGATTTGCAGGCAATATAATTTTCGTGCTTGATATCCCGTCCGAACAGCGATTATAATAAAGTCAGACTTTAGATTTGCCGCAAAAGGACGGGATATTCTATATGAAAATATTGATTGTTGAAGATGATCGCGGTCTGGCTGAGGGCATCGCTTTCGCTATGGGGCGCGACGGATACGAGGTCAGTCATGCCGGAACGCTTGCGGCCGCGCGAAGGCTGCTGGAATCGGAAAAGCCGGATGCGATTCTGCTGGATCTGAATCTTCCGGATGGCGACGGGATTACATTCTGCCGGGAGATCCGGGAGACGTCCCAGCTTCCGATCCTGATGCTGACGGCCCGCGATATGGAGACGGATGAGGTGCAGGGTCTTTTAAGCGGGGCGGACGATTACCTGACGAAGCCGTTTTCGCTGGCGGTGCTCAAGGCGAGACTGGACACGGTGATGCGGCGAAGCGAACGGCTGAAAATGGAAGACACAAAAGCGGACGAGCCTTGCCGTGAAAACAGAGCAGGATCCGATACCGCAGCAGATCGAATGAACGGACAGCGCGCTGGAAGCTGTAGCGCAGACGGAGACCGCGAGCTGGTATGCAAAGAGATACGGCTTCTCCCGGGAAGGATGAAGGTTTATTGCGGCGAACGCGAGATCGAATGCAGCGCGACGGAGTTCCGCCTGTTGTATTATCTGATGGAAAATCGTGGGCAGGTGCTGCTCAAGGAGCAGATCCTTGGACACGTCTGGGACAATACCGGAAATTTCGTCGACGAAAACACCTTACAGGTGACGATCGGCAGACTGCGCCGGAAGCTGGAAAAGGATCCGGCGAACCCTGTTTATATTCGAACGGTGCGCGGGATGGGATATATTTTCGCGCCGTGATATTTTCGTTTATTGGAAAATTGAACAGAAATATAATCTTTTCCCCTCTCGTCCAAAGAAATATATAAATGGTCAAGAGGTAAGATATAAAAATTTGCTAATAGATAATGATAGTTGATTGCTGCAGAGGAGGAACGGCTTATTTATACAATTCTTGTACTTGAAGATGATTTGGAATTAAACCATACGATCTGCGCCGCTTTACAAAAGGAGAATTATTGCGTTTACAATGCGCATACCTGTAAAGACGCACAATTTCTTGCAACCGGTCATACATTTGATCTGGTGATATTGGATGTCAATTTACCCGATGGCGACGGATTTCAGTTTTGTAAATGGATAAAAGCACGGAGCAATGTCTCGATATTGTTTCTTTCCGCGCGGGATCTGGAAGAGGATGTCTTAAACGGTTATGAAATTGGCGCGGATGATTATGTGACGAAGCCTTTTTCCATGAAAATTTTGTTAAAGAAAATTCCTGTTATCCTGTCAAGGGAAGCAAAAAAGTCAAGTATCTATGACGATGGATTTTTAAAAGTAGATTTTGAATTGGGAGCTGCACAGGTTGAGGGGAATACCTGTCCTGTCACACCTACGGAATACCATATCCTGAAAAAGCTGATCGGGCATAAGGGACAATTATTGACCTATTCTGTTCTGTTGGATTCCCTGTGGGAAGACGGGATAGAGCTTCTGGATAAACACGTTCTTGCCGTCAATATCAACCGCTTGCGCAAGAAAATAGAAACCGAAGAGCATCATTATATTTCAAACGTATATGGAATGGGGTATGTATGGAAATAGTTTGTATCTTTGTGAGCTTGTTACTGACAGGGACAGTTTTTTATCTTTTATGGAAAAACCGTCGCCTGAAACGGGATATTTATGATCTCACAGAGAAATTAGAGATAAGCCTAAAAGATTTATTGAATGGAAAAAAGCTTGACGAAGAGGGATATAAACAAGATGATTTATGGGGCAAGGTATACGAAAAATTGTGCCGCATTTCTGATCTGTATACGCATAGGGATCAGAAATTAAACGAGGAAAAAGAAAATTTAAAGGAACTGGTATCGGATACATCCCATCAAATGAAGACGCCTCTTGCCAATATGAAGCTGTATCAGGAATTGCTTTCGGATGAAGTAAATACACCGGAAGGTGCAGAGTATTTAGCCAAGATGGGCAAGCAGGTAGACAAACTGGATTTTCTTCTTCAAAGTATGGTAAAAATTTCAAGACTGGAAACCGGAACAATTAAAATCGCGAAATCAGAATATCCCATATCAGAAATTCTTGCATTGGCAATCGGAGCGGTCGTTCCGGAAGCAGACCGGAAAAGCATACAGATCCATGTTGCCTATGACGAAGCACTCCGGTTGGAGCATGACAAAAAATGGACGGCGGAGGCAGTTTTTAACATTCTCGACAATGCGGTCAAATATACGAATGAAAACGGGAATATCTATATTTCTGTATACCGGGAGGAAATTTTTACAAAGATCAGTATTACAGATACAGGGAAAGGGATTCCTTTGGAACGGCAGGGAACCATATTCAACCGATTTTACCGTGAGCCGGAAGTTCACGATACAGAGGGCGTCGGTATTGGCTTATATCTGGCGCGAAAAATCATTTCTATGCAAAACGGCTATATAAAGGTGGAATCAGAACCGGGAAAAGGAAGTACTTTTCATATTTATCTGCCTAATTGAAGCGTACGGAAAAATCACAATTTTGTGATTTTTTCTTTTTGTGATCGGTTTGTGATTTTTCTCTTTTATGATGGATAAAGCGGAAAGCACCGATAACTTTTGTGTCAGCCGGTATGTGACGAGAAAATTCATTAAGACGGAAATTGAGATGATAACGAGGAGCGCTTATGGAAAAAGTAATCGTAAAAACAAATTCTTTATCAAAGCATTATCATGTCGGCACGCATACGATAATTGCCTTGGATGGAGTGGATTTTGAAGTAAAAGAACGGGAATTCGTTTCCATTATCGGAAAATCTGGCTGCGGAAAAAGCACGCTTTTGCATATGATCGGCGGACTTGATCGTCCCACTTCCGGGACAGTGATCGTAGACGGTATGGATCTTTCGAAAATGAACGAAGAACAGCTTGCCCTTTTCAGAAGAAGGAAAGCAGGATTTATTTTTCAACAGTATAATTTGATTCCGGATCTAAATATCTATGATAATATTACGTTTCCGTTGAAGCTTGACGGTGCGACCGTCGATAAAGAATTCATTCAGGAATTAGTGAAAACACTCCATATTGCAGAGAAGCTGGACATGTTTCCCTCTATGCTCTCCGGCGGGGAGCAGCAACGGGTTGCCATTGCGCGAGCGTTAGCGACGAAACCGGCGATCATCCTTGCCGACGAGCCGACAGGAAATCTCGATACTTCCGCCAGTCATGATGTCATAGGACTTTTAAAGGTGATCGCGGAAAAATATCAGCAAACGCTGATCGTGGTTACGCATGATTTGGATATTGCGCAAATGGCGGACAGAACTGTCCGGCTACAGGACGGGAAAATACTGAGGGGAAAGTGATTTTATGCTGGCAAACAATAATCGTTCCGTGATAGATAGACTTGCTAAAAATACAGTACGAACAAATAAGCGGCAGTTTTTGATTCTGTTCCTTACGATCCTGCTGTCGTCTTTTATGCTCTTTTCTGTTTTTACGATCGGACTGACATACTTGGATCTGAGCAGATTACAAAATACCCGTCTGTATGGTTCGGAATATGATATTGCCGTTATGAATGGATTCACGGAAGATCAAAAAGAGATTCTTATTCATCATTCCGGCGTAAAAAGCGTCGGTGCGCTGGCGTATTGCGGAAATGTGAAAAGCTCTGATGCCGATCGCAGCATCAATGCCGGGTTCTTATGGGGAGACAAAACGTATTGGGAGAGTCAAAAAGCGCCGGCAATCATGGAAATGAAGGGACATTATCCGCAATACCGAAATGAATTATTAGCCACAGAGGAAGTCCTTAAGGCTTGTGGAAAACGTGCTTTGTCAGTCGGCGATTGCCTTTCGCTGACTTATGAGGATCTTACAGGGATTCATACAACAGATTTTGTGATCAGCGGTATCTGGAAAGGTTATGGCGGGGATCAGGCGAGCTTCTATGTCTCAAAGGATTTTTATAAACAAACCGGTTATGATCCGGAATCCGCTGGGATTTTGCAGGTGAAGTTTAAAAGTAATTACATTACAGGAAAAACGATTGAGCGATTGAAAGAGAGTCTGAAATTATCATCGACACAGGTTTTTCAGGCTTCGGAATACATAGAAAAGTCGCTGACCATACTATTTGCCGTATTGGGACTGTGCTTTATGATCTGCCTCAGCGCGTATCTGCTGATCTACAATATCCTTTACCTGTCGGTCTCCGGGAAAATCCGATATTATGGCTTGTTGCAGACACTGGGGATGACAAAATCACAATTAGTCCGATTGATCCGCAAACAGATATTGCTGGTTGGTGTGACAGGAATTCTTGCAGGCATTGTCTTGGGAATTTCGCTTTCCCTGATTCTTGTGCCGTATGTTGTGAAAGTTTTAGGAATTTCTCTGGGAAATACAGGACTATATTTTTATCCGGAAGTGCTGGTATTCAGTATTTTCGTTACGGTACTTGCAATTGTATGCGGCGTCAGGAAGCCAATTCATATTGCCGCAGACGTAACGCCTGTAGAAGCCGTAAAATATCGGGAAACTGTTGTAGTACCCCATGCAAGGAAAAAGAGACAGGGCAATCTGTACTGGCAAATGGCAAAAGACCGGCTAAAAAACAGTAAAAAAAGAACGGCTGTTGTCTTTGAACCGCTCCCCGTCAAGTAGACAATCAAAAAAATAAAAATTTTCTGCCATCAGATTTCGGTCTGGTGGCAGTTT
>CANQVH010000058.1 GCA_947627245.1 uncultured Lachnospiraceae bacterium | reverse complement strand
GTGAAGAATGTCGGCGAAAAGAACGGAAAGCAGCAGATCTATCGCGCGATCATATCAAAATACGGACAAAATAAAGGATTAAATATCTACAATCATATCAAGAAGCTGATATAGGCTTGCGCGTTATTCTGAGCTTTCTTTCGCAGAAAAGCTCCTCGAGCGATTCCTTGAATATGTTTCGGCAGAACGGGAGAATCGTCTTGTCGTGGCCTGCCATTATTACGAATTCAATGCCTGTGTACTGCAGGGCGACGAGATTGAGCCAGTATCCGATGAGATAAATGCCCGGCATCTTTGCCCTGCGGCCCGGAAACGTGTACCAGCGCCTTACTTCCAGAGTCTTGGGCCCGATCAGGCGACAGACGACCCAGCCGCACAGAGAGCCGGTATCCTTTTCCAGAAGAAAAAGGCTGGTGGACTCGTCATGATCTTCCACGAACGGATGCAGATTTCTCAGATCGCCCTTAGCGTCTGCGGCCCGGATACGCGCTTCAAGCGCAGCCTTCATCCCGGAGGACAGATCATGGTAGCGCAGGATACGATATCCTTTTTTTTCCAGATTGGACTCCGTATAGCGGGCTGCCAAGCCGAAGGGACCGTTCAGATGAATGCGGTATCTGCGAAAAAAGACTTCGCTGTGCGCCTCGATGCCGGGAATCCCCTGCGCAAGCCGGAGAAACGGATCGCTTGCCCCGTCTTTGATGATATATTCCCAGAAAAATTCTTCCGGATGAAAACGGGCATCCGCCTGCTCGATGAGAGCGGAAAGCAGAGCGCGGGTCAGCTCCGTGTTGCGCCATCCGGGAAGGAGCGCGACCACCAAAATATGAAATTTTGAGATCTGCGGCAGAAACTGGCCGCGCGCTATTCCGATTTCTTTTCCGTTCGCCGATACGGACAGGAGCAGGTGATCGGAAGAGTCCGCAGCATCGGCAGCCGGCTCTTCCGAACTGAATTTGTGCATAAGTCTGACCCTTTCCGCGGGATCGTCGACGACCCGGTACAGATATATGTTCATGCTCCTTTTTCTGCCTCTCTTTTTTGTTTCTCCTCGTAATGCAGCTCCAGCAGCTCCTCCAGATGGTTTTTGAAATAGGAACAGCAGCTTCCGGTCTTGCCGTCGCGCAGATGGTTCATCCGCACCTTGTGACAGCCGCCGTCGCAGATAGGGAAGTAATAGCATTCCTTGCATTCCTGCGCGTCCAGATAGGAACATCCGGTCATACCCTCCGCGATCAGCCCCATATTCCAGTCATTGAAACGATCAATATGTCCGACCACGAGCGATTCTATGCCTACGTCATCCCAGCACTTGTACAGCTCGCCGTCCGGTCCCACCACATAGGCGTTGCGTTTGGTGAGCGTACAGCCGGCCTGCGCCTTGGACGGAAACAGGGACAGCGGATTGATTCCGTATTTCCGGTGCGTTTCCGCGATAAATCTGCCCTTGTCGTCCGGATTGAAAAAGCAACTGACGTCCGGATGGTCGTCTCCCTTCACGAATCCGGGGTAGACCGACACCTGCTGTTTCTTGTCCTCCGGGCAGAGCTCCATCACCTGACGATGTACGCAGATGAATTCGTCTTCATTTCTGGTATCTACGTTTACGCGGATACTGATCCGGCCCTTGTAGTCGGACTTTAACAGACCCTCCAGATTGTGCAGGATGCGGTCGTAGGTAGGTCCGCCGTTCTTCAGATATCTTCTTCCGTCATGCGTCTCTCGTTTGCCGTCCAGCGTGATCTGGATCCATCTGATATGAAGATCGTTCAGCTCGTCCGCGATCTCCCTTGTCAGGAGATACCCGTTCGTCACGATGCCGGCGTCGTAGTTTTTTCCCATCTTTTCTACGCCCTGCGTGATCCGGCGGACGGTGTTCATCGCGAGCAAAGGCTCGCCGCCGTACCATACAAGTCCGACGTTCTTCAGTCCGGAATGGAGCCGGATAAATTCGATCAGCTTATCCGTCATCTCGTCGGACATAGGTAAGCCGTTTCGGTTTCCCTCGTAACAGTAGGAGCAGTCGAAGTTGCAGTTTCTGGTGACCGCAATGGTCAGCAACAGCGTCTGTGTGGCATAGTCGGCAGTCAGACGCTGCATTTTCAGGATATTGTACAATGCGTCATCCTGTCCGTCTTCGACCAGAAATCCGTGGCTGCGCAATGTGAAATAAAGCTGCGGCAGTCCGGAAAAATCATAGCCGTCAGCATCCTCCTGAATTGCTTTCAATGCCGGGACCAGTTCCTCCCCCACCTGCAGAAAAGAGTTGGAGGCCGAGTTGTACAGCAGCCAGCCGTTCCTCTGTGAGAGGAACAGCCGACTGTATCTTGACCAGCGCATCCTTACTTCTCGCCGTGTGCTCCGCACGCGTTTCCGATACAGGTGCCGCCGCCTGCAACCTTGTCGAGCTCCTCATCGCTGAGCAATTCGCCGTTGGTGAAGACTGCGTCGATGCTGTCACCCTTCTCGATTACCTGAATGGAATATCCCTCCGGGATCGCGATGCCCGAGAACTCCTCCACGGTCTTGACCGGATCCTTGCAAACCTTCTCGCGGAACGCCGGATCCTTCGCCGCTTTTTCCTTCATCTCAGCATATACTTTGTTGATTGTCTCAGTTGTCCAATTCATGGTTTTCCTCCTTGTCTTTGACGATTTGATTAAAACTCGGCTTTTGTCCCGCACACGTTGCCGGTGCAGACAACATCAACCGCGCAGCCGTCAGCTCCGCATATTGCCACGCTGGGACCTGCCCCGATGGCAGCACCGCACACGAGTATGATCAGCGCAAAGCTGATGCCGCCGGCGACGTCCGCCACATCATCCTCTGTCAACTCTTTTCCGACCATATCGGGAAGAACTAAGGTCGCCGCATAAGAAGGATCCTGCTCGATCACCTTCAGCCGGAACCCATCCGGGAGCTTTTCACCTAAGTACTTTTCGATGGTTTTCACCGGATCCGCCAGAAGCTCCTTGCGGAACTCTGCGTCAATCATCGCGTTTTTCTGAATCTGAGTATACAGAGTCTCAAGATTTTGTTGTGTCCATTCCATTCTTTTCACCTCCTTTCAATTTTATCCGGAACAGCCAGAAAAAGCACCTCATCATCGATTTTCAGTATGAGCTTTTTTTGGATCAGGTCGTTCAAGATCTTTTCCACTTTGGCTTTGTCCGGTTCTGTGCACATCTCCAACAGTCTGTTTACTTTTATCGCCTGATCCGCGATGAGGCAAATCTCTTTTTCCAGACCGTCGAATATATAAATCTCCTGACAGGCGCAGGGTCTTCCGTCAAAGATAGAAAGAAGACCGCACTGTACCCGATAACGGAGTGTGCAGCCGCTTTGGTATGCGTCTCTCCATTCCTGAATGACTTTTGATAACGCGCTGAGATACGGCGTAGGCTGCGGCGGGTCGGCCATGAAAAACTCCGGGAATCGATCGTCCTTCACAAGCTCTTCTCCGAAAAGGTACGGATAGAAGTCAAACGGCTTCAGCCTCACATTGTATTCCGCCGCGTGCTGAGTAAAGATACTCTGCCGCTGATAACAATGCCGATTCATCTGTGGCGCGCATAAATGGAAGAGTTGCGGGTATAACTCGATATCGTTATAATACCATTTTGCATCTTCACAGGGAAAGTCATACATCATATTCCAGACCAGACGGATCCGTTCCGCTCTGGCATTTTTCAGAAACTGCACATGCTTGATGGCGCGGTTCCCCTTGTGCATCAACCGCAGAAGGTTGTCGTTCAGGCTTTCGATGCCGGGCTGAAGTGTTACGAAACCGGCTTTCTGCAGTCCGTGGATGTCCGCCCTTGTCATATTTGTCTTGACTTCGGCGAACAAAACATATCCTTTTCCCTCAAGAAGAGGCGGCAGTTCCTTGATGTGTTCCCGTGCCAGAATACAGTCGGTCAGGGAGAAGGTCTTCCTGTGATATTTTTCCGAGAGGTAGGCAAGCTCCTCGGCAAAGCGCCGACTGTCCTTCCTTCGGTAGCAAAGCACGTCGGGATTGGGATGCAGCCCGCAGAAATGGCATCTGTGCTTTTCTCCCCACCAACAGCCCCGCGACGCCTCGACGCAGAGGAGTACATCCGTCTTTTCCTCCAATCCCGCATCCGAAAGGGCTGCAAAGTAATCGTCAAAATCCGGGTAGGGCAGCGCATTCAGATCCCGAACCGCATGCGTGGCGGGGGAGCCGCCCCGATGCAGGACATACGGGAAGCGCGTAGAAAGCTCTTCCGTCCTGCCCTCTGCAATCAGATCCAGAACGTCGCAGAAGATGTCGTCGGATTCTCCCACGAACACGTAATCAATCTGATCCATATGGTCGACAAGCGCCTGCCCCGCCTCTGTGGCGACAGAACAGCCCCCGATCAGGGTGACGGTCTCAGGCGATTTCTCCTTGATTCGCTTCAGGAGCGCAAGGTTGGCGTTGCACTGGGCAAAGGTATAGGTACAGCCGACGACGTCCGGTTTTTCGGCGAGAATTTCATCGCTCAACTGATCCAGAAAATCGGGGATCAGGGAATCGCATTTCTGAACCCGGGAAAAGAACGGAGGAATGATATCCCCGAATCCGGCGTCCAGATAATGCTGCATGGCGTCCTTACGGGACGGCGCGTTCTGATAGCCGGCGTAAGGAGAGAACACGGTCTCGATCAACTGCATATATGCGGACGCCGCATATTCCAGCTCCCGGTAATCATCCGTCCCGATCAGCTTGGCAAAGCGGATATTCGCATAGATGATACGAGCGTCTTTTCCCTTCTCCAATGCCGCCGCTTTCAACAGGCTGAGCCCGAGCACCGGGTTATCCACGGAGCTGAAGGGCATTACTACAAGACAGATTTTTTTTACGCCCATCGCACATAACCTCGCTCATATAAGTATTGGAATTTTTGCCAGAGCCGCAGCGCGTCGCCGTTTTCCGCGGAAAGCGAGCGGTACACCGCCGCAAGCGTCGTCGGTCTTTCTGAGATGATCCGGACTGCGTCCGGGAACCCTCCGTCTTTTGCCAGACTGCACCCTACGCCGTCTCCCCAGAACTCAATGCAGTTTTCCTTTTCGGTAATTCGGCAGACGCTGTTGAAGTACAGATCTTTGTCTTCCGGCAGCTCCGGCAGAGCCCAAGTCTCAAACAGATGTCTCATGCCTGTCTCGAAATCTCCGGCATTCTCAAACGTGAGCGTCTCGCGGATGCGGTACCCGTTCGGGAATGCCTTCGACGGAAGCTCCGGTTCTATGAAATCCATGGTCTTCTTTGTCATATTCACCCGAAGTCCGGCAGTGCAGCAGATCCCGTAGCGGAAGAATTTGTCCTTGCCTTTTTCGCCCATGCGCTCGCACAGGCGGATGCCCTTCCCGGAGAGTGAATACTGGGTCAGCGATTCCGGATTGTTGGGAAGAAGCTCGATGTCCTTCAGCTCATCCAGACTGTAGATCTCCTGTATCCGGTGTAACTGCTGAAGATTGCGTATACTGAAACGAAGCGCCGCATTCTGCACGGCGTCCGGGCCAAGCTCCCGCATGAAGGCCCGGATGCGCTCGGGACAGCGATCCGCTACGGCTGTCGTCGTCTGCGGGAGAATCCCGATGATCGCGCGGAAGTCGTAGAGGAATTTCTCATAATCCGGATTATCGAACGGCTCCGTCGCCATGTAGCAGGCGCCCGTACCCGCGATGCGTCCCAAATACCGGACGCAGATCTGAAGGATCTCTTTCCACAGTTCGGCATTCTCCGGCGTATAGAGGAAATCGCTCTTCCAGCGCGGAGCGTCCACGCCGCAGAATGGACACTGTACGCTGCATCCGTCGCTCAGCTCAAAAAAGAGCGGATAGTAATGAATCCCGTCACGCATCCGAATCCGGCGGTTCTCCATGCGGCACCTCTTGCGTATCTGCCGGCTCCAGAGACAGATCCGGCGATCGGCAAACGCGTCGTCTGTGACCCTGTTTTCATATTCCTGCGAGATCCGCTGGAAATGTGCCTGAAACTCCGTCAGATAAGGGTTTTGCCCTTCCGGAGCCCGAAAATACTGCGCATCCCAGCACAATCTGGCGCAGACGTCCAGCGCCAGATCCGCGTCGAGAGAAATGCCGCGGCTTGTCAGCGTCTCCTGCGGATGTTCCTGCATCTGTCTGCGAAAAGAGGGGTCCGCCGTATAATTATCCGTAAGATATTTTATGTAAGGCAGATTTTTTGAATCCATTTTTTCACCACCCGACCGTATTTTTCGCCGGCCTGTATTCCTTTCCGATGAGGTTTCATATTTTGATACGCCTGACGGCGGATTATGTTAAAGACATACGGACATTTTTTGGATTTCGTAATATTAATGTTTAATTTTATCAAAAGGGAGGCGATTTCTCAAGTAAAATGCAATGACATTTTTGTAATGAAATCTGATTTTTCTGTAACAGCGGACGAGGGGAAGAACCGAACCATTTGAAATATTGACAATTCGCGCGAGCGGGACTATAGTATGAACATTATCGCATACAATTGTGCAAAGTCAAAGTGATCCGGAACGCCATGAGCAAATAGAGCAGGAGGGGTACGATGAAAAACATTTTTCGGTTTCTGGCCGGAGCTAAGGGCGCGGTAGCGGTGATCGTGGGGCTGCTGATCATACAGGCGTACTGCGACCTTTCGCTGCCGTCCTATACGAGCGATCTGCTGAATATCGGACTTCAGCAGAATGGTATCGCGGATGCAGTGCCGGATACGATACGAGCGGAGAGTCTGGAGATGCTGGAGCTTTTTCTCTCGGATGAGGATACGGAAAAGGCGGAGGCCGCCTACTCGGAGGCGGATGAAGAAGGGATCCGGTCGTTGAAGAAGATCACGGCGGACGAGCGAGAGGCTTTGGACGGCATTCTCGCGCTTCCCGAAAGCGTTGTGTTCCAGATGGGAAACAGCGAAGAGGGCGCCAAGATGCTGGAGATGGCGAAGAGCGCGGTCAGTATCGGCCTTATGTCGAAGGAAACACTGCAGGAGCGTCTTTCCCAGATGGATGGGATGACGGATATGTTTCTGGATCAGGTCGCGGTCGGTTATGTTGCCGCGGAGTATGAGGCGCAGGGGGCTGACGTGAACGCGATCCGCAATGCCTATCTGTTCAAGGTGGGTCTGAAGATGCTGCTGATGGCGTTTGTCATGGCGGTCGTGGCGATCCTGACCGGCTACATAGCCGCGAAGGTGTCTGCCGGGATCGGCCGGAGTCTGCGCGAGCAGCTTTATACGAAGGTAATGAATTTTACCAGCGCGGAGATCGAGCAGTTTTCTACGGCGTCGCTGATCACGCGCTGCACCAACGATATTCAGCAGGTGCAGATGCTGACCGTCATGCTGCTGCGCATGGTGACGTACGCGCCGATCCTTGCGATTGCGGGCGTTTTCAAGGTGATTCAGACCGGTTCCTCGATGAGCTGGATCATTGTACTCGCGGTCATCCTGCTCGCGGTCTGCATTGCCGTGCTGTTTGCCGCTGCCTATCCGAAATTTAAGATCATGCAGCAGTTGGTGGACCGTTTGAATCTGGTTGCCAGAGAGATCCTGACCGGCGTGATGCCGATCCGCGCGTTCGGGCGGCAGACGTATGAGGAGGGGCGTTTCAGGAATGCCAACACGGAGCTTTTCCGGACGCAGCTCTTCACGAACCGTACGATGACCTTCATGATGCCTGTCATGATGTTCATTATGAACGGCGTATCGGTGCTGATCGTCTGGGTCGGCGGCCACGGTGTGGATACCGGGACCGTGCAGGTGGGCGACCTGACAGCGTTTATCACTTATTCCATGGTAATCATCATGGGCTTTTTGATGCTCTCTATGATCTCCATCATGCTGCCGAGGGCGGGCGTTGCGGCGGACCGTATCGCAGAGGTGCTGGAGACGGAGATCTCGCTGAAGGATGCGGATGCAACAAAGGATGCAAAGCTGAAGCAGGCCGGCGTGCTTACGTTCTCAGATGTCTCGTTTACCTATCCGGGCGCGGAATCGCCGGTGCTGGAACATATTTCCTTTACGGCCGAGCCGGGCAAGACGACCGCAATCATCGGTTCAACGGGTTGCGGGAAGTCTACGCTGATCCATCTGATCCCGCGCTTTTACGACGTGACCGAGGGCAGCATCACATTGGACGGGATCGATATCCGCGAGCTCAGCCAGAAAAAGCTGAGGGACTGCATCGGCTATGTTCCGCAGAAGGGCGTCCTGTTCTCGGGGACGATCGAGAGCAATCTGAAATATGCAGGCGAGCAGGTTACGGACGCGGATATGGAGGCCGCCGCCGCGATCGCGCAGGCGACGGAGTTTATCGATACAAAAAAGAAGCGCTATCAGTCGGAGACCGCGCAGAACGGTTCCAATGTGTCGGGCGGTCAGCGGCAGAGACTGTCGATCGCGCGGGCGATCGCGAAGCATCCGCAGATCTTCCTGTTCGACGATTCGTTCTCAGCGCTGGATTACAAGACGGACGCGCTGCTGCGGCAGGCGCTCGCCGAGCAGGTGCAGAACGCGACGGTCATCATCGTCGCGCAGAGAATTTCCACGATTCTGCACGCCGACCAGATCCTTGTCATGGAGGAGGGCCGTGTCGTCGGGATGGGCACGCATAGAGAACTTTTAGAGAACTGTCAAACCTATCTGGAGATCGCCAGAGGGCAGATGTCAGAGGAAGAAATACAGAGTGCGCTGAAGGAAGAGCCTGCGGGAGAAAAGTCCCGGAGTGTACGGCAAGAGCAGTCTACGGAAGACGAGATTCCGGGCGCGTTGAAAAGAGGCGAGTGACATGGCAGAGGGAAGAAGACCGAGAGGCCGCGTGCGCGGGGAGAAAGCGAAGGATTTCAAGGGGACGATACGGAATCTGCTGCGGTACATGGGTGTGTACAAGGTCGCGCTCTTCGCGGTTGCCGTATTCGCAGTCGCTTCAACGGTGTTTAACGTAATCGGTCCGAAGATTTTGGGCAATGCCACGACGGAACTGTTCAACGGCCTGATCGCGAAGTTGTCCGGTACCGGCAGCATCAATTTCGGCAAACTCGGCAGCATCCTGCTGAGTCTGATGGGAATCTACGGATTGTGCGCCGTTTTTTCTTTCATACAGGGCTGGCTCATGACGCAGATGTCTCAGAGCATGTGCTTCCGCATGCGCGAGGATATCAGCAAAAAGATCAACCGGATGCCGCTGGCATACTTCGAGCGCAACGCGGTGGGCGACATTCTGTCAAGGATCACGAACGATGTAGACACGCTGGGTATGGCATTCAACCAGTCCATCACACAGTTGATTACGTCCGTGTGTACACTGATCGGCGTCCTTGTCATGATGCTGTCTATCTCGCCGCTCATGACGCTGATCACGATCTTGATTCTGCCGGTGTCCATGCTGCTGGTGATGGGAATCGTGAAGAGATCGCAGAAATACTTTATTGCGCAGCAGAAATATTTGGGTCAGATTGACGGACAGATCGAGGAGACGTTCTCCGGGCATGACGTTGTGAAGGCATTCAACCGTGAAGAGACCGAGCTGGATGCGTTCCGAAAGACGAACGACGTCCTGTTTGAGTCGGCGTGGAAGAGCCAGTTCCTCTCCGGACTGATGATGCCGATCATGAATTTTGTCAGCAACCTCGGGTACGTGGCGGTCGCCGTGGCCGGAGCGATGCTGGCGGCGGCAGGAACGATCGAGATCGGCGATATCGTGGCGTTCGTTCAGTATGTGAAGCGTTTCACACAGCCGATCACGCAGATGGCGCAGGTATCCAATCTGCTGCAGTCCATGGCGGCGGCGGCCGAGCGCATCTTCGAATTTTTGAACGAGGAAGAGGAGATACAGGAGACAAAGCAGCCGACGGATCCCGCCGTCATACAGGGACAGGTGTCCTTCGAGCATGTGCAGTTCGGCTATACGCCGGATAAGGTGATCATCCATGACTTCAACAGTGAGATCGAGCCGGGACAGATGGTGGCGATCGTCGGACCGACCGGCGCCGGAAAGACGACGATGGTGAAGCTGCTCATGCGCTTCTATGACGTGAATTCCGGATGCATCCGCCTGAACGGACACGCGGTCGGGGAATTCGACCGGAACGCGCTCCGCGGCGGCTTCGGTATGGTGCTGCAGGACACGTGGCTGTTTAAGGGGACGATCATGGAGAATATCCGTTACGGGCGGCTGGAGGCGACGGACGAGGAAGTCATCCGCGCGGCGAAGCTGGCGCGCGCCGACAAATTCATCCGTTCCCTGCCGGGCGGCTATCAGATGGAGATTAATGAGGAAGCGTCCAATATCTCGCAGGGTCAGAAGCAGCTATTGACGATCGCCCGCGCGATTCTGGCGGACAATCCGATCATGATTCTCGACGAGGCGACTTCGTCCGTCGACACCCGGACGGAGCATCTGATTCAGGCTGCGATGGATACGCTGCTCAAGGGGCGCACCTCGTTTGTAATCGCGCACCGTCTCTCGACGATCCGAAATGCCGATCTGATTCTTGTCATGAAGGACGGCGACATCGTAGAGCAGGGCACTCATCAGGAGCTGCTGGAGAAGAACGGCTTCTACGCCGCGCTCTACAACGCGCAGTTCGAGGTCGCGTGAGCGGCGGGGATCCCTTTATGCTGCTTTGCTTCTCAGCTTTGCGCGGAGGGGTTTGAAACCGTGTGAGCGGCTGAGATTTTCCTGAGAATTTCGTCATACTGTCCGTACATACGCTGCACTTCGTTTTCGAGCGTATAGTAGTGCGCGATGTAGGGGATGAGGAGGACAAGGAGAAGCAAGGTCAGAAAGCACAGCGCAATCACCTGCGTGAGCAGCAGGAAACAGGCGCTCAGCATCGTCAGGACGGCGAATGTCACCGTCACGATCAGATGGATCAATCGCTCGTGCTGGAAGAACGCAATCTGTGTCAGATGTTCTTCCAGCACCATGCGCCAATCGCAATCCGCGTCCTGCGCAAGCAGGGCGTCGATTCTTTTTCGGTAGTCAAGGATTCTCTTTTTCATGGCGTCGCCTTTCTGTTTTTTGTCAGATCGTTATCGGATTTTATGAAAATATTTTACATCGGCAGTATTGCGATTTTATAAAATCATAGCACATCAAAACAAATCTCTCAATCAGAAAGTAGGATAAAGACATGGTGAGCAAAAAATCGGAATATACGTTAATTCGCTCTGCGCGCAAGACGATTTCGCTGCAGCTTCGGGAGATTGAAACCGGAGGGTGCGTGGAGATCATCGTGCGCGCGCCACGCCGAATGGCGCTGAAAGACATTGATGATTTTGTAAAGCGGCACCGCTCATGGATCGAACAGAGAACCGCGCAGCTTGCGGAAGCGCGACAGAACAGGCGCGAGATCAGCGAGCAGGAGCGCGAGGAGGGCATACGCGCGGCAAAGGAGCAGATCCCCCGCCGCGTTGCTTATTTCGCCCGGCAGATGGGAGTGACCTATGGGCGAATCACAATCCGCGAGCAGAAGACCCGCTGGGGCAGTTGCAGCAGCAAGGGCAACCTGAACTTCAACTGGAAGTTGATGCTGATGCCGGAGGAAGTCCTCGATTATGTGGTGGTGCACGAGCTGGCCCACCGCCTTGAGATGAACCATTCCGAGCGTTTCTGGGCGATTGTGGCGGAGATACTGCCGGATTATCGGGAGAGAAGGAAGATGCTGAAGGAGTGGGGGAGGAAGGTGTGAGCGGAGATTTGGTTCTGCATTGGCTGTTTTAGCTTAAGCAGTCTTGTCAAATTTTTGATTGTACTCTTATCAGGTATCATGTATAATTATTACACAGATTATAACAGGCTGGGAGGGAAAACTCGTGGCAAGAATGGAGATTCACAACCTCGGACCGATTACAGAATGTACGATGGAGATAGATAATTTTACTGTTTTGACAGGGGTACAGGCTTCCGGAAAAAGCACGGTTGCGAAAAGCGTGTATTTTTGCAGGACGATTAAGGATGACATATATGGAGTTATTTTGAGAAGAGCATTGCTCAAAAATGACAGCAAAGTATTTGCGGATGTAATGAGTACGCTGAGAAATAAGTTTTTACAGTTATTTGGGACATCCAAGGCCATGTCTCCGGCTATGAAACTGCGGTATGAGTATGCCGGTGATACGTACATGGAAGTTACCTTGAAAATGCAGAATGAAGCAGAGTATTTATCACCAGCATTTGTATGGTTTAAGTTCAGCCGGAACATCAATAATTTTCTGGCTGAGCAGGAAGAAGAGAGAAACACGGATGCTGTTGACTTGAAGAACAGAATCACAGAACTATTTTATGATTCGCAGGAATGCATATTCATTCCGGCCGGCCGAAGCCTGATCACATTATTGACTTCTCAGCTAAACTATATGTTTGCCACAATGGACGACGAGCAAAAAAGAAGCATTGACTTCTGCACACAGAAATATATCGAACGCATTCTAAAAATTCGTTCGCTATTCACAGAAGGAACAGAGGGACTGATTGCGCAGAGAAAGAATATTAATATTCCGGGCGCGGAAATTGACATGCCGGTTATAAAGGAAATGTTGCTTCTGATTGAAAAAGTTCTACGTGGAAAATACAGGTATTCGGATAATGAAGAGAGACTGTATCTCGACGAGAACCATTTTATCAAAATAAACTATACATCCTCTGGTCAGCAGGAGACAGTGTGGATTTTTAACATCCTGCTTCATTTGGTCCTTTATAACAGAAAAGCTTTTATTATACTGGAGGAACCGGAATCCCATTTATATCCACAGGCGCAGAAGGATGTAGTTGAACTTCTCGCTCTGGTTTATAATCAGTCAAACAGTATCTTCCTCACCACGCATAGTCCGTATATTCTGGGAGCGTTGAATAATCTGATTTACGCGAATCATTTGGCTCAAAAGCCCAATCTTAAACAGGAGATATGCGATATAATCAGCGAACGATATCATGTGAAGAACGATTACAATGCGTATTATCTGCAGGACGGGAGGATGCGGTCTTGTATCGAGGATGAAGCAGAAGGCGGCCTGATCGTGAATGAGGTGATTGACGGAGCTTCGGTCGAGATTAATGAGTTGTACGAAAAATTGTTTGATGTGGAATACCAGCGAGGTGAATCGCTATGATCTTTGACAGGAAATATTCATCTTGCAGTCAATACCAGGCGATAGTAGTTTCACAGGAGAACGGAAACGAACATCGACTGTGCAATGACTCCAGAGTTGCGGTATATCAGTATCATGTGGATGGGGACATCATAAAAGGCAACGATGAAAAACGCTGTGATTATGTCGTGGAGGCATTGACGGTCCCAAGGCCAAGTGCATTTTTTATTGAGTTGAAGGGTTCTGATCTGATGGATGCATTGGAGCAGATTGATGTTACCGTTTCCAGGTGCAAAGAGAGGCTGAAGGGATATGACATCCTTCCGCGCGTCGTTCTGCACAGGGTTTCCACACATCAGATTCATGGGTCAAAGTACAGGAGATATAAGGAAAGGTATCCCAGGTTGGCTACGGGGAGCAGACGATATATAGATTTTATATGATGAAAAGTTATTATGACATAAAAATATTTCACTAAAGAAAGGGATATATAATGGCAAACTATAAAAATCCAATACCAAATGTAGAAGATATAGTAATAGACAATAGTTCAGAAGAATATGGAAGTGATTACGAATGCAAAAAAACTGTGTATTTTGCGTTTATAGACGTATTAGGATTTAAACAAACATTCGATGAAAACAAGGAAAATGAATCGGAAGAAGAGGAGAGGGATATAAAATTTGCTGACAAATTCAAAGAGGTGTTTATTTATTATTTTGAGTTGATGAGTGCAAGTAAGTTAATATCTATGAAAGAGACAACCGGATGCTATGCTGGACAGACGTCTGATAGTTTATATTTTTATAGTCCAAGAGAAGATTTGTTGGTAGAATATATTAAAATCCTTTTACACTTTAATTTGTATGCAATGTCCAAAGACGTTTTTTTTAGAGGAGGAATTGCAAAAGGAAATTTATTTATTAAGGAACCTTACCAATTTTATGGAGATAGCGTAATTTATTCGTATTTAATAGAAGATAAGATTTCGCGTGTTCCAATTATTATGATAGATGAAAATACATATAATGCGATCAAGAAGTATGACGAAGACGACTTCTTGATAAAAAAAGATACAAACGATAGGCATTATTTGAATATTTATGCGCCATTGCATCCTCATTTTTCAATAGATGATAATAATATTAAACTTCGAACAATAAATAAGGAGTTAATACTAGCTAATATTAAAAGAAACTTGAAAAAATTTGAGTACGATGTTAATAATTATGAAAAATATAGATTTTTGTTAACTGCATTTCAAAAGTACGAAAGAGAGATAAATACTCATCAAGTAAATGAGTAAAAGGAGGTAAAACATGTCAGCTGAAATGGTAGGAGCAGGAATATTGGATATTATTACCGAGTCTTTGTATGATAAGCCAATTGTTGTATTTAGAGAATATGTACAGAATGCAGTGGATTCATTTTATAAAACGATGGCGAATACGCATGTAAAAAAGGATAATCTTTTCTGTAAAATATGGTGTGAAGACAAACAGCTGTTTTTTTTAGATAATGGGAATGGAATAATTGAAGATAAATTTAAAGGAGAGATGGAACATATTGCTTTTTCAGAAAAGAGGCGAACTTTGAACCTAGGATATAAAGGAATAGGACGTTTGTCAGGGCTTTCTTATTGCAAAAGATTATCTTTTGTAAATATATTAGATTTCAGCAAAGGAAAGTATCAAGCATATATAATTGAGTGTGAAAAATATAATGAATTAAAGAAAGTTGATAGTTATAGTGAACTTAGTTTCGAAGAAATAATGGATAAAATAGGAAAATTGTATGATAATAGAACGTGTCCTATCGAAGAAGAAATTACAGTTACTTTGAAAAAGAACAAAGAAATATTTACTGAACAAAATAGAGGATTTCTAGTAATTCTTGAGGAAATTAGTTCTGTTTTAGAACAGACGATTTCAGAAAAAGATTTGCTAATGGAATTGGGTTGGTTATTGCCCGTTGGATTTAAAAAGGAAATGTTTGATACAAATGAAAAAGAATTGTTTGAAGAGATTACAGAAGTAGAAGAAAATAGAATGGCTACAGCACAGGGATTTAATATTTTATATGACGGAAAACAGCTTGAGCGTCCAATAGAGAAGAAAATGTTAAGGGACTATACTTGCAAATTCAATTTAGAGTATGCTACAGGTTTTATCACTTTTAGAAAGAGTAAAATTGTTGTAGAAAAAGGCAACTTATTTTCTGGAATAAAGATGTATATTGATAATATGTTATTATGTGATGAAACTGAATTAATTCCTATGTTATTAAAGTATGGCATGCTTGAGCATACATCTAATGAATTGCTTCAGACTGTAAATGGAATAGGCGCAATAATATATATTACAGATAAAATAAACATTTCGGCGAATGCACGACGGACATTTATTGAAGTTACAGATGATGATTCACTTAGATTTTTAAAGAAAATAGCTATATTAGTTGAAAAAATTTATAAAGTTAGATATGCTCTTTCAAAATATAGCACTGGCAAGAAAAGCATGGAAATTGACTCTCATAAACTGGATAATTTAAAAAGTGCAGCTAATAAAGCATTACAAGATTTAGCTCAGATGGAAATAGATCTTTCTCCGGAAGATAGTGAAATTAGTAAAGGCTTCTATGACTTAACGGAGACAGAAAAAAAGCAGATGATTAAGAAGAAACTAACCAAGGAAGTTAATTCACAAATAAAATTATATCTGGCGCAAACAACGTTATTTGATTATGAAAATGCATTTAAGGATTTTATAATTTGGCTGCAATCTATTTAGTCTAACTATGCGAGTTATATTCGTATTTAAGGAAAAATACTTGGGTGAAGGTACATGGAAAGAATATTATTAGTTGAACCAAATTACAAAAATAAATATCCACCTATCGGATTAATGAAAATTTCAACCTATTTTAAATCAAAGGGTGAATTTGTTGAATTTCATAAAGGCTTAATGCCGCAATCGGAAGTTTCTAAATTTGATAAAATTTTTATAACTACTTTGTTTACATTCGATTTTGATATATGTATTCAAACAATAAATTATTACATTAATATTGTAGGGTTAAATAATGTATATGTAGGAGGAATTGCGGCATCAATATTGCCTGAGAAATTTCAGGAGGAAATTTCTGGATTAAATATTTTAACAGGACAATTGTTATCATCAAACCTATTGGGTTACAGTGACAATATTAATATTGATATCTTAGAATTAGATTATGACATTCTTTGGGATATTTCATATGAATATCCAGCAGCAAATAGCTATTTTATTTACACTTCAAGAGGATGTCCAAGAAAGTGTTCATTTTGTGCAGTTAAAACACTGGAACCTGAATTCTATGAGTGCGATAATTTGATTCAACAAGTTGAAAATGTAGATGTTCATTTTGGTATAAAGAAAAATATGCTTATTATGGACAATAATATACTATATTCCAATCGCTTTGATGAAACTATTGATGAATTAAAATATTTAGGGTTTGGGAGGGAAAATAACAAAGCAAAAAAGAATAATACTATGAGATTTTATTTACAGAGTTTAGAAAGAAGACTTGAGAAAGGTCAAAAAGTGTCTTGCTTATTGGATCGAATAAAAGGTGAACTCCTTAATGTAAAGTATTCAAGAATAAGCGGAAAAGACAAAAAAGAATTAGGATGCATTTGCGAATCGATAGAAAAAATTAAAGAAGAGGAATTGATAGAGAGGATAATAGGGCAACAAAGTTATTTAGTAGACTTCTTCGAAAGATATAATTACCATATGATTTCAAGATATGTTGATTTTAATCAAGGATTGGATGCAAGACTCTTTTCGGAAGAAAAAGCTAAAAAAATGTCTGAAATAGCAGTAAAGCCATGTAGAATTGCATTTGATAACATAGCAACGAAAGATGCCTATTTTATTGCGATGGAAAATGCTGTTAAGTATGGAATTAGACACTTTTCGAATTACTTATTATATAATTATGATGAGAATCCAAGAAGTTTATGGAAGAGACTAAAGATGAATATTGATTTCTGCAAAACGCATGAGGATTCTCAAATATCCTTATTTTCTTTTCCTATGAAATATGCTTCTATTAAACACACTGACAGAGAGTACGTTGGTCCGGAGTGGCATAAAAAATATCTTCGTGCAATGAATGTAATCCTTAATGTTACATCAGGTGTAGTTACAAAAGAAGAGGACTTTTTTTTACGTGCTTATGGGAACACAGAAGAAGAATTTATAGAGATACTTACAATGCCAGATGATTTTATTCGTTTCAGAGATTACTTTGAAAAAAAGGGATTTACAAATTTATGGAAAAAATGTTACGCAAAACTGGATTGGAAACAGAAGGATAGGCTTATCGAAATATTGGACAGGATTGTCGAAGATCCAGATATAATATCCGAGCATTATGATGAACCAATCGAAAAAATATTATCACTATATTTAATAAAAAAGAATAAAATTGAAAAAAATGAATTGTATTATGAAAAATTTTTAAAGGAGTTTGAAACGTAAGCTTTTAATTAGCAGGGAAAATTTATATTGTTTAGAAACAAAATGCACAATTTAATTATTGCTGTGTTATATGCAAGAAAAGGGATTTGTTCTTTGATATATAAATTTGCAAAACAAAACTGTTTCGCAATTAACGATAAATGAGGTTCTTCTATGAATTATAATGCTATTGATAAGTTAACCTGTGGCCTGCGCACCGCTTTCCTCGATGCTTTGGTCACGTCCAATCTCGCGTACAAACCTCAGTTTGTATCGAACAATTACAAAGAAGGCCGGAAAGTGCTCACCTCGATTGAGAGTGAGCTTTTGGCATGCGAGGAATTTTCTATCAGTGTGGCGTTTGTGACGATGAGTGGCATTACGCCTCTGCTTCAGACGCTCAAGGAACTGGAGAGGAAAAAAATTCCCGGACGGATCCTCACGACGGATTACCTGAATTTCAGTGAACCGAGAGCATTGGCGAAACTGGCGGAACTCAGGAATATCACACTGAAATTGTATTCTACAGACGAAGCAAGTGAGGGCTTCCACACAAAAGGATATATTTTCCGAAATGAGGAGATTTACAGAATCATCATAGGCAGTTCGAATATGACACTCAGTGCGCTGACGAGAAACCGCGAGTGGAACACGAGACTGGTATCGACAGAGCAGGGTGAGTATACCCAGGAGGTTGTGAGGGAGTTTGAGCAGCTTTGGGATTCTAAATCAGCTCATTGCTACGATGATTTCATCGATCAATATACACTGAAATATAACGTAGTTAAAAAGCAGCGCGAAATTGCCAAAAAGGCGGAAGTCACTTCTCTTGAAGCTTATCGTCTGACTCCGAATTCTATGCAGATCGATTTTATTTCGAATTTGAAGAGACTGAGGGAGAGCGGAGAGAAGCGTGCTTTGTTGATCTCTGCAACCGGTACCGGAAAGACTTATGCGTCCGCGTTTGCGATGCGAGAGGAAGCACAGGGGAAGGTGTTGTTCCTCGTGCATAGGGAACAGATTGCCCGGCAAGCGATTGCCAGTTACAAAAATGTCTTTGGAAAGACCAAGACATTCGGACTGCTTTCCGGAAATTCAAAGGATTTTGACGCGGATTATCTGTTTTCTACAATGCAGATGATGGCAAAGCGAGAGATTCGTGAGCGCTTCCGCAGAGATGAATTCCAGGTGATTATTATAGACGAGGCCCACAGGATCGGCGCCGCGAGCTATCAGAATATTATTGAATATTTCCAGCCGGAATTCTGGCTTGGAATGACGGCTTCGCCGGAGCGCACGGACAGCTATGATGTCTATCAAGCGTTCGACCATAATATCGCCTGCGAAATCAGACTCCAACAGGCGATGGAAGAAGATTTGCTTTGCCCGTTTCATTATTTTGGTATCACGGATCTGCAGATTGACGGCGAGACGGTGGACGAGGAGACCGGTCTGCGTGATTTTAACAGATTGACTTCGGATGATCGGGTGAATTATGTGTTGGAGCAGGCAAAATACTATGGATATAGTGGAGATCGTGTGAAAGGTCTTGTGTTCTGCAGTTCCCGGAAAGAAGCTATTGTGCTGAGTGAGAAATTCAACGAACGGGGACTCCGCACTTTGCCCCTGACCGGAGATGACGGCCCGGAAAAAAGAGAAGTGGCGGTCGAGCGTCTTGTATCAGGAAATGTAGAGAATCAACTGGATTATATTTTCACAGTAGATATCTTTAACGAGGGTGTGGATATCCCGGAGATTAATCAGGTGATTATGCTTCGTCCGACAGAGTCGCCGATCGTTTTTGTCCAGCAGTTGGGGCGGGGTTTGCGGAAGGCGGAGAATAAAGAATATGTTGTGGTGCTTGACTTCATCGGCAATTATAAGAACAACTTTATGATTCCGATTGCGTTGTCAGGGGATCGAAGCTACAATAAGGACAACATTCGTAGATATGTGTTGGAAGGAGAACGCATTATACCGGGTTCTTCCACAATTCATTTTGACGAGATTTCACGGAAACGTATATTCTCGGCAATTGACGTCGCAAATTTCAGCGATATAAAACTGATCAGAGAGAATTATACGAACCTAAAAAATAAACTCGGACGTATTCCGTCTCTGGCTGATTTTGACAAATACGGCGAAATGGATGTGCTGCGCATTTTTGATAACAATAGTCTTGGGTCTTATTACAAGTTTCTGGTGAAGTATGAGAAGGACTACAGAGTGCGTCTGAGTGGGACAGAAGAAAAGGTAGTGGAATTTATCTCAAAAAAACTTGCAAGCGGGAAACGTGTCCATGAGTTGGCGCTTCTGGAGCGGATGCTACAGTATCCTTACAAAGTTATGAGCAGGCTGAGAAACACCCTACATAGTGAATATGGGATTCAAATGACTGAAATGGCGGAAACCAGTGTAATCAACGTGATGACGAATGAATTCCCGGCGGGTTCGGGCAAGAAGACTTACGAGGACTGTATTTTCTTACAAAAAGACGAGCAGACAGGCGATTACAGGACATCGGATGAAATACTACGAATGTTGCAAAATCCGGAATTTCATCAGATTGTGAAGGAGCTGGTCGATTTCGGCATCGCCAGATACAAAGCTAATTACAGCGATGGTTATCAGGACACGGCGCTTGTCTTATATCAGAAGTATACCTACGAAGATGCGTGCCGCCTTCTGAACTGGAAGAACAATGAAGTTCCGCTGAATATCGGTGGATACAAGTATGACAAATATACGAAGACATTTCCGGTATTCATCAATTATGATAAAGCGGAAGATATTCAAGACACGATTAAGTATGAGGATCATTTTACAAGTCCCAGCAGACTGACCGCGATCTCGAAGCAGAGCCGAACATTGGAGTCTGAGGATGTGCAGAATTTTTTGAAGGCGCAAGAACGAGGCATCAAGGTGGAACTCTTTGTCAGAAAAAATAAAGAGGATAAAATTTCTAAGGAATTTTATTACCTTGGACGAATGAAGGCTGGTGGACAGGCGAAGGAATTCATCATGGAGAATACGGACAAAACAGCCGTCGAGATTGAGTGGATTTTGGATACGCCCGTTCGAGAGGACATATACGAGTATATTGTAAACGGATAAGTTTGGGCAAACGTATTCACTCAGAACCAGTCCAGACATATGAGAAAGAGCAGAAATACATAGCAAAGCATAAGGTATATGGACACGGTGAAACATATAGCAAAATAAACAGGAGGACACCATGAAAACCATCAAAGTTGTTGCCGCCATCATCATTCACGAGAACAAAGTCTTCGCTACCCAGCGCGGGTACGGGGAGTTTGAAGGCGGCTGGGAATTTCCGGGAGGGAAGGTTGAGCCGGGCGAAACGCCGCAGGAGGCGCTGGCGCGCGAGATCATGGAGGAGCTGGATACGCAGATAGAGGTTGGGGAGCTGTTGGACACGGTCGAGTATGACTATCCGAAGTTCCATCTTTCGATGGACTGTTTCCTGTGCACGATCAAGTCCGGGCATCTGGTTCTGAAGGAGCACGAGGCAGCGCGCTGGTTGACGCGGGAGACGCTTGACAGCGTGGATTGGCTTCCGGCGGACTTGAGCTTGATCGGAAAGTTGACCGCGAGAGAGTGGTGATCAGAGCAATCAACTATGTATGGAAAGAAATCTTAAAAGCACAATAGCTGCTGCAGAACCGATTATTTATCTGTTTTGTAGCAGCTATTTGTTATAATGACTGAGAAGCTAATCATATTCAAATGCTCACTTCATCTTCACCTGTTTCACCGTGCTGAATTTTCCGTATACCCGATTTCCGGCGGAGTCGAGCTTGTAGGCGCGCAGCTTCACGTAGAGAGTCTGTTTTTTCAGAGTGTGCCGGATCGTTGCCGATTTCTTTTTGGCTGAAATATCGGCGATAACGAGGCCTTTCTTTTTGAATTTTTTGTTTGCGGATACATAGACCTGATAGCCGTCGGCGCCGCTCACACTGCGGAACGTGACTTTCAGGTTCTTTTTCTTTTTGCCGGAAGCCTGCGTAACGGCAGTCTGACCGACTGTGACCTTTTCCCATTTCGCGTAAAGCTTTCCGATCGCGTTCTTGCTGATGGACACCTTCGTAGAGGAACGTACCTGCCCGCCCCTTGCGTTGAACCAGCCTGTGAAGGTGTAGCCTTTGCGGACGGGAGCAGGGAGAGTGCCGTATTTTTTGTTATTGGTTACATAGAGTGTTTGACTCGCTTGCCCGTCGGAGAATTTTCCTTTTTGCGCGTAGAGTTTTACCGTGCGGCTGTCCGGATCGATTACCGTGAAATCAAGCGATACGGCGATGGAGGGATTGACATTTGAAACGGCGGTGATTGTCGCCGAACCGACAGAGATCGCCCGCACTCTGCCGGCGCCTTCGATCGACAGTACTTCCGGCGCGCTGCTTGTGAGGGTGAACCGATCGAAGTCCAGAATGGTATCCGGGAACTGCAGTTCATTGTAGCGATAGCCGAGCTGAATCTTGGAGGAATTTCCTTTTTTCAGGGTGGTTTCGTCTGCCGTAAGCCGCAGATTGTTTCGCGCAGCCTCTATGGAGACGTCTGCCACATATTGCATCGGGTGCGCGCCGGATATTGCGTCGTGTGTGGCGACGGGATTCGCTTCATCGTAAGAAAAACTCTGCACCCAGTAGGAGCAGTGGTTCATAGTGAGGTGTCCGATGCCGATGGAACGGAATTCCGGGGTCATGATATTGGCGTAATGTCCGGGTGAGTTGCGCCATCCGGTCACCGCCTGCGCAGCGGTCGTCATATAGTTGTAACCGACTTCGATATTTTCCCCGTGCAGTCGGTCGCTAATCGTAAAGCAGATCGTCCCGTTCGGGCGGGTGTGCTCAAAATATAAGGCGCATTCCCCGGCTCGCTGCATGGCGACTGCGAGGAGCGTCTGATCCATCACAAGGGGCTCCAGACCTCCTTCCGCGCGGAGCTGGTTTGTCAACTGCAGAACCTCAAAGGCCTTGTCGTAGTCAGAAGTTCCTGACAGGGAGACAGGGATCGTTTCCAAGACAGGCTCTGTCTGCTCGTCGGGCGCCGCCTCGGTTTCAGTTTCGGTTCCGGTTCCGGTCCCGGGTTCCGGCTCAGCGGCGACTGCCGGGTAAGCCGTTATCGAAAGGCAGAGCAGCCACATCATGAGGACAAGATAGAAATAGCGGATTTTTCTGTTTTTTCTCATATCAAATTCCCCCTTTGCAGGAATGGTAGTGTCAAATCCTACCTGTTTTTTTATTCCAAAACTTAATAAAAACCTTGATCTTAAGGGAAATCAGCAATAA
>CANQVH010000057.1 GCA_947627245.1 uncultured Lachnospiraceae bacterium | reverse complement strand
ATCCAGCCGACGCGCGTGGAGAGATGAAAATCCGGTCTTTCATCGGCCTGAATCATCTTTTCAGTCGCTTCTTCGTACTTCCTTGCTTCACGTAATGTCTGGCTACTCATCCCGACACCTCCTGTTCTTGTTCATTTTGAATTATATTGTTGCATAAACATAGCATAAATTTGTGCATTTGTCAACAGAAAGTGTCGTTCTTTTGCTTAATTTTTGCATTTGTAAAATTAAAGTCCATATATGAACTCATACCGTCCCGCTTCTTGACAAAATACCCCTCATCTATGTATGATTTAACTATGTTCATTGGCGAACAATTCACGGGAATGAGACGCCGGATGGCGATATGACAAAGATTTCAAATGCTTCACCGAAAGGAGACAGACATGCAAAACGGATCATACCAGTTTGAGACAAAGGAAATGCGGATTCGAAGCGGTGCGAATCAAATCTACGCGACGCTCTATCTTCCGCAGACAGCCGAAAAATGCCCAGCCGTTATTATGAGCCACGGGTACGGCGGTTCCGGCAGGGATTTCACGATGGAGGGCAACTATTTCGCATCCCACGGATATGTCGCGCTCGCCTTTGATTTCTGCGGAGGAACACCGACCTCCAGAAGCACCGGAAAAACCTCCGAAATGTCTGTTCTCACGGAAAAGGCGGACCTTCTGGCAGTGCTCGCATTCGTCAAATCTCTGGACTGTGTGAACGGCTCCGACATTTTTTTGTTCGGAAAAAGTCAGGGCGGTTTTGTATCGGCGCTTGCATCGGCGGAATGCCCGGAAGCTGTGCGCGCGATCATCCTGTATTACCCAGCCTTCTGCATCCCGGACGACTGGACCGGCCGTTACCCGAATATCAAAGATATCCCTGAGACGGAAAACTTCTGGGGTATAGAGCTCGGAAGCTGCTATTGCCTCGCCGTCCACGGCATGGATCCATATGAAATCGTCAGGCATTTTGACAAAGAAGTGTTGATCTTCCACGGCGATCAGGATCCTGTCGTAGCGCTTTCTTATTCCGTCCGTCTCAAGGATACTTACCCTCACGCAGAGCTGATCGTGTACGAGGGCGAAGGACACGGCTTCACGCCAGAGACGGACGCAAAATCAGCCGAGAAAACGCTGGAATTCATGCAAAAGAACCGTGCCTGAGCGACACGCACTTCACACGATCGCACACAATTCTGCGGCTCACGCAGCGCCGCGTAATATCCCGCATCTGCCCGGAGGATCGATTCTCTCCGGGCGTTTTTTACAGATGTACTTTGCAGGACAGCTTCTCTGTCACCAGCTTGAAGACACAGACGGCATCAAACATTTTCTCCGGAAAATCCCAGTCAGCCTTTCCCGTATAGTGCCGCATGATGCGCAGCAGTCCTTCGCGCTTTTCCTCCGGCTCCGTGACAAAGCTGACCGTCCCCGTCCCGATGACGCTCTGAAACGCCGCGGTGCACTCCGACGCGATGTCCGACGGATGCAGCTCGTAGTTCGTGTCCAGCTCAAATCCGACGTGCGGATTCTTTTGGATCAGATCGATCTTGCGCCCCTTAGCCGCGCCATGAAAATAAAACGTATAGCTGTCGTCCGCGCCGCGTACATATCCGAAGCTCAGCGGCACGATGTACACCTCGCCGTCGTCGTCAAAGCCGATCCGGCAGCAATGACTGTCCGCGATGATCTGCTCGATCCGCTCCGGATCAGTAACCTCCCTGTCTTTTCTGCGCATAACTGTCACCCCTTTCCCGTGTTTTCTCAAGTTCGTGTTTATACTCTTTTTCTAACTTGCAATGCCTTACTCATCTGAAAAATGCCAATGATAATCATAATTCCGGCTACAATCGATATAATAACCAAGCCCATTATCATTTCTGCATTCATATCAATCACCAAACCTTTCAAAATTTCATTTTTTGCTTTACGCTGCCCGCCTCATTCGCTATAATATCCGCGAAAGCAATGAGCCGTGCCAGACGGCAAAATAATTCCCATAGAAAAGAGGCGCGTGCAATGACCTTTTTCATCGTATTTTTCCAGATGCTTTCCCTTCTCGTCATGATCGGAGTCGGCTTTCTGGCGACGAAGACCGGCATGGTCGACGACAACACAAACAAGCATCTTTCCACACTGATCGTCAATATTTTCAATCCGCTGCTGATCTTTTCCAGCGCCGCAAATTCCATCGGGCAGGTTCCGCTTCAGACGCTGCTCCTCGTCGGGATGATCGCGGCCGGAATGTTCGCGTTTTTCATCGTCGTCGGAATGATTCTCACGCCGTTCTTTGACAAGGATCAAATGCAGCGGAAGGTCTATCAGCTCATGTTTGTTTTCTCCAACTTGGGCTTTATCGGCATCCCCGTCGTGTCGAGTATTCTCGGCGCGCAGTATGTCGTCTACGTCACGGAATTCATTCTGGTCTACACCGTGCTTTTCTATACATACGGCATCGCCATCATGGAAGGAAGATTCTCCGCCTCCTCCCTGCGTTCCATGTTTAATTCCGGAACGGTGTTCGGTGTGGCCGCCCTGATCGTCATTCTGTTTGAGATCAATCTGCCGGACTTTCTCAAATCGGCCGCCACCTATCTCGGAAATGCGACCACGCCGCTTTCTCTGATCTGCGTCGGCTACACGCTCGCCAATGCGGACATCCGCAGGATCATCTGCAACGGAAAGCTGTATGTTTTCTCTGCGATCAAGCTGCTTATCCTGCCGCTTCTGCTGCTGCCTCTCGTCCGTCTCGCGACGCACGACGCCGGAGTGATCTCCGTATGCATGATCATGTTTGGAATGCCGGTCGGCAACATGCCTCTGATGATCGGTACCGAAAAAGGAATCGACTGCACAAACTGCAGCGCCGCCATCATCCTGACGACCGTGCTGTGTGTTCTGACGATTCCGGTGCTGCTGACCGTGGCGGGATAAAGTCCGTGTATAGTGAACAACCGGACGCCGCAAGAGCCGATGTGCCTGCCCACCGCAAACAAGTTATTCTCCTTGATTCGCTCCGCCGCCTATTGACAACTGTCTCCGCAAACTCGCTACGCTCAAACATGCTCCGACAGTTGTCGCTATGCTCGCGAATCTGCGTCGAACTGCCTATTGTTTGCTTGCGGGCAGGCAACATCCGGCTCCTTGCGGCTGTTCCGTGGCATGCGCAGGAACATGACCCACTGTTTCGCAGAACTCGTTGCTTTCTGGAGATTGACACGTCCCTCTGGGAACATAGCTGCTGTTTGATAGAACTTGTTGCTATTGCAGCATTATTGCATATCACGACATAGCCCGTACAGTGAATTGGCAATACCTAAGGCAAACCGCCCCGGTTCGTCGGTGCTTAGCGAGCGCAGGCGAGCTTACGCACCGTTACGTGACCGAACCGAGCGGAAGCGTGTTTGCCGTGGTATTGACCAATTCCTGTAAGGGCGTCCGGTTGTTTACTATACACGAATATGTTCCAAATCCTCCATCCACACCCGCACGCACGCGTCGCTCGGCATACGCCAGTCGCCGCGCGGCGAAAGCGCGACGCTTCCGACCTTCGGGCCGTCCGGCACGCAGGAGCGTTTAAACTGCTGGCTGAAGAATCGCTTGTAGAATGTTTTCAGCCATTTCAAAATCGTCTCATCGTCGTAGCTGTCAGCGAACGCGAGCTTCGCCACACGGTAAAGCTTCGCGGGTGAATAACCAAAGCGCAGCAAATAGTATAAGAAAAAGTCATGCAGCTCGTAAGGACCGACAAGGTCTTCCGTCTTCTGTGAGATCTGGCCGTTCTCGGGCGGCAAAAGCTCCGGGCTCACCGGCGTGTCCAGCACGTCCCGGAGGGTCTGGCTGATCGACTCGTCGCCGCAGCTATCCGCATAATAGCGCACAAGATGACGCACCAGCGTTTTCGGCACGGAACAGTTGACGCCGTACATCGACATGTGGTCGCCGTTGTAGGTCGCCCAGCCGAGCGCGAGTTCCGACATGTCCCCGGTACCGATCACCAGCCCGCCCTTTTTATTTGCAAGATCCATGAGCACCTGCGTGCGCTCTCTTGCCTGACTGTTTTCATAGGTCACATCATGCACGGACGGATCCTGTCCGATATCCTGAAAATGCTGCTTTACCGACTCGCGAATGTCCACCTCAAGAAGCTCCGCGCCCAGCCTGCGTGTCAGCTCACAGGCGTTGTGATAGGTGCGGTCCGTTGTCCCGAAGCCCGGCATCGTCACCGCCGTCATCCGGTTGTGCGGAAGACCCAGCAGATCAAACGCTTTCGTCATGACAAGTAGCGCCAGCGTGGAGTCCAATCCCCCGGAAATTCCGACCACTGCGCACTGCGCCCCAGTGTGCTGCAGACGTTTTTTCAGACCAAGCGCCTGTATCATCAAAATCTCTTCGCAGCGTCTGTCCCGATCCGCCTTGCCGGACGGCACGAAAGGATGCGGGTCGAAACCGCGTGTCAGCTTTGTCTCCTTTTCTTTCAGCCAGAATCGGCACTTTTCGTATACCGCATCCTCATCCGGCACAAATGTTGTCATTCTGCGCCGTTCCTCACGAAGTCGGGCGATATCAAATTCCGTGCAGGTCACGCCGCAGGCGAAACGCGAAGACTGTGCAAGAATATGCCCATTCTCCGCCAGCAGATTGTGACCACCGAAGACAAGATCCTGCGTCGACTCGCCCTCTCCCGCGCTCGCATAGATGTAGCCGCACAGAAGACGCGCCGACTGCCCGGAAATCAGCGACTCGCGGTAGGAATCCTTCCCGACCACTTCATCGCTCGCCGACAGGTTCACAATCACGTTCGCCCCTGCCAGCGCATGCGCCGTGCTCGGCGGGTTCGGCGCCCACAGATCCTCACAGATCTCCGCTGCCACGCAAAGTCCCTTCGGAGCATTCGCGCAGAAAAGAAGCTCTGTCCCGAACGGCACTTCCTCCTCTTCTCCCTCGAAACTGATCCAGTCTGTATCCGGACCGCCCAGCGTAAAATGACGCGCCTCGTAGAATTCATTATAATTCGGCAAATAACGCTTCGGCACCAACCCAAGCAGGTGCCCGCTGCTTATGGCCGCCGCCACATTGTAGAGCTTCCCGTCCTTTTCCCAAGGCAGACCGACGAAGACCAAACCCTCATGCCAAGCCGTATGCGCAATCACTCGGGACAGTCCTTCCTGCGCCGCATCGAGAAGCTTCTCCTGCCAAAACAGATCCCCACAGGTGTACCCGGTCAGACACAGCTCCGGAAACACGATGATCTTCGCCTCCTGCGCGTACGCTTCATCGAGCGATTTGCAGATGCTTTCCGCGTTGTAGATGCAATCTGCCACCTTGATCTCCGGCGTCACCGCCGCTACCTTAATAAAGCCGTCTTTCATACTCCTCTTCCAAATCCTTTCCAAGTTCATGTTTAGTGAACAACCGGACGCCGCAAGAGCCGATGTGCCTGTCCACCGCAAACAAGTTGTTCTCCTTGATTCGCTCCGCCGCCTATTGACAACTGTCTCCGCAAACTCGCTACGCTCAAACATGCTCCGACAGTTGTCGCTATGCTCGCGAATCTGCGTCGAACTACCTATCGTTTGCTTGCGGGCAGGCAACATCCGGCTGTTTTGCGGCTGTTTCGTTCACAGACTACGCACAGCCCAAACTGCGCTTCAGCAGCTCCCGCAGCTCGTCCGGCGTCACCCGGTATTTCTTGTCGCAAAAATGACAGTTCACCTCGATCGGCTCCCCGTCGTCGATCATCTCCTGCAAATCCTTGCGCCCGATGCTGATCAGCGCGCGCTCAATGCGCTCACGCGAACAGTCACACCGGTACTGCGCCGGGATCGTATCATTAATCTCTAGCCCAAACTCGCCCAACAGCTCCCCAAGAATCTGTTCCGGCGTCATGCCGAGGTCCAGCAGCGACGTCACGGAAGTCACCTCGGAGAGCCTTTGCTCCAGCCGCGCAACGATTTCCTCCGGCGCGAACGGCATCAGTTGAATGATAAATCCGCCCGCCTGCCGCACCGTGTTGCCCTTATCCAGAAGGACGCCGAGCCCGACCGAGGACGGCACCTGCTCCGACACCGCAAAATAATAGGTCAGGTCATCTCCGATCTCTCCTGTCTGCAGCTCGCACTGACCGATGTAGGGTTCTTTCATACCAAGATCCTTAATCACATTCAGGATGCCGTTTCCGACCGCACCTCCGACATCCAGCTTGCCCTTGTCATTCGCGTGCAGGAGCACCTCCGGATTCTGCACATAGCCCTTCACATCGGCCGATGAGTCCGCCGTGACCGTAATCCCGCCGATCGGTCCGTCGCCCTTGATTTGCAGCGTGAGCAGATCCTTCTCGCCCTTCATCATCGCGCCCATCATCGCGCCTGCCGTTAAAAGCCGCCCCAATGCCGCCGTCGCCACGGGACTCGTGTTGTGAAATCTCCGCGCCGTCTCTACGGTCTCTCTCGTCGTCGCCGCAAACGCGCGGATCTGACTGTCCGCCGCCGTCGCCCTCACAATATAATCCATACTCTGTCGGTTCCTTTCTCTGCTTATATCTTACGAAACAATACGTGTTATTTGAACCGTGCCGATTTCGTCCCCACTCTTGATCCGGCTCATTACTTTCGCGGACATTATATCACTCTCATTTTCCTCATACAACAGATTTTTAACCGGATAAAGTCTGATGGCACAGAATACTTCCCTGTCAATCACCTTTATCAGAACCATGATCAGATACGGAACAGGAATCAAGCATTTCATCCGCAGTTAAGCCCAATACCTTGGAAAAAACTCTGAGTTCAATGTCCGTGACAAATCGCTTCCCGGATTCTATACGCTGGATCGCGTTTTTGTCAATGTCAAGCCCGGCTATCTGAAGTCGATCCGCAAGTGCGCGCTGAGAAATGCCGAGACTGGTGCGAATCAACGAAATTTTTTCACCGCAAATATTATTTCTTCCTTCTGACGTTTTATTGATAAACATAGAGTACCTCCAAATTAATTATTGACATTTACTGCTTGTCATTTACTCTATGTTGGTGTATAATTTTTAAAAAATGACATTCAGTGAATGTCAAAAGGAGGAAATAGAAAATGCGGGAGTTTTGCTTATGCAGGAAATCGACACTGTATGTAACGCTGTTTTTGGCGTTGGTTCTAATGTGGCTTTGGCCGTCTGCGAACGTGAAAGCATTTTTCTACGCAGATATGGAAAAATCACAAGATGGTCACTGGATTGGTTATACTAATGGAGACGGCACGTTTACTGTGGCAGGCTGTAGCTCACTCGATGAATTTACAGACAATATTTTAACGATTCCGACCACAATCGACGGCATGACGGTGACATGGGTAAACGGTGCCTGCAACGATCCTGAATGTACGGATACATACTGCTTTGACAGAACATTTCAATTACCTCTTTTTGCTTCGACGGTGGACGAATTGGTTTTCCCGGATACCGTGTTAGGGATTGGATACAGCGACAATGACACTTCACTTTTTAAACAGTTTACGGGATTAGAGAGGCTTCGTTTGCCAAATAATGACATATTTGGAGAACATGAAGATAAGCCGGGAGTATATGTTGGCAGATTCGGATTCCCCACACGGGAATGGGAAAAAGACATATTCCCAAAGCTAAAAGAAGTCAGTATGCGCCATTGTGTAATTAGCAGCGGTACACAGTCAGTCGAGACGATTCATTTCTATGAGGGCGCAACCGATGTAGAAGGAGACAATTTCCCGAATTTGACGCAGATTGATCTCCCTTCCACGATCCAACAGTTTCAGTGGGCGGATTCTCCAAAACTGTCCGTGCTGAACTGCTCCAGAGCGTTGAGTGAGGTCAATATCCCTACTTTATCGAATTGTCCGAATCTGTGTATCGAGGCGACTGCCGATCTGAGCAAAGAGGACTGGATGTTTGATAGTGGATGGACGTATGAGGGAAGCGGCGTAACAAAGGTGAACCTGAAAAATGTGCCTAATGGATACACTGTTCGAGATCTGCCCGAGATAGATGAAGCATTCAACGGGTGCGAGAACCTGACTGCGATCAATGTATCCTCTGGTGGTATGACTTCGCGGGACGGCGTCCTGTTCATGGCAGGTTATCTGGTCAAGTATCCTGCCGGAAAAAGCACAACAGGCGACTACACTCTACCGGAGGATTGTATCGGGATTTGTGCAGGCGCTTTTGACAACTGCAAGTTTACGTCTGTCACCATCCCGGAACATATCAAAGACTTTGATGTGCTTTTTCATGGAGTCGATCAGGAAAAATCCTTTTTCAGCGGCAGCTACAGAATTCGTCTGATACCGGGGACCTTAGGATTATTTTTTGACGCGGAAGATTTTGCAGGTAGCTGGTCGTGCTTTAGTGGGTATGGCACTGAAGTAGGCTTTCAGCCCTATTATAAATCTATCTCTGCCTCACGCATCGAGCTATATAAAGGAAGCGTTTACACTATCTCCTACGTTCTGGGCGAGGGCGGCCGGAATCCGATAAGCAATCCAAAGTCCTATCAGGCCGGGGATGATATCATCGAGCTGAAAGACCCGGAGCGCCCGGGTTACACGTTCCTAGGCTGGAAGCGAAACGACGTGAGCGGAGACTACATGAACACCACGCAAAATATGTCGCAATTCCAGAATTATGTGTTCACCGCCGTATGGGCGAAAAACGAAGACAAAACGACGGATCCGGAAACGCCGGATTCGGAAACAGCAGATTCGGAGACGCCGGAGTCCGAAACAACAGGCTCTGAAACAACCGATTCGGAAACAACCGATCCGCAGACAGCAGGTTCCGAGACGCCAAGTGTCCCGACCGGCCCGCTTGAACAAGGCTCAATTATACAGGGAGCGTCCGGCGAAAGCTACAAGGTGACCGGCGCCGATACAGTAGAATTCATGAGACCCGCCAAAAACAAAGCGACCGTTAATGTTCCGAATTCCATCAAAAAAGACGGAACCTCTTATATCGTAACGTCCATTGCGCCTAATGCGTTCAAAAATAACAAAAGGCTCAAGAAGGTCGTAATCAACGGCAATCTGCAAAAAATCGGCGCAAACGCATTTTATGGCTGTAAAAAACTAAGAACCGTATCGTTTACGAACGGACTTACCTCGATCGGCCCAAAAGCATTCTATAAGTGTGCCGGTCTCACAAAGGTCGATCTTCCGTCCAGTCTGAAATCAATCGGAAAGCAGGCGTTCTATGGATGTAAAAAGCTGAAAAAAATTAATATCTGGATGAATCAGATCATTAAAAATAAGATTGGGAGCAAAGCGTTCTCCGGCATATACAAAGGAGTGACCGTCACGATCTACAACAACCGTACAAAGTTCAAATCGATCAAGATGATTCTGAACGCTAAAGGTATGCCGGCTCAAGCGAAATACAAGAGCAAAATCTCATTCTAAGCGTCAGCTTTTTCATATATTTCAGGGGCATGTATGACTCACACGAGCCACATATGCCCCTTTTCATAGCGGTCTTTATTTTGTCTGTTACAAAACGCCGAATCTCCCCAGCACAATTCCCGCCGCGATGCCGACCCCAGCCAACGTCGCCGTCAGCGCCAGATTTTCCCTGAGATTTCGGTTTTCGCGGTAGAGCACCAGCAAACCCGTCCCCGTGCCGCACAAAAGCCCTGCAAACAGGCCGGTACCGCTCAGCACACCCTCCAGAAACAGCTCGGTCACCAGCACGGAAGCCGCACAGTTCGGAATCATGCCGATGACTGCGGCAGTGACCGCCTCAAGCCCTGAGAACTTCACTATACTTCCGGCAAGTCCGGAGGACGCGAAGCGATTCATCCCGAACCCCAGCACAAGCGAGATCAGGAAGAGGAACAGCGCCGTCTTCAGCGTATGGTTCAGCGCCGAGTACCAGATCCCGTGATGCTCGCACCCGCAGTGTCCGTGCTCGCACATATCCATGTGTTCCGGGATCGGATCCCTGCGTCCGAGTATTCTTTCCAGTCCGAAATCGACCAGCATACCCGCAATCGCCGCCACGAACGCTTTCGCCGCAAGTATTTTCACGATCGTCAGTCCGTCCGCCCCCTGTGAGAGCATGACCGGAAGCATCTCGTCCGAGGTCGCCAGAAACACGGCCAGCAGCGTACCCGGCGACACCACGCCGCCCGCGAACAGCCCGGCGGCAGCGGCCGCAAACCCGCACTGAGGAATCGTCCCGATCAGGCTTCCGAGAAACGGCCCCGCTTTCCCGGCACGGTGTATCATTTCCTTTGTCTTTGCGCTCATTTTGTGCTCCGTGTACTCCACCGCGAGGTAGGACAGGTACAAAAACGGCAGCAGCTTCAGACAGTCGATCACGCTGTCCGACAAAATCTCCCGCATGAGATCACCTTTCCGCAAATCTGTTTCCCGGATCGACGCTCCGACCTGATTTTCCGGGCCGGCGCCACGATCCGCATGTCGCTTTTATCAGTCTCTAAACCATACCACACCAGCCCGCATTTGTCCATGAAAAACCGTGCAAAACGCAAAAAAGTTCACTGGACGGCAGTGTATTTCCTGTGATATGATTAAATCAAATATGACCTTTCAGATCATCCGGAGGAGGAACAGCTATGAAGGTACCGGTTATCATCCAGATGCACACCGGGGAGAACGGGGCCGCGGCCCTGTCCATGATACTGGCTTATTACAAAAAATATCTCCCGCTGTCGGCTGTCCGCGAGAAGTGCCTCACTTCCCGCAACGGTTCCACGCCCGCGCAGCTTCTTCAGGCCGCCGAGGGCTTTGGGCTGGAGGGCTCGGTCAGCAAAATAAATCTGTCCGATCTGAAGAAAGCGCCGCTGCCTGCCATCGTGAGCTGGAACAAGAAATACTACGTGGTGGTCTGCGCTTTCAAAGGCGGCAATGTCTACGTCAACGATCCCTCCGGCGGCGCGTACGCCGTCACGGAGGAACGGTTTGCGCGCTCCTTTTCCGGCTCCGTGATCGCCCTGAAGCCGGGAGCCGGTTTCCGGCCGGAGGGCCGCCGGGAACCGATCAGCTCTCTGCTTTGGCGGCGGCTGCATTCCGGCAGGCACTCCCTTCTTACGATCTTTCTATTACATGCGCTCGGCACGGCTGCTCATCTGATCCTGCTGGAGCTGAGCCGGCGCATGCTGGACCAAGTCATGGGCGGCGAACGGCAGGCACTCTATCTTCCCCTGCTGATCGGAATGGGCGCGGCGCTGCTTGTCGGCACCGGGCTGTCCGTTCTGGAGACCATACATACTTACCGGATCGGCCGCCGCATGGCCGCGGAGTCCGGCGGCAGACTTTTCCGGCAGATGCTGGAGCTTCCGATGGGCTTCTACGAGCAGCACTTCGCCGGTGATATCCTTGACCGTATGGAAAAGAATTCCCGGCTGGACTATTCCCTGCTGCGCACAATTCTTCCCACGGTCATCGACACGGCAAGCCTCGTCTTTTATCTTGCGATGCTGCTGTTCTACGACCCGCTGATGGCAGTCCTGTGTCTCGCGGTAGAAGTGCTCTACATCCTTGTGAGCCTGTGGCTCCAGAAGCGGATCGCCATCCAGTCGCGCAGCCTGAGCACCAGCAAGAGCGCCGTGAACACATCCCTGATCAACGGTTTCAATACCATCGAAACGATCAAATCCATCGGCTCGGAGAAAGCGTTTTTCTCCCTCTGGAGCTCTTCGCAGAGCAGTATGCAGGAAAAGGGCGCGCGGATGGATCGCATGAAAGCGCTGTCCGGTTTTCTCGGGAGCAGCCACAATGTGATCTCCTCGGCCTGCCTGCTGTTTGTGGGCGCGATTTTGATTATCCGAGGCCAGTTCACCATGGGCATGCTGGCTACGTTCCAGTCGGTTCTCGGCAACGTGCGAAAAAGCCTCGGCTCTCTCGTATCCACCTCCAATGACCTGACGAGCCGCCGCACGGATATCGAGCGTGTGGAGGACATGCTGGAACAGGAGCCGGATCTGACGGTTCCTCTGCAGGATGAGTCTCAGGCGCAAAAGCTGTCCGGCGACATAGAGATCGATCATGTCACGTTCCGCTACAATCCGGGGGACCGGCCGGCGGTAGACGATCTGTCTTTGCACATAAAGCCCGGGCAGATGGTGGCGCTCGTCGGCTCGACCGGCTGCGGCAAGAGCACGCTCATGAAGCTCATTGCCGGTCTCTGTCAGGCGAATGACGGAAGCATTTTGTATGACGGGCTGCGCCGGGAAGAAATTCCGGATGTGACCTTCCACTCCTCGCTCGCCTGCGTGGATCAGGAGATCACCGTATTCAACGATACTCTCTCGGCCAACCTGAAAATGTGGGACGGGACGATTGAGAATTTTGAGATGATCCTTGCGGCGCGCGACGCCCAGATCCATGAGCGTATCATTTCGGCTCCGGGCGGCTATGACGCGATGGTCTATGAAAACGGACGTAACTTCTCCGGAGGAGAGCTACAGCGTCTGGAGCTTGCCCGCGCCTTGAGTCAGGATCCCACGGTCCTGCTTCTGGATGAATTCACTTCCGCTCTGGACGCTCTGACCGAAGAAAAGGTTTTCCGGGCGATCCGTGACAAGGGAACTACCTGTGTTCTGGCGGCGCACCGCTTCTCCACCGTCGTGGAATGTGACTGGATCGTCGTGATGGAGAAGGGCCGTATCGCAGAGCAGGGGACGCACGAGGAACTGTATCAGGCCAACGGGCTGTACCGCCGGCTGGTAGATTTGCAATAGAGGTGATAGCATGAGTATTTTTACTGATCTTATCTTAGAACGTGACCGCATCGATACGCGCATGATGGAGGAGGCGAACGCTTCTCTGCGCGACAATATTCCCTCTTCCGGCGGCGCGGACCGGATCGTACAGGCGGAAGCGGCGCTGCGCTGTATTCTGGAGCGATTCGACGTTACGCCCGAGCCCGTTCGCCACTGTGACAGCATCGGCGAGCTGATGGACTGCGTGCTGGATCCTCTGTGCATCATGTACGAGACATGCGACCTGCGGGAATCGGACTGGAAGCGCCGAACCGTTCACATGCTGGGGTTTCTCTCGGACGGGACCGCGGTAGCTCTTTTCCCGACTGTGGGCGGCTACCGCTATGTGTGCCCGGCGACCGGGAAAAAGGGCCGCGTCACGAAAAATACGATCCTTGATCCTGCCGCTTATGTGATTTACCGCCCGCTACCGGACGGCAAACTTTCTCTGCCCCGCTTCTTCCGGCTCCTGTTTGCGATGCTCTCCCCCGCAGATTATGTGCCTGTCGCCGCCGCGATCGGCGCTATCACACTGCTGGGACTCGTGGCTCCCTCGCTCAACCGCCGGGTGCTGAATCAACTGATACCCCTCGGCTTCGCCGCATGGCCGAAGCTTACGTCCGCGGCCATCCTTTTTATCTCTACAGGCCTGCTGCGCGCGGCGCTCAATGTTATCAAGACGCTCATGCTCAATTCCGTCAAGCGAAACGTCAGCGTTCAGGTGCAGGCCGCCGTGGTCTCGCGTGTTCTGTTCCTGCCGGATTCCTATTTCAAAAATCTGTCCGCCGGGAAATTGTCCAGACGTATCCAGAACAGCCGCACGCTCGCCGAAAAGCTCACCGACATGGTGATGAATACGTCGATTACCGCCGTCTTCTCTCTGATCTATATTCCGCAGATGGCGCGCTTTGCCCCGTCTTTGTATATCCCGGCGCTGCTGATCCTCGCCGCGCAGCTTGCGTTCAGCATCTTCGCATCCGCCGTGTATGCCAAAAACACGCTGGCGATCAACGAGCTGTCCATGGAGGAGAACGGCTTCGTCTATGCGGCAGTGCGCGGCATCCAGAAGCTGAAAACCTCCGGGGCAGTCAAACGTGTCTACGCGAAATGGGCGGAGCTTTACCGGCGGATGCTGGTGTACAACCTTGACCCGCCGAGTATCGTGAAGCTGCGGAGCCAGTTGATCGCTTTCATCTCGTCCTTCGGCACGGTCCTGATCCTGTCCATAGCAATCCCGTCAGGCGTCACCCGGCCGGATTACATCGCTTTCACCGCCTCCTACGGACTGATCGTCACGGCGGTCACAGAGCTGATGAGCGTGATCGACACACTCTTCTCCCTGCAGTCTCTGCTGAACAATCTGAAGCCGCTCTTCGAGGCGGAGCCGGAGCAGACACGCTCGCAGGAATACGTGAAGGATCTGTCCGGGCGCGTCCAGATGGAGGACATCCATTTTGCCTACGAGGGCGCCAGAGCGGAATGCCTGAAGGGCGTCTCCATCTCGGTAAGAAAAGGCGAAAAGATAGCGCTCGTGGGAGAAAGCGGCTGCGGGAAAAGTACCCTGCTGCGCATTCTCATGGGGATGGAGACTCCCTCCTCCGGCTGTGTTTACTATGACGGCCGTCCGCTGCCCTCCCTCAACAAGCGCTCCCTGCGTCGGCACATCGGCTCTGTGTTCCAGTTCAGTCAGGTCATGCCCGGCTCCATTCAGGCAAACATCGCGTTTGGCGCTCCCGATCTCACGGACGAGGAAATCTGGGACGCCGCGGGGAAAGCACAGATCGAAGAGCTAATCCGTTCCCTGCCGCTCGGAATGGATACCGAGATTTCCGAATCCCGCAGCGGCGGATTCTCCGGCGGACAGAAGCAGTGCATCCTGCTTGCCCGTGCCTTTGCCGGAAAGCCTTCTCTGCTCGTCTTGGACGAAGCGACCTCCGCGCTGGACAACGTGACGCAAAAGAAGGTGCTGGATGCCATTACGGCTCTTCGGACTACCGTCATCATGGCGGCGCACCGGCTCTCTACCGTCAAGGACTGCGACCGGATCATCATGATGGCAGGCGGTTTGATCGCAGAACAGGGAACCTACGAAGAATTGATCGAGAAAAACGGGCTCTTCGCCGAGCTTGTGCGCAAACAGCTACAGGCGGAAGCATAAAAACACTCCGGATGTCTGGCACCCGGAGTGCTATAAAAAGGAGGGAAGACATTCATTCAATGAGACCTTTTCATGGCGTCACAGACCGGCAGTCGCCTGCAAAACCTTTCTGCGCCGGACCATTCCGCCCTCTGCAGGCGCGCTGTGCGCACCCTCCTTTTTACCTGATAAAAAATTCAGAACAACGTGCTCCAGTCCGTCTCAAACCGGCGGTAGTACACGTTGACGAGGCTTCGATACCCTAACTCATGCATTTTCTCGAAACGGACGCGATATCTGGCGTCCGACTTTTTTCCGCTGCCCACATAGCGGATGTTGAACTGAACCGCGGCGTCGATCTTTCTCAGCCCGTCCGTCTTCGACAGCAGCGGCAGAACCCAGCGGCACCAGTTCAGCTCGTGCCGGTTGGCGACGCCCCCGAAAAACAATCGTCTGGCGTATAAAATCATCCTGCGCATCGCCTCTTCGTCGTCAAGCTCGCCCCGCTTCTTCCGGCGCATGATCTGATTGGCGCGAAGGCGCAGCTTCCACTTGATTTTATCCACTGAGCTGTCCGCAATATCCACGGCACGCCCGGTCAGCTTCATGCCCAGCACCTCCACCGTGGAGCCGGGAGGCAGGATCATACTCTTTTCCTCATGGAGCGATAGCTTCCTGCGAGTCATTTCCTCCATGATATAATCTTTATATTTCTCAATCTGCTCTTCGGTGTTCGCATACAGCACGATATCGTCCGCGTAACGGCCATACAGGACATGCTTCTTCTGAAAATACCAGTCCATCTCCGAGAGATAGAGATTTTCAAAAAAGCTGGTGAGCGGCACGCCGGACATAACGGCAGGTCCGTCATGAAAAATTCCCCCTGACGGATGTCGGTAGGTATGCCAGTTGATGAGCCAGCGGAAGAACGCCATGATCGCCGGATCATTCGCGAACAGCGACGATAGCTGCTCCAGAAGCAAATCACCGTCTATGCTGTCCCCATAGCTTTTCACGTCAGTCTTCAGGATATATTTGTTCTTTAACCCTCGTGTAGACTTGAGCCGCATGATCAGATCCGCCACGCGGCGGCCGCTTCGGAACGAGTAAAGATTTTTGGAAAAAATATCATCAAATTTCCGAAGGGCAAAAGCCATCAGTTGCGTGAGCATCAGATTTTCTTTTTTCAGGCTGTACACCAGCCGCTTCTTGTTGCTGCGGCTTTTGCGCCGGGCAAACTGCATGGGCGGATCAAAATAGTAATCCCCCGCTTTCAGGCGCAGGATATCGGCCGTGCACTGATCGCTCAGGAGGTAGCTTCTCAGGGCATCCACCTCTTCCGGCGTGCAGGAGATGGAGTCATCCTTGTATGCAAGAAATTTTTCCCGGACCTCCATGTCCAGCATTTCTTCAAAAACGCCCATATCAGCTCTCCCACCCTGCACAGCTTTGTCGATCCCGGCAGACCGCAACTCAATTATATAGAAACGAAACGAAAAAGTCAATTCAAATTGAAAGTCGACGATTTCGGAAATTGCCAGCAGGATTACTCTCCGCTCTCCCAACTGGTTCCGTCTGAATAATCGATCATGCAGGTCAGATTCTTACACACAGCATTCTATCAAACCCGCGCACAATCAGATCTTCTTCAGCTCGTACTGCCTCGTCCCGAGCCCGATCTTCTCCGCCTGCTCCAGCGTCGCTTTCCACTCGATGTTCGGGTTCGAATCCTTGAAATGGTCGTGGTGGCACGCCCAACCCTCGGAAGCGAGATTGTCCCCAAGCTGGCTGTTCGGCAACGGCTGCGCGTTCAGGCAAGCGTCCACGCAGGCCTGATCGAGCGCCACCGGATCGAAGCTTGCAAACATTCCGATATCCGGAAGGATCGGAGCGTCGTTCTCCTCATGGCAATCGCAGTTCGGACTGATATCCTGCACCAGAGAAATATGGAAGCAGGGCCGCCCATGACAGACTGCCTGCGCATACTCCGCCATTTTCCGATCAAGCATCTCATAAGCGCAGTCGTTCGGATTGTCGATCGCGTCAAAGGCACAGGCTCCGATGCAGCGCCCGCAGCCCTTGCATTTGTCATAATCGATCACGGCCTTTTTCTCCGGATAGGAGATCGCGTCGCTTCCGCATTCGCGCGCGCAGCGACGGCAGCCGCGGCAAAGCGATTCGTCAATCGCCGGCTTTCCGTCCTTGTGCTGCTCCATCTTCCCGGCGCGGCTCCCGCAGCCCATGCCGATATTCTTGAGCGCCCCGCCGAAGCCGGTCGCCTCATGACCCTTGAAATGGGACAGACTGATAAACACATCCGCATCCATGATCGCGCGGCCGATCTTCGCCATCTGAATGTACTCGCCGTTCACCACGGGCACCTCTACATCGTCGGTCCCGCGCAAGCCGTCCGCGATGATGATCTGGCAGCCCGTTGTCACCGTATTGAAGCCGTTCAGATTCGCGCAGTCCAGATGCTCCAGCGCGTTCTTGCGGCTGCCCGGATACAGCGTATTGCAGTCCGTCAGGAAAGGCTTGCCGCCCTGCTCTTTGCACAGATCCGCCACCACCTTCGCGTAATTCGGACGCAGAAACGCCAGATTCCCGAGCTCTCCGAAATGCATTTTGATCGCGACAAACTTGCCGTCCATATCAATGTCCCTGATCCCCGCCGCGATGCAAAGCTTTTTCAGCTTTTCGAGCTGTCCGGTTCCGATGGAACAGCGAAAATCCGTAAAATAAACCGTAGACTTGTCCATTCTTTTACCTCCCGCCGATTGATTTATATAAATTAATCATACCTGAAATGCCTCTAAAGTCAAGAGAAAAAAACGCGCTTTCGTCTTTCGTTTTGTGCAAATCGTTTATATATACTGCGCCAAATTTCTTAAAAAATGCCCACTTGCATTCCGGGCGGATTTTAACTACAATAAAAAAGCAACGTGTGGCGTTTCAACTGCGTAAATCCGGTTGGAAAGCCACACGTTTATTTTATGTCAGAATAAGGAGAAAATCAAATGGAACAACAAGAAAAACCAAATCAGTTTCTCGGGGAGGAGTCTGTCGGCCGGCTGATGCGAAAATATGCGATCCCCTGCATCATCTCGCTGCTGGTAGGCGCTCTCTATAATATCGTCGACCAGATTTTTATCGCGAACGCTTCCTATCTCGGCTCTTTCGGAAACGCGGCAAATACAGTCGTTTTTCCGCTGACGGTCATTGCGCTCGCGATTGCCGTCATGATCGGAGACGGCTGCTGCGCGTTCGTGAGTCTCAGTCTCGGCAGAAGACATCCGGAGGCCGCCAAAAAGAGCGTCGGCAATTCAATCATTTTGGTAATTGCCTGCGGACTGGCGCTCTGCGCGATATATCTGATCTTCAGCAATCAGATCATTGCCATGTTCGGCGGAACCGTGAACGAAGAAACATTCCGGCACTCGAAGGAATATTTCTTTTATATCACGCTCGGCATTCCGTTTTATATGTTCGGGCAGGCGCTGAATCCCATGATCCGGGCGGACGGAAGTCCCCGTTTCGCAATGGCGTCCACGCTTGCAGGCGCGGTTATCAACATCATCTTCGATCCGATCTTTATTTTCGTTTTCCGATGGGGTATGATGGGTGCCGCCGTAGCCACCGTTCTCGGGCAGATCGTGACCGCCGTGCTTGCGATTTGGTACATCCTGCACATGAAGCTGATAAGACCCGCGCGGGCGGATTTCGGGATGGACAGCGGCGTTTGCCGGAAAACGCTTGCGCTCGGCGTAACCAGCTTTCTGTCGCAGATTTCTCTGGTCGCCGCTATGGCCGCAATCAACAATATGATCCGGAAATACGGCGCGCTTGATCCGGTTTTCGCTCAGGAACAATACGCGCAGATTCCGATGGCGGTGGTCGGCATCGTCATGAAATTCTTTCAAATCGTCATTTCCATCGTTGTCGGCATGGCCGCCGGGTGTATCCCTGTCGTCGGCTTTAACATGGGCGCCGGAAAGAGACCCCGTGTCAGAGAGCTTTTTACCAGACTCCTGATTGCGGAGGCATCCGTCGGAGCCGTGGCGCTTCTTATCGTGGAGCTGCTTCCGCGTCAGTTGATCTATATCTTCGGCGCGGCGAACGAAAGCGCCTACTATACGGATTTCGCGCTCAAAGCCTTCCGTATTTATCTGTGCATGATCGTATTTGCCTGCGTGAATAAAGCCTGCTTTATCTTCCTGCAGGCGATGGGAAAGGCATTGTCTTCCACCGTGTTGTCAATGATCCGTGAGGTCGTCTTCGGCATCGGATTCGCTCTCCTGCTGCCCGTCTTTTTCGGGCTTGACGGCGTTCTGTATTCCATGCCGCTTTCTGATATTTTGACTTTTCTGATTGCCGTCTGCCTGATTGCAAGGACCTATAGAGAACTGGACGACACTGCCAAGCTCATCGCAGACCGTATACCTGCCTGATTGCACGGATCTCTGAAGAACCAGACCGCACTGCCAAGCCCATCGCAGACCGCATACCTGTCTGATCGCAAGGGTCTCTAAAAAGACCTCCCATAGAGTTTTGAAAAGAGGACGCCGCGGCGCCCTCTTTCATCTCATGCCTTATTCCTTCCTTTTTCTTCTCCGGACTCGCGCTTCCCCACACTTCAGCGTCCGAGTTGCGCCAGTCTTGCCTTCACCTGATCCATCATCTGCGTGTACTTCTCGAGCTTCGCTTTCTCCTCGTCGATCTTCGCCTGCGGCGCCTTGCTGATAAATCGCTCGTTGTTCAGCATGCCGTTGACGCGGGCAAGCTCCTTCGTGAGCCGCTCTTCCTCTTTCTGCAGGCGCTCCAGCTCCTTGTCGAGATCGACCAGCTCCGCAAACGGCAGATAAACCACCGCCTCCGGGATCACCGCTGAGACCGCGTCGTCGCTGATGCCGGTCTTGTCCGCCTGCACATGCACCTCGCTCGCATAGCCGAGCGTCGCAAAGAAGACCTTTCCGTTCTCAAAAATGCTCCGGATCTCCGGGTTCTCGGAAACCACGAACACCTGCGCCTTTTTGCTCGGCGGCACGTTCATGCCCGTGCGGACATTGCGGATGCCGCGCACAGCCTCCTTGATCATCTCGACCGCCTTCTCGTCCGCGGCAAAGTCCCATTCCGCCTTATATTCCGGCCACGCGGAGATCATGATCGACTCCTCCTGCGGCAGCAGCGTGCAGTAAATTTCCTCGGTCACAAACGGCATATACGGGTGCAGCAGCTTCAATGCATTCGCAAGCACCGTGCGCAGTGTCCAAAGCGCGGCCGCCTTCGTCGTATCCTCGTCGTTGTAGAGGCGCGGCTTCACCATCTCAATGTACCAGTCGCAGAACTCCTCCCAGATGAAGTCGTACACCTTTTGGACCGCGATGCCGAGCTCGTATTTCTCCATGTTTTCGGTCACAACCTTCGCCAACGTGTTGACCTTTGAGAGAATCCACTTATCTGCCCCGGTCAGGCTGTTCAGGTCGATCGTTTCCGGCACCTCGGCCTTTTCAAGATTCATCAGGATAAAACGAGACGCGTTCCAGACCTTGTTCGCGAAGTTGCGGGACGACTCCACGCGCTCCATGTAGAAACGCATGTCATTGCCCGGCGCGTTTCCGGTAATCAACGTCAGGCGCAACGCATCCGCGCCGTACTGATCGATGATCTCCAGCGGATCGATGCCGTTGCCGAGCGATTTGCTCATCTTGCGCCCCTGCGAATCGCGCACGAGGCCGTGGATCAGCACATGGTGGAACGGCACCTCGCCGGTCTGCTCCAGCGCGGAAAACACCATGCGGATGACCCAGAAGAAAATGATATCGTAACCGGTCACAAGCACGTCGGTCGGATAGAAATACTCGAGCTCCGGCGTCTTCTCCGGCCAGCCGAGCGTCGAGAACGGCCAAAGCGCCGAAGAAAACCATGTATCCAGCGTATCCTCATCCTGCGTCAGATGCGCGCAGCCGCACTTCGGGCAGACCTTCGGCATCTCCTTTGCCACGACCACCTCACCGCACTCGTCGCAGTAATATGCCGGGATGCGATGTCCCCACCAGAGCTGTCTGGAAATGCACCAGTCGCGGATGTTCTCGAGCCAGTGCAGATAGATCTTGTCAAAACGATCCGGCACGAACTGCAATGAGCCGTTCTTCAACGCCTCGATCGCGGGCTTCGCCAGCTCATCCATCTTCACGAACCACTGCGGCTTGATCATCGGTTCGACCGTCGTCTTGCAGCGGTCATGCGTACCAACGCTGTGACTGTGCGGAACGACCTTCACGAGCAGACCGAGATCTTCAAGATCTTTTACGATCGCCTTTCTTGCCTCGTAGCGGTCCATGCCCGCATACTTTCCGCCGAGCTCATTGATCGTCGCATCGTCGTTCATGATGTTGATCTCCGCCAAATTGTGACGCTTGCCGACCTCAAAGTCGTTCGGGTCGTGCGCAGGCGTGATCTTCACGCAACCGGTCCCGAATTCCCGATCCACATATTCATCCGCGATCACCGGGATCGTGCGCCCCGTGAGCGGCAGCTCGAGCATCTTTCCTACCAGATGTTGATAACGCTCATCCTCCGGATTCACCGCCACCGCCGTATCGCCGAGCAGCGTCTCCGGACGTGTCGTTGCGATCTCGACAAACTGTCCTTCCTCGCCGATCACCGGATAGTTAATATGCCAGAAAAATCCGTTCTGATCTTCATGCTCCACCTCCGCGTCGGAGATTGACGTCTGGCAGACCGGGCACCAGTTGATGATGCGCGAGCCCTTGTAAATATAACCTTTCTCATACAGGCGGATGAAGACCTCCTCGACCGCCTTCGAGCAGCCTTCGTCCATCGTGAAGCGCTCTCTGTCCCAGTCCGCGGACGCGCCGAGCTTCTTGAGCTGGTTGATGATCTTTCCGCCGTACTCCTCCTTCCACGCCCATGCATGTTTCAGGAATTCCTCACGGCCGATCTCATCCTTCTCGATCCCCTGCTCCTTCAGCTTTTCGATGACCTTGACCTCGGTCGCGATCGCGGCGTGATCCGTACCCGGCTGCCAGAGCGTCTCATAGCCCTGCATCCGTTTGAAACGGATCAGGATATCCTGCATCGTCTCGTCGAGCGCGTGTCCCATGTGAAGCTGCCCCGTCACGTTTGGCGGCGGAATCACAATCGTAAACGGCTTCTTGTTCGGATTGGGCTCTGCGTGGAAATACTTCCGATCGAGCCACTTCTGGTAAAGTCTGTCCTCGATCCCCTTCGGATCGTAGGTCTTAGCAAGTTCTTTGCTCATTGCGTTCCTCCTTAAAATATTAAACGCCCTTCGTATACGAATATACAAAGGGCGAATGTCTCGCGGTACCACCTTTTCTTGCGGATCCCTGCGGTAATTCATGGAGCCTTCCGCCCCATTCCTCTGCGCCCGATCCGCATCTCTTTCTTCTGTAACGGGAAGTCCCGGAATCGCCTACACACCTGCACGCACACCTGTCCGGTATATTCATCATATCCCGGCAGCAAGCAGGGGTTCGATTCCCCTAGGCTCTGATGTTATGCTTTCAGGCTTCAGCCATTCGGTTCAAAAGCTACCTTCCGCACCTGCTCTCCCGGACCGCCTTTCAGCCGATGAGCCGTCCTCTCTTTTGGCGCGCGGCGCGTACTCCTCTTTCTCAACACCTTTTTCTGATGTTTCCTATCTTAACGAAGGTACGACGGTTTGTCAAGCCGAAACTTTGCAAATAAGGCATCCGGCCATATTCTTCGATTTCTATATACCATATTTCATTGCATTTTTGTTAATCACTTTTTATTGTTGACATTCTTTTTGAAATATGTTATATTTCTTTTGTGTTTTTCTATGACATCTAGTCGCTTCTGCAACAAATGATACAAACCTGCTATTCTCTCTGCAGATTATCCCTTACCAATGACAAAAAACCGATTTAAAAATCAATATATTTTATAATTGGAGGAGTTTTATGAATCATAACACGAATTTCCTACAGAACATGAACGGCCCGCTCGACTATCCGCTCACGAATGATTACATGTTCCGCGCGCTCATGCAGAGCAGCAACGACACACTGCGGCACCTGATATGCTCCCTTTCAGGTAGACAAGCGAAATAATAAAAGCTTGTTTGTCTGGAAGGGAGTATTTTATTGAGAA
>CANQVH010000056.1 GCA_947627245.1 uncultured Lachnospiraceae bacterium | reverse complement strand
TATTCCCTTCGGGAATCTCCACCTTACCCTTGACATGGCTCTGGGGTGGAGTGTTACCAATCATTGACGCTTATACAGAGACGGGGCTTTAAATTTAAGAAAAGGCTTGACTTTCCATGTGTCGGTGTGTTACACTGAACAAGCGTATGAAAGCAGGCTTTTTTTTTGTGTCTAAAAAAAGCGAGACTGATTTTTACAGACGTATACTATATAGGAAGAGAGGTGGGAGTTGTGCGTGTAAGAATCACATTGGCGTGTACCGAGTGCAAGCAGCGTAATTACAACATGACGAAAGAGAAAAAGAACCACCCTGACAGAATGGAGACGAAGAAATATTGTCGGTTCTGCAGGACGCACACGTTACACAAGGAAACAAAGTAACCGGTAGATTCGTGCAAAGGAAGTGAATGATATGGCAGATAAAGCAGAGAAGGGCCAGAAGAGCTGGTTCGACGGCCTCAAGGCCGAATTTAAGAAAATCATATGGCCGGATCGAAAGTCACTCGTGAAGCAGACCGGCGCCGTAGTTGCCGTTTCTATCGTACTTGGAATGGTTATCGCGATTCTGGATTTCATTTTCCAGCATGGCGTGGACGTTCTGGTAAACATCCGTTTCTGACGACAAAGGGCAAGGGTGATCGTATGGCAGAAGCCAGTTGGTATGTAGCTCATACCTATTCAGGTTATGAAAACAAAGTGAAAGCGAACATCGAGAAGACGATAGAGAACCGGCATCTGGAGGATCAGATCTTGGAGGTTCGCGTACCGCTTCAGGATGTCGTCGAGCTGAAAAACGGAGTCAGAAAGACCGTTCAGAAGAAGCTGTTTCCCGGGTATGTTCTGATCAACATGATCATGAACGACGACACATGGTACGTCGTCAGGAACACGAGGGGCGTCACGGGATTTGTGGGTCCGGGATCCAAGCCGGTGCCGCTTTCGGACGCGGAGATGTTCAATCTCGGCATCCGGGCGAACAACGTCACGGTAGACTTCGAGGTGGGAGACACCGTTACCGTTGTCGGCGGCGTGTGGAAAGACACCATGGGCGTGATCCAAGCGGTCAATACGGGCAAGCAGAGCGTCACCATCAACGTCGAGCTGTTTGGACGCGAGACGCCGGTGGAGATCAGTTTTGCAGAGATTCGGAAAGTATAAGAAAAGCAACAAGCAGATTTCCGCGGTAGGGTTCCGCGGGACGTGGGAGGGAAGCACTCCCGACATTACCACATAGGAGGTGCCTGACATGGCAAAAAAGGTAGCAGGATATATCAAATTACAGATTCCGGCCGGCAAAGCGACGCCGGCTCCGCCGGTTGGCCCGGCTCTTGGCCAGCATGGTGTGAACATTGTCCAGTTTACGAAGGAGTTCAATGCAAGGACCGCAGATAAGGGCGATCTGATCATTCCGGTCGTTATCACGGTTTATGCGGACAGAAGCTTCAGCTTCATCACGAAGACGCCGCCTGCGGCAGTTCTTCTGAAGAAGGCATGCAACATCAAGTCCGGTTCCGGTACGCCGAACAAGACGAAGGTTGCGACGATTTCCAAGGATAAGGTGCGTGAGATCGCCGAGACGAAGATGCCGGACCTCAACGCGGGCAGCATCGAGGCGGCGATGAGCATGATCGCAGGTACCGCGAGAAGCATGGGCATCACGGTAGAGGAATAGAGTGAACTTTCAGTAAATTACGACAAAGTGGGAGGGCAATCCCCGCAAACACCACCGGGAGGTTATCGAATATGAAAAAAGGAAAGAAATATGCAGAGGCTGCGAAGGCGATCGACCGCACAGCGCTCTACGATGTAAATGAAGGCATTGCGCTGGCAAAGAAATCGGCAGTGGCAAAGTTTGACGAGACGATTGAAGTTCATATCCGCACAGGCTGTGACGGACGTCACGCAGACCAGCAGATCCGTGGCGCGGTCGTGCTTCCGCACGGCACCGGCAAGAAGGTTCGCGTGCTCGTGTTCGCGAAGAACGCGAAGGCGGACGAGGCAGAGGCTGCAGGCGCGGATTATGTCGGAGCTGAGGAGCTCGTTCCGAAGATTCAGAACGAGGGCTGGCTTGATTTTGATGTGGTCGTAGCTACGCCGGATATGATGGGCGTTGTCGGACGTCTGGGCCGTGTGCTCGGACCGAAGGGCCTGATGCCGAACCCGAAGGCCGGCACGGTCACGATGGACGTGACGAAGGCGGTCAACGATATCAAAGCAGGTAAGATCGAGTACCGCTTAGACAAGACCAATATCATTCATGTGCCGATCGGCAAGGCTTCCTTCACGGAGGAGCAGTTGACGGACAATTTCCAGACGCTGATCGAGGCGATCCTGAAGGCAAGACCGTCGGCGGTGAAGGGTCAGTATCTGAAGAGTGTTACTGTCGCTCCGACGATGGGCCCGGGCGTGAAGCTGAATCCGCTGAAGCTTGCGTAAGCAGAATTGCTTGACAAGAATATACAAATATGCTATTTTATACAAGATGACTGCCGTAGACAGCAGGTGCCGCAAGGTATAATGAGAAATCGCCTGCCGAGGAGGATGAATTGCAAGCATGATATTTGTGCCCCTCTGTCTGCGTGACAGAGGGGTTTTTCCATCCGTATCATTCGGCGGTACACAAATCTATAAGGAGGTGCACCATTTCATGGCTAAGGTTGAACTGAAGAAACCGATCGTGGAGGAGATTTCAGAGAACATCAAGGACGCGCAGTCCGTTGTTCTGATCCACTACAGCGGAATCACGGTTGAGGCAGACACCGAGCTTCGTAAGGAGCTGAGAGAAGCCGGCATCATCTACAAGGTCTACAAGAACACGATGATGAACTTCGCTTTTCAGGGTACGGACTGCGAGCCGCTGACGAAGCATCTGGAAGGCCCGAACGCGATCGCGATCTCCAAAGACGATGCGACGGCCCCGGCGAGGATTCTTTCCAAGTACATGAAGAAGGTTCCGACGCTGAAGGTTCTGGCAGGTATTGTCGAGGGAGGTTACTACGACGAGAAAGCGATCACGGCTCTGGCGGATATCCCGTCGAGAGAGGTACTGCTTGGCAAGCTGCTTGGCAGCATAAAGTCCCCGCTTTCGAATCTCGCGCGTGTGCTTGGCCAGATCGCCGAGTTGCCGGACCGTTCGGGGAAGGCAGAGGCGTCTGAGCAGGCGGAGGAGCCGGTAAAGGCTGAGGCTGAGGCGGCAGAAGAGCCGAAGGCAGAAGCAGCGGAAGAGCCGGCAGCAGAGGAGCCGAAGGCAGAAGCTGCAGAAGCGCCGACAGAGGCAGAGTAAACCAGAATAAACAGAGCAAACAGAAAACAAATTATCAAACAGGAGGAAAATAAAATGGCAAAGATGACAACGGCTGAGTTTATCGAAGCGATCAAAGAGTTATCTGTTCTTGAGCTGAATGAGCTCGTGAAGGCATGTGAGGAAGAGTTCGGCGTATCTGCAGCGGCAGGTGTCGTAGTAGCAGCGGCAGGCGCAGCTCCGGCTGAGGCTGCTGAGGAGAAGGATGAGTTCGACGTAGAGCTGACCGAGGTAGGCCCGAACAAGGTTAAGGTTATCAAGGTTGTCCGTGAGGCGACTGGTCTTGGCCTGAAGGAAGCAAAGGATGTCGTAGACAACGCTCCGAAGGTAATCAAGGAGGGCGCTTCCAAGGCAGAGGCAGACGAGCTGAAGACAAAGCTCGAGGCAGAAGGCGCAAAGGTAACTTTGAAGTAATTGCGACCAGCAGACTGAGCAAAGACAAAATAAACGGGGATTCCGCTTGCGGAGGTCCCCGTATTATTTTACTTTTGAAATCTTCTGATCATCTCGCACATCCGGTCGATCTTCTGGATCTGCCGCGGTGTTTTCCCGATCTTCATCACATTGATGATGGCCTCGGTCTCCGCAGAGTCAAACGACATATGGTTTGACTGGGACTGCGACATAGCAGCCATCAGAAACGGCAGCAGTTCATTTTGGCTTTTCCCCTGCGCCTGCTCGGCCAGAGAGGAAAGCATCTGCAGCTTCTCCGGGTCGATCCCGCCGAGGGCGGGGTTGTTCATCCATGAATTGTCATTCATTCTGATTCATCCTTTCCGAAAAACCTGAATTGAAAAAATCCGGATTTTCTTCCGGGGCTTGAGAGGCGTCGTCTTCGGCGAACATGGAATAGAATTCCATCGCGGTCAAAAGCTGGATGCACTGATCGATCATCTGCTGTTCTCCGGGCTCGCAGTAGTTGCGGATGTCCGCGAGGATGTCAAGCGTTTCCGGTGTCTCCCCGGATGTGCTGCAGGCGCTCACGCAGCGTTCGCCGTGATCGTAGAAGCGGAGAATGTTCTGCAGTTCCATCATTTTGATGCAGACGGAAAGCATTTTCTGGCGATCCGGAGGAACGTAGGGAAGGAAGGCTTTGAGGAGCTGGAGATGATTCCGATTCGCGACCTGATCCAATGCAGTCAGCATAAAAATGCCTCCGCGCCCTTTTTTATTTATGTGTATGAGAACGGCAACAGAAATATGCCGGGTGAATATTTTATAACAGGATGGCTGTGACGGCTGTCCGCATTTGGTTACAGAGAGGAGTGACTGCAGATGGCATCGCGGATCGTGATTGACGGAAATGCATTCTATGAAATAGATGAGGACTGTGTGAGACGGAGAAGGGAACGGGAGAGGAGAAAGCGCCGCGAACGCGAGAGACAGGAGCATATCGCCAGAAAAGCACAGCGGGGACGCGGAATGTGAGCACAAAGTTTGGGGCGCGGCTTTTTACCGCGCCCCGTTTTTGGAAAGATCAGATCAGCATCCGCAGCCACAGCCGTTTCCGTTGTTGAAGAAAGAGCCGTTGTTGTTGCTGCCGCCGCAGCCGCCGCAGAGCAGAAGCAGAAGAATGATCAGGCAACTGTCATTGCCGCACCCGCAGCCGCCGTTGTTGCTCAGGAAGGAAGTACCGTTGTTCCCTCCGCATAAGCAGTTGAGCAGGAGAATGATCCAGATCAGTGAACAGGAATTTACGCCCTCACATCCACAGTTTGTTGCTGCTAAATCGCTCATTTTGTACCCTCCGAAGTTTTCATTTACAGTGTATCATATGCCGTGGAGGGCGAAGTGTTACGAAAAGTCAGGAGCGCAGAAAGGATTCAAAAATTCCGTACACGTTCATTGTGCCGTAGCCCCACTCACGGTTCGGGTAGGTATAGTAGTCGCTGCGGTTAGCGCCGCGCAGAAACAGGCTTTGGATTTCCCGCGTCGTGAAATAGCGGGGGCGTTCCTGCCGCAGTCCGGCTTCCGAAAGAAGCGCTGCCGCGCCCGCTGTCAGCGCAGATGCGGCGCAGGAGCCGGTGAGCGTCGAGTAGCGTCCGCCGGGGATCGGCGCGGTCAGACCGACGCCCGGGGAAGTGAAGTCCGGCTTGATCAGATCGTTTCGCGTATAGCCTCTGCCCGAATTGACGAACAGGCTGTTGTTGTATGCGTTGTACGCGCCGACCGAGATCACGGACGAGGCGCAGGAGGGGATGACGAGCGTGACGTCGGAGCTGGGAGCATAAAAGCGGATTTCCGGGTCTACAAGATCCGTAACGGGGAGCCACAGGTGGAACGTGCCGTTCACGAACGATTTGTTGACAATGCGGATGCGCCAGATCCCGGGCGTAGGCTCAAGAAAGCGGATCAGAGCGAGCTGCGCGCCGCTGAGCATCTCGACGACCGTATAGGTCAGAACGATCCGGCTGTACTCGAGAAGAAAATCAAATTCCTGCGACGTTCCGCTGCGGGGCTGCACCGGCCGGATCGTCTCTCCGAGTGGGGAGGTAAAGCCGATGCTGTACAGCTCCGGGGCGTCCGCCCAGAATTCGACTGCGAAGCCCCGCGTCTCCTGATCCACGAGAAGCTCCACTTCCGCAAAGTCCTCCGCCCGGGAGAGACGTCCCTGAAAATGATGCCCCTTGCCGGTCTCGTTTCCGGTTCCGGCGACGACATAGATTCCGGTGTTGAACTGCGCGGAGGTCAGAACATCCTCGAGCGGGGTCGCGCCCGTGTGACTGCCCTGATTGGTTCCGACGGAAATGCAGATGACGAGCGGCATGCGAAGCTCGCGGGAAACACTGACGAGATAGCGCACGCCGAGCATCAGATCCGTCTCCTGATAGACGACCGCGCCCTCCGGAACGAGAAAATAGTCGCGCAGATATTGCTTTGCCTGCTTGAGCCGGACAAAGACGATCTGCGCTTCCGGCGCGGCTCCGGTAAAGGCTTCATTGGAATCCGCGCTGCCGCATGCGATCCCGGCGACCGAGGTGCCGTGCCCCAGCTCGTCGCGCTCCGGTACGAGCTCCAAAGGGGTTCCGGAAAACAGGGCTTCATTCAGCATGACGTCGGTGTATTCGCTTCCGTAGGAAAGACCGTCGGGCGGCGTACCGGATTGGTCGGTCTGATCCCAGATCCGCGCGATCCGTGTCGTGCCGTCCGCGCTGCGAAACGCGGGATGTGTGTAGTCGATGCCGGAATCCAGAAATCCGATGAGAACGCCCTTGCCGGACAGGTCGAGATACGGCTGAATCTGCGCGGGAAGAATGCCGGCGGCCTCCAAGCTGACCGTGTCGACCGGCGAGAAGAGCTTAGGTACGCCGGAATAGCCGAGCTCTTCAACCGTCGCAAGACGTTCGGAGAGCGGCGCGTGCAGAATGCTGTACTGTACGTCGACAAGCTGCGGCGAATACAAGGCCAGCTCTTCCGGCAGAGATTCGGGAGAAGTCGGATAACGAAAGATAATATCGGAATAAGCTTCGGAGAGAATGGGAGAGTCCTCGGGAGTCTGATTTGCGATAATTTTTCCGGGCATGAAAATCCAATCCGCGCAAGGCAGAGGTTTTCTATATTTTATGTGAACGTGTGGAAGAAAAGAAGCGGCGGGGCATGATTCAGAATCCCCGCACGTGTTTTTTGATCGCGTTGAAGCTCTCGCGGCTGATGACGTGCTCCATCTTGCAGGCGTCCTCGGTCGCGGTCTGAGGATCTACGCCGAGAGCGGTCAGCCATGAGGACAGGAGCTGATGCCGCTCGTAGATTTCCTCGGCGATCGCGCGCCCGGAATCCGTGAGGCAGATATAGCCGGAATCGGATACCGTGATATGGTTTTTCTCGCGCAGATTTTTCATCGCGATGCTGACGCTGGACTTTTTGAAGCCGAGCTCGGTCGCGATGTCCACAGAGCGCACGACAGGTAGCCGCTGACTCAGGATCAGGATCGTTTCCAGATAATTTTCCGCAGATTCGCTGGTCGCCATGATATCACCTCGCTGGATATTTTTTTGGAGTGTCTGCAGACGGCATGACCCGTCCATAAAATGATTGAAAATAGTATACCATATAATTTCAAAATCGCAAAGCAAAAATCTGAAAATTGCCATGAACGTCGAGCTTGTGCATGGAAAAAGAAGTTAGAAACAACTTAAAAATGTTCTTGACAACTAATACTTGTTAGAATATACTAACCAATGAAGAAATACAATATTTCCGAATATGTGAACGGATGCTTTGCGGAGGAGGTCGATGATATGCCGTTATCTATGGCGAGCGCGGGAAAACCGAACGTGATCAAAAAAGTAGGAGGCAAAGAGGAGACGAGAAAATTTCTTGAAAATCTTGGCTTTGTCACAGGCGGAACAGTGACGGTCGTCTCAGAGACAGGCGGCAATCTGATTGTCAACGTGAAGGATTCGCGCGTGGCGATCGGGAAGGACATGGCGAACAAGATCGTGGTCTGACGAATGCCGGTATTCGAGGAGGAATGGAGGAGATTATGAAAACATTGAGAGAAGTGGCCTGCGGGCAGACCGTGAAGGTCGCGAGATTGACCGGGGACGGCCCGGTGAAGAGGAGAATCATGGACATGGGGATCACGAAGGGCGTGGAGATCTTCGTGCGCAAGGTTGCGCCGCTCGGAGATCCGGTCGAGGTGACGGTCAGGGGATACGAGCTGTCGTTGCGCAAGGCGGACGCTGAAATGATCGCCGTGGAATGAGAGCATATTTTTTTGCATATGGATTAGTTGTAACTAATAAAAGTAAGTTGAGACAAATACAGAAAAGAATGAAAATGATACGCTTTGTTATGAGGACCGTTGGTCGGGAAGATGCGACGGGATGAAGAACAGAAAAAGGCGGAGATGATATGGCCGTCAAACAAGCCTCAGGGACGAAGCATAAAAAAACGGCGACGATACAGGCGCCGAAACAGGAGGAGACAAAGAAATGTCAGTGAGAATCGCACTTGCAGGAAATCCGAACAGCGGTAAGACGACGCTGTTCAACGCGCTGACCGGTTCCAACCAGTTCGTCGGAAACTGGCCGGGCGTGACGGTGGAGAAGAAGGAGGGAAAGCTCAAGGGACACAAGGACGTCACGATCATGGACCTTCCGGGCATCTACTCGCTTTCCCCGTACACGCTGGAGGAAGTGGTCGCACGAAATTATCTGATCGGGGAACGCCCGGACGCGATCCTGAATATCATCGACGGCACGAACATCGAGCGCAACCTTTACCTGACGACGCAACTGCTGGAGCTCGGGATTCCGGTCATCATGGCTGTGAATATGATGGACGTCGTCGCGAAGACCGGCGACAAGATCAACCTTGCGAAGCTCAGCCAGAAGCTCGGCTGCGAGGCCGTGGAGATCTCGGCGTTGAAGGGAACGGGCGTGCAGCAGGCGGCGGAGAAGGCCGTTGCGCTCGCGAACCGAGGGCAGGCAGCCGTCCCGGCGCATGAATTTGCGGAGGAGGTAGAGAACGCGATCCGCGACGTCGAGGCTGTGCTCGGATCTGATATACCGAAAGAGCAGAAGCGTTTCTTCGCGATCAAGCTGCTCGAGAAGGACGACAAGATTGACGCAATGATGAGTGCAGTGCCGGACGTGAGCGCACAGATCAACACGCTCGAGGAGAAGTTCGACGACGACACGGAGAGCATCATCACGAACGAGCGCTATGTGTACATATCGTCGATCATCGGTGACTGTCTGAAGAAGGGCAGGAAAGGCGAGATGACGACGTCGGATAAGATTGACCGGATCGTGACGAACCGGTGGCTGGCTCTGCCGATCTTCGCAGTGGTGATGTTCATTGTGTACTATGTATCTGTGACGACGGTCGGTACGATCGTGACCGATTGGACGAACGACGTGCTGTTCGGCGAGATTATTCCGCCGGCGGTCGAGAGCTTCCTTGTGAGCATTCATTGCGCGGGCTGGCTGCAGTCTCTGATCCTTGACGGCATTGTCGCCGGCGTGGGCGCGGTGCTCGGCTTTGTGCCGCAGATGCTTGTGCTGTTTCTGTTTCTGGCGTTTCTCGAGTCCTGCGGCTACATGGCGCGCGTTGCGTTCATCATGGATCGTATCTTCCGCAAGTTCGGTCTGTCCGGCAAGTCCTTCATCCCGATGCTGATTGGCACGGGCTGCGGCGTCCCGGGCGTTATGGCTTCAAGGACGATCGAGAATGACAGAGACCGCAAGATGACGATCATGACGACGACCTTTATCCCCTGCGGAGCAAAGCTTCCGATCATCGCGCTGATCGCGGGCGCGCTCTTCGGCGGCGCGTGGTGGGTATCCCCGAGCGCGTATTTCGTGGGGATTGCGGCGATCATCTGCTCCGGCATCATTTTGAAGAAGACGAAGATGTTCGCGGGCGATCCGGCCCCGTTCGTCATGGAGCTTCCGGCCTACCATATGCCGACGATCGGCAATGTCCTGAGAAGCATGTGGGAAAGGGGCTGGTCATTTATCAAAAAAGCTGGTACAATTATCCTGCTTTCCACGATCGTGCTCTGGTTCCTGCAGGGCTTCGGCTGGGTGGACGGAAAGTTCTGTATGCTTGAGGCGGAGCAGCTCGACAGCAGCATTCTGGCTACGATCGGCAACGCGATCGCGTGGCTCTTCATCCCGCTCGGCTGGGGCGACTGGAAGATGGCCGTCGCGGCGGTCACGGGCCTTATCGCGAAGGAGAATGTGGTCGGCACCTTCGGCATCCTGTTCGGCTTCGGCGAGGTGGCAGAGGATGGACAGGAGATCTGGGGTGCTTTGGCCGGCAGCATGACCGCAGTCGCGGCGTACTCGTTCCTCGTATTCAATCTGCTGTGCGCGCCGTGCTTCGCGGCGATGGGCGCGATCAAGCGTGAGATGAACAATATCAAGTGGTTCTGGTTCGCGATCGGCTATCAGTGCCTGCTCGCCTACGTCGTATCGCTGTGCGTTTACCAGCTCGGCAATCTCTTCACGGGCGCAGGCTTCGGCATTTGGACGGCAGTGGCAGTCCTCCTCGTGATCGGATTCCTCTACTTGCTGTTCCGTCCGTACAAGGAGAGCACGACATTGAAGATGAATTTAAAAGGCGTAGCAAGGGCAAAATAAAGAAAACGCTGAGCGAGATCCAAACGGCGCAAGTTTGCATACCGGGCATACGGACACTGCGGCAGGAATGAGATTGAGCTCATAAAAAAGGAGGCGCTCATATGGGAACTGCGATCGTACTTCTGGTGGTTCTATCGGCGGTCGGGCTTGCCGTCCGCAGCATGGTGAAGGATAAAAAGGCGGGCAAATCCCTACAGTGCGGCGGCGACTGCAAGCACTGTGGAGGGCACTGCCACTGACGCGGCGGACCGTCGTGAACAATAAGGCTGCCGCGGATATGAGATCGCCGCAGAAGGTTTCGAACCTCTGCGGCGATCTTTTTGTATATCAATAAGATATAAAATAAATTATGATACAATAAAATATCAAAATAAATAAAAATATTCTATTGACACAAACGAAAAAAAGGAATAGACTAATCAAAAGCAATAGAAGGGAAGATCGACATATGGATTACTCGGAATATCCGGTCAGCGGAGAATACTACGGCGGAAGCGAGAAAAAAGTCGGACTCATAATGGACGGAAACGAATACATGATCAAATTTCAGAAGAGGACTCCCTTCGGCGTCAGGAACAATCATGTTTCGGAATATCTTGGTTCGCATATATTTGAGCTTCTTGGATATCCGGTACAAGAGACAAGACTCGGGTATTATAAGGGAGAGCAGGTTGTCGCGTGCAAAAATTTTGTGCATCGGGGAGAGCAATTTGTTCCGTTCAACGAGGTCGGAGAGAGCACATTGGATCAGGATAGGGAGACCTATCAGTATTCTTACGACGACATTATGCGTATGCTTCGGGATAATTCCAAGCTGACAAATGTAGATGAAACAATCTCTGCTTTCTGGGAACTTTATATTGTGGATGCATTGATCGGAAATTTTGACCGGCACGGTTCGAACTGGGGCTTTTTGAAACAAAACGATCGATATACCATTGCTCCGGTGTTTGATAACGGTTCCTGTCTGTTCCCGAATCTCACGGATGAAGACGAGATGGAGCGTATTATTGCGTCGACAGAAGAGACAGACAAAAGGATCTATACATTTCCGACTTCTCAGATTCGTCTACACAACAGGAAAAGCTCCTATTACGACGTGATAAGCAGTCTGGAGTATCCGGAATGCAATCGTGCGCTGATTGCCGTGTACCATCGCATTGATCTTTCCGACATTGAGGCATTGATCCGCGCTACGGAGTTTATTTCAGACATACAAAAGAGATTTTATTATCATATGATTACAGAACGCTACCATAAAATAATCAAAGCAGCCTACGATGCGCTTATGGAAAGGATCTTACATGAAGGAAATTTTGACGCAGGGGATCATCTGCGTAAAGGATGAGTTGGAAATTGAATATCAAATTTGTGAGATTGATTACAGATTGTGGGAAAATGAAGAATTCGAGTATCGTTTTCGGCCGAACTATGCTGTGATTGAATTGTTGGGGCCGCCGCTATTTCAGGGGATCCCGGGGCTTGATTTAGATAAGCGCAAGGAAGAGTATGTCCGCAGGAACCGGGTACCGGTTTTTATCTCGGAGCGCAGTCCGGGACCGAATCGGGAGAATCTTTGGGAGTTGCTTGAGGCTTGCGGGATGGATTATCTGAATCAATTGGAATGGCTGATTCGGACAGATATGCAGTATTTTGGGGATTCTCTTTACGTGAAGGCCGTTCCGGCTGATAATGCCTCGGATTTGATCTGCATCGATCGGGAGATTGCGGGAGCAAAGCGGGGAGCCGACCGCATCCGCAGAATTCTTGCGTATATCTGCAAGGGAAATAATATTCAGTACGAAGGATTTTCCATTGACGACAGCAATCGCAAGAGTTGTTATGAGTTGTTATATCGTTTGTATGAAAAGGAAACCGGTTACCTGCGGGAGTGTCAGCGGAACGGGGTCGAGAAGGCGAAGCTTGCGGGAAAGTATCGCGGGAGAAAGCCGATCTCTGTGTCGGTCTTTAAGCTGGATGAAGTATATCAGGCATACAAGAGAAAGCAAATTTCCGCGGAAGAAGCGGCGCGGCAGCTCGGGATCAGCCGGTCAACCTTCTTTCGGAAGGTGCGCAAGCTGAATGGGTAGGATGGAAGAATTCGTGTTTAGTTCAATACGATATACGGACGAAACAGCCGTAAAAGAGCCGGATGTTGCCTGCCCGCGAGCAAACAATAGGAAGTTCGACGCAGGATTCGCGAGCATAGCGACAACTGTCGGAGCATGTTTGAGCGTAGCGAGTTTGCGGAGACAGTTGTCAATAAGCGGCGGAGCGAATCAAGGAGAACAACTCGTTTGCGGTGGGCAGGCACATCGGCTCTTGCGGCGTCCGGAGTTATCGCAGCAACGAGCCCTGCACACTCGAAAAGCCTTCGGCTTTTCTCGTTCGCGGGCAGTCGCCCTATAAATACGCTGTCTCACGAAACTGCCTGCAAGCAGACATTTCGTGTTCCAGCGTATTTGCACGGCTCGTTGCTAAACGCGAATTTACAACACCAGCACGACCTCATTCTCTGCCTGAAGCAGATCTGCCGGAACGTAGTTCTCCGGAAGCTCCTGCCCGTTCAGTGTCAGGCGCGTGCAGCCGGATTCGCGGCCGTTCGGGTTCTCGACACGGATGTGCAGATGCTTGCCGCGGAAGTCTTTTTCCATTTCAAACTGTTTCCAGCTCTTCGGAACAGACGGAGCGAGGCGCAGTCCGTCGAGATCGGGACGCAGTCCAAGGATGCCCTCGACACAGCCGACCATGACGGTCGAAGCGGTGCCGGTCAGCCAGTGGACATGCGAGCGGCCCGGATGCTCGCTGTGCTTGCCCTCTGTGAACTGCCCGTAGCAGTACGGCTCGAGGTGCCGGATCTCTGCGCGGTCATTCATTGCGGCCGGAGCGTTCTCCATGAAATATTCAAACGCGCGCTCGCCGTGTCCGCGCAGCGCTTCCGCGAGGATCAGCCAGCCCTGTGTCTGTGAGAAGATACCGGCGTTTTCTTTGACGCCTTGGTTGAAGATCACCATGAGAGCGCCGTCAAACGAATGTACATGATATGGCGGATCCATGATGATCGCGCCGTACGGGGTATTCAGCCGTTCGTGAACTTTTTCCAGCGCCTGATCCGCCTGCTTTGGCGTAGCCACGCCGCTGATGACGGACCAGCTCTGCGGGTTCAGCCACATGTTGGCCTCTGGATCCGATGGATCGCCGATGCGCGTCCCGTCCTCCATGAAGCCGCGGATGAAGCGGTCGGTGTCCCAGCAGAGATTCTGGAGCTTTTCTCCGAGTTCTTTTTGCTTCTCATCGAGGAAAGCAATGTATTCCCTGTCATTTTTGTGCGCGGCGAAGAGCTTCAGAATTGTCATCGCGTAATAGAATTGCATCGCGACAAAAGTCGACTCACCGTTCGCGCCGAGACGCAGGCAGTCGTTCCAGTCTGCGTGCAGGCCCGCCGGCATCCCGTGGGTTCCAAGGTGGTCGAAGGAAAACTTCAACGCGCGCTTCAGGTGCTCGTAGACCGTTCCCTCGTCGCGGTTGGCGAACGGAATGACCTCGTCGAGAAACGCGAGGTTTCCGGACTCGGCGACATATTTATAGACAGTTGGGAAGAGCCAGAGCGCATCGTCCGCACGATAAGCCGGGTGCCCGGTCTCCTTTACGTAGGACGCGTCGTCCGGCGTATCCTCATGTCCCGGATTGTGCGTGTATTTTACGAGCGGAAGGCCGCCGCCGTTGTCTACCTGTGCGGAGAGCATGAAGCGGATCTGTTTCGCCGCCATCTCCGGCTCGAGGTGGATAACGCCCTGAATATCCTGCACGGTGTCGCGGTAGCCGAAGCCGTTGCGCAGACCGCAATAGATGAGTGAAGCCGCGCGCGACCAGATAAAGGTCATGAAGCAGTTGTAAGCGTTCCATGTGTTGATCATCGTGTTGAACTCCGGGCTCGGCGTGTTCACCTTGAGGTGATCCATCTTTGCGTACCAATCCGCCTTCAGCTCGGAAAGCTCCTTCGCGACGGTTCCGGCCGGGTCGGCATAGGCGCTGAGGATTGCCGCCGCCTTGGAAGCGGTCTTTGCTCCGAGCAGAAACGCGACCGTCTTCGACTCGCCCGGGGCGAGCGTGATCCGGCAGGAAAGAGCGCCGCAGGAATTTTCATTGTAGCTGTCTGCGTTTCCGAGGTCGCCCGAGATGACGCCCTGCGGATCGCCGTAGCCGTGATAACGGCCAAGGAAGAGTTCCTTGTCTCCGCAGTAGGAGGAAACCGGCGCGCCCGTGAGTCCGAAAAAGCGCTCCATGATGTTGTCGCCCTCCGCGCGTTCGTCGCCGAGAGAATCCGCCAGATTGCCGTGGATCTGCTGCAGGATGAAATTGTCCTTAAACATCGTGCGCGTGATGAACAGCGAGTACTGCAGGTTTACGAGATCCTGCTCGTAGTTGCTGTGGTTGGTGAATTCCGCATAGCCGGTCAGCGTGAGACTGCGCGGGCGGTCAGAGTCGTTCTTCACGGTGAGCGCCCACACCTCGTAGGTTTTGCCGAGTGGTACGTAATAGAGCGCCTCGGAACGAATCCCGCTGTAGTCTGCGGTCATGCGCGTATAGCCCATGCCGTGGCGGCACTCGCTTTTGTATTGTGACAGATCCTTTCCGACCGGCTGCCAAGAGGCAGACCAGAAATCCTTCGACTCGTCGTCGCGCAGATAAATATAGCGTCCGGGCTGGTCGAAATTGTTGAACACATAGCGCAGGATGCGTCCGTTCGCGCCCGATTTGGCGAAACTGTAGCCGCCTGCGTTGTTGGAGATGATCGCGCCGTATTCCGGCGAGCCGAGGTAATTTGCCCACGGCGCCGGCGTATCCGGGCGGTCGATGACATACTCACGATTCGCGTCGTCAAAATATCCGTATCTCATGTTTGCTTGTCCTTTCTTTGAAAATTATATTTGTACTTTGTTCACAATCTTCGTTGCTAAACACGAGTATATATGATTTTTGACGGCAACTCAATAGGAAACCGGAAAATATTTCCGCCGGAACGAAATGTTCCGAAACAATCACAAATTTGCGTGACAAACAGAAATAATATGGTAGAATGAATCATAATAGGAAGGCAGGGCATATAGAAAAGCCGACCGGGAGGAAGAACATGCGTTACGAGCTCAACAAAACGAATTATCATACATTTGAAACGATCGAAGTGAACAAATTGCCGCCGCGGAGTTATTTTATCCCATATCCGGACCGTGCGGGCGCGGATGCGGTCGCGCCAAAGGAGAAGCGGTACGGCTCGCCGAAGGTGGTCTGCCTCAACGGGACGTGGGATTTCAAATTTTATCCGGTTCCGGCGGAACTGCCGGACGAGCTTGATACCGACCAGACGGAATTTGACAAGCTGGATGTTCCCTCCTGCTGGCAGTTTCGGGGGTATGACAGGCCGTTCTATGTGAACACGCGCTATCAGTTTCCGTACGATCCGCCGAAGATCCCGACGACCGACAAGGTGGGAAAGGTGTTCTCGTGGGTAGGCGCGGACAGCGGCGTGAAGCCGCGCTGGCAGAAGCCGGAGAACGAATACAATTTTGCGGGTGTGTATCGCCGTTGTTTCTCGATCGAAGATCCGGAGAAGAACATTGTCGTGTCGTTTCTCGGCGTGGCAAGCTGCATGGATCTGTATGTGAACGGACAGTTCGTCGGATACTCGGAGGGTTCGCACAACACCGCGGAATTTGATCTTTCCGGGCTTGTTCGCTCGGGTGAGAATGAAATGCTTGTCGTCGTGCGCCGCTGGTGCACCGGCACGTATCTCGAATGTCAGGATATGTTCCGCAATAATGGAATTTTCCGCGACGTCCTGCTGCGGATCAGCGAGCCCGTGGACTTCTGGGATATCGATTTCCAGACGAAAAAGACGAAAAAAGGATATACGGCGACCGTGACGGCCGAGCTGACCGCGGATATTGAGGTTACGTTCACCCTGAGTGGACACGGCCTGAATCTCACAAAAAAAGCGAAGACGAAAGACGGCAAAGCGACGGTCACATTCGAAAATTTGAAGGTGCAGGAATGGACGGCGGAAACGCCGAATCTCTACGATCTTTATTATGAGACGGATAATTCCTGCATAAAGATGCGCGTCGGTTTCAAAAACGTGAGCATCGAAGGAAATCTTTTCCGATTTAATGACAGGCTGATCAAGTTCCATGGGGTGAACCATCACGACACAAGCTGCACGAACGGTTATACGCTGACGCCGGACGAGATCGAGCGGGACGTACGGCTTTGCAAGGAGTTCAATATCGATACGATCCGCACGTCTCATTATCCGCCTGACCCGTATCTGATGGAGCTTTGCGACGAGCTGGGGATTTATGTAGTGGACGAGGCGGATTTGGAAACGCACGGAGTTTATACCCAGAAGCTCCCGGCAAACTATAGCCGTATCAGCAACGATCCGAAGTGGGAGAAGCATTTTGTCGACCGGGCGGCGCGGCTGTACCAGAGGGATAAGCTGCATGTCAGCGTGTTTTTGTGGAGTCTTGGCAACGAGTCCGGCGGCGGCTGCAATACAGATAAAGAAGCGGAGTACCTGAAAGAGCATACGGACATTCCGGTGCATTACGAGGGCGCGATTCATACGAAGAGAAAGGCTTACGACGTGGGAAGTCAGATGTATCCGCCGGCGGAGGAGATCCGTGCGGTCGGCGATGGTACCTGCAAGACGCCGCAGCTCTTGGATCGCCCGTATTTCCTGTGCGAATACGCGCATGCAATGGGCGTCGGCCCGGGCAACATCGAAGCGTATTGGCGGGAGATCTATTCCTTTGACAATCTGATGGGAGGCTGTGTCTGGGAGATGGTCGATCACGCGGTTCTTCATCCGGACGGAAGCTACACGTACGGCGGCGATCACGGAGAATGGGAGCATGATGGCAATTTCTGCGTGGATGGAATTTTCTATCCGGACCGGACACCGTCGACCGGAGCGTGGATCGTTCGACACGCATACCGTCCGCTGCGCGTGACGCATCTGGAGGAGAACAATTTTGAGATCTTCAACATGACCGGATTTACCGACGGAAAAAATTATCGCTTGGAGTGCTGCTGGAGCGATGGAAGAAAAGCGACGGTGATCCCGGATGTGAAGCCGATGCAGCGCAAGACCGTGAGAATCGTGCCGGGCAAAGATCCGGCGGATGACGGCGCGCGTCTTGAGGGGAACCTGCTGCTGACAATCCGCACAGTGGATGTGAGAACCGAAAAATGCGTTGCGACCGAGCAGCTTTGCATGGAGGAACGGGTATTGCCGGAGCCGTTGAAGACGAAGGCGGTCGGAATTTACAACGATATGTCTCTGGGCAGGGGCAAGTTTATCCTGAAGCTCCCGGAGGGACGGCTGACGGGAGGAAACCCGTACCATATCCTGTTTCGCGCGGCGACGGACAACGACACGGATGGACAGATGAAAAATATCATGGAGCCGTACTATCAGGAGCGGGAGGAGATACTGACGGTTCGCAAGAGCGACCGTAAGCGGATCATGGAGACGCGCATCCGCGTAGCAAAGCAGGTCTTTGACTGCACGGACGTCTATGAGAGCTGCGCGGAAGGGATCCTTGTGACGAGCCGGATTCATTGTCAGAAAGGGAGCGGGGAGATCCCGAGATTCGGGATGACATATTGCCTTTCCCTAGACTTCACGGACGTTGTTTATCAGGGGCGAACCGGGGAATCCTATATCGATATGAAGGAACAGTTCCCGATCGGACGCGTTTCCTGTAAGGTGGCAGACATGACAGAGCCGAACATCCGCCCGCAGGAGAGCGGCAACCGCTGCGATTGTGTTGGCGTGACGATCAGCAACGGCAGAACGAAGGTGACGTTCCGGGCGGTTGGCAAGCCGTTCGAGCTTGGCGTCAAGCCGTACAGCGACACGGAGTTGACACAGATGCGGCACCGCGAGGACGAAGTCGCGACAGGCACATACGTGACGATTCAGGCGTTCCAGATGGGCATCGGGACCGGAAGCTGCGGCCCGGATACCGCAAAGGAATTTCGCTATCCGGCGAGCCGGGATTATGAGTTTAAATATTTAATCAGCGTGGAGCAATAAAATATCTATCTGCCGTGGCGGGGACAGCTACGTTTAAACATTTAATCAACGTGGAATAATAAAATGAGGAGGGCTGCCGCGGAACAGACTGGTCGGATCAAAGCCGATCACTGTCCCGTTGCAACCCTTAAATTTTCCAAATCAGAGTTTTTCAGGTAAAAAAAGTGCAATGAAGTTAAATACTTCATTACATTGTCTGGAAAATATACGCATTTATGGGAGGTTTCCGCACGGCCATGACCACAATTTTGACTATTAATAGAGAAAAATGAGAATTTGGAAAAAGGCTATTTCGTTTAATAAACTTGGATTTTGAAAGATTAATTTTTGACTAGAATTTTGACTAGAAATAAATTCGAATCACATAAAAGCAGGCTTATTTTGTCAGATAAATAATACATATTCTTATAATTGACATTCAAAAGAAATGGTAATTTTTTTTGAGGCCTCGAAAATGTTGACATTGTGGGGTTTGGGTGCTAGAATTTCATAGGATTTGTAATTCAATGATGGCATTTTGGATCCATCAGGGGGTGTAATGAAGTATTTAACTTCATTACAGGAGAAACGAATCAGAGCGGTTCGGAAGGGAGCGGCTACGTATGGGAGATATACTTTTTCGGCACAATCATGACGCATATGAAGCGGCTTCTATGATGCTGGAAGAAAAAGGCAAAGCCGCAGTGATTCATCCGACCGGTACAGGAAAATCTTTTGTCGCCTTCCAACTCTGTGCGGATCATCCAGAAGCAACCGTATGCTGGCTTTCGCCGTCGGAATATATTTTTCGGACGCAGGAAGAAAATTGGCAGGCGGCAGGTGGCGGAGTCTTGGAAAACATTCGTTTCTATACATATGCGCGGCTCATGTTAATGCAGGAAGAAGAGCTAGCGGAAATGGCTCCGGACTACATTATTCTTGATGAGTTCCACCGCTGCGGCGCGAAAATGTGGGGGCAGGGAGTGCAGAGGCTTCTGGAAGCATGGCCGAAGGCTCCGGTGTTCGGTCTGTCTGCGACGAACATTCGCTATCTGGACGGACAAAGGGATATGGCCGACGAGCTTTTTGGCGGGAACATCGCGTCGGAGCTGTCGCTCGGAGCGGCGATCGCTCTCGGAATTTTGAATCCGCCGAAATATGTGCTTTCAATGTATTCCTGCCAGAAGGATCTGGAGCGCTGCCGAGAGCGTGTGAAAAACGCGAAGAGCAAGGCAGTGCGCGCAGAGGCGGATCGTTATCTTGAGGCGCTGCGGCGCGCGCTGGAAAAAGCGGACGGGATGGATGAAATCTTTCGGAAGCATATGGTCGGACAGGCGGAGGACGACAAGAAATCGGACAACGCCGGACGGTTCGGAAAATATCTGGTATTTTGCGCGAATTATGAGCACATGCAGGAGATGGTCGGCAAGGTGCCGGAGTGGTTCGCAAAGGTGGATCCGGAACCACATGTCTATATGGTTTATTCAGAGGATGCGAAGGCGGAGCAGGAGTTTGACCGCTTCAAGGCAGACGACAGCGCGCATCTGAAGCTTTTGTTCTGCATCGATATGCTGAACGAGGGGATCCATGTGGATGATGTGAGCGGAGTGATCCTGCTGCGGCCGACGATTTCACCGATTATCTATAAACAGCAGATCGGGCGGGCATTGTCCGCAGGGAAAAAGCGGAATACCGTCATTTTTGACGTGGTATTGAATATTGAGAACCTGTACAGCATCGGTACGATTGAGGAGGAAATACAGGCGGCGGTGCGCTATTACCGGGCGCATGACCGGGAAGGTGAGATCGTCAACGAGCATTTCCGGGTGATCGACGAAGTGCAGGATTGTATGCGGCTGTTTCAAAAGCTCAATGAGACGCTGGGCGCGTCTTGGGAGCTGATGTACCGGGCGGCGAAGCAGTACTTTGAAGAACATGGAAATTTGGAGGTTCCGAAGCGCTATGTGACCGAGGAAGGCATGTCGCTGGGACAGTGGCTGGACACACAGCGGAAGGTACGTGCCGGAAAGGTAAAAGGTATCCTCACAGAGTCGCAGGTCGCCCGGCTGGATGAGCTCGGGATGCGCTGGCAAGCAAAGAGCGAGCAGAACTGGGAGCGTCATTTTGCGGCCGCGCAGGAGTATTACCGTGAGCATGGAAATCTTCTGGTAAATGTGCGGGACGGGAAATACTGTGGCGTGGAGCTTGGGAAATGGCTGGCACAGCTACGCACTTACAAGAAAAGCGGCATCCGGGGGAATTACCTGACGCCAGAGAGGATTGAGGCGTTGGAGAATATCGGAATGGTCTGGGATGTGCCGGATTATCTGTGGGAGCAGAACTACTATGCGGCGCTGCAGTACTACCGGGAACACGGAAATCTGGACGTTCCCTATTATTACGTAAATTCAGACGGCGTCAAACTTGGAGTCTGGATTGCAAACATACGATTTGCCAGAAGAAACGAGGGAAGCGGAAGAGCGGAGCTGACGGAGGATCAGGCGGCCCGGCTGGATGAGCTCGGGATGATCTGGGAGAACAAGAACAACGCCGTCTGGGAGCGCTCCTATGCGGCGGCGTGCCGATACCAGAAGAAATACGGCAACCTGAACATTCCGGTCGCCTACGTGACCGAGGACGGCTGCCATTTAGGACGATGGATCCGAAAGCAGAAGGAGACATACCGCTCCGGAATGAGCGAAGAGCGCAAGAGAAAGCTGGAAGCGATCGGGGTGTAAAAACCTGAATGGGAAATGTGGGCCATGAGGCAGCGTTTCTGTTGAAAGGGGTCATAACGGCCACGAGGGGTCGGACAGTCCGATGCGGAAAGGAGACTATTGTGAAGGCAAAACGTTTGTGGTGGTCAGTACGACTCTTTTTCACAGGGGGGGGAAGACGCACCGACTATGCGAAGCGGAAAAACATTTACGGATCGATGGGAGAGAATGTTGCGATTCAGTCAAGAATAGTCCCGCTTTATTCTGAATTAATTAGATTCCATAATAATATCGTGATTGCAAGGAATGTGGATTTTTGCACACACGATATGATCCATTCAGTTTTAAGAAAGATACCGCAAAATGATTTCCAATTTGAGGAGCATATAGGATGCATCGAGATCATGGATAATGTTTTTGTCGGATCTAATTCCGTCATTTTATACGGCACAAGAATTGGTCCTAATGCCATTATTGCTTCTGGTTCTGTGGTTGTAAAAGATTGTGAACCGAATTCTGTTTATGCAGGAGTTCCGGCAAAAAAAGTGGGCAGCTTTCAGGAGTATGTGAAAAAGCGGATTACAAATGAGAGAGGGGCACTGATTTCTACTACGACACATAATCAGGCGTTGACAAAGGACGAAATAGAACGTGCATGGGAGTTGTTTTACAAAAAGCATTCTTAGCAATAATGCTGAATAAAAACATGAGGTATATAGGAAATGTCTATCTTAGTTACGCGATCTTCAATGCCTACCTTGGAGGAGTATACGGAGGAGATCAGGCCGATATTTGAGAGCCATTGGATGACGAATATGGGTCCGGTTTATAAAAAATTTCAAAGCCAGCTCAAGGATTATCTGCAGGTTCCAGAGTTGTCTCTGTTCGTAAATGGACATATGGCGCTGGAGATGGCGCTTCATGCGCTGGGATTGAGAGAAAGCGGTGGCGAAGTGATTACGACTCCGTTTACATTTGTCTCGACCACGCATGCGATCGTGAGAAATGAATTGACGCCGGTTTTTTGCGACATCAAAGCCGACGACTATACGATAGACCCTGAAAAAATAGAAGAACTTATCACAGACAGGACAGTCGCGATCGTTCCGGTACATGTATATGGGAATATATGTGAGATTGAGAAGATACAGAGGATTGCGGAAAGATATAAGCTGAAGGTGATTTATGATGCCGCCCATGCGTTTGGCGTTACATATAAGGGAATCGGAGTGGGAAACTTTGGCGATGCTTCCATATTCAGTTTCCATGCTACGAAAGTGTTCAATTCTGTTGAAGGCGGCGCAGTGGCGTTTCACGATAGACATTATTGCCAGAAGCTGCATGAATTGAAGAATTTTGGCATTCAGGATCAGGAAACTGTGACGGCAGTCGGAGGAAACGCGAAGCTAGACGAATTTCGGGCGGCGATGGGAATTTGCAACCTGCGTCGCATGGACGTCTGTTTAAACGCGCGAAAAAGGATCGCGGAACGGTATGATGCGCGGCTTGGAAATATCGCGGGCATCAAGATCCTGTCCCGGAAACGGGATATTGCTCCAAACTATGCATATTATCCGGTATATTTTGATGAAGCAGTTTTCGGAAAAAGCCGGGACGACATATACAGGGCTCTGGAAAAAGAGGATATCTACGCGCGCAAGTATTTCTATCCGGCGGTGAATGAGCTGGAATGTTATCGCGGGATGTTCGGCTCGGATACGCCGATCGCCCATAAAGTTTCCAACCGAATATTGACCTTACCGATTTATGAAGAGCTTGCCATGGAGGACGTAGACCGAATTTGCTCCATTATTCTGCAAGAGCGGAAAAATTGAGATCCCCACGAGACAAGATTTCTATTAAAGAGCAAAGGAGAGCAGAAGCAAACAATGAAGATATCAGAAATGGCTGGCAAAATTACACCGTCCCTGACAAGAAAGCTCTTTGACATGGCGAAGGCGTATCCGAATACCATCGATTTAACGCTGGGAGATCC
>CANQVH010000055.1 GCA_947627245.1 uncultured Lachnospiraceae bacterium | reverse complement strand
AGGGTCTGGTCATTAGAGAGTTCATAGCCAATGATAGAGGCAACAACATCATCCGCTTTGTCTTTGGCGCGTTTTAGATAATATGAAGTGACCTCACATTTGCAGCAACGTGGATTTACCCGTATAATTCATGTTGAAACAAATAACACGAGCGGGGATTACCGCATGCAAAGGAGGCCACTATGTATAGAATACTAAAAATCGGGATGGATGTCCATAGTAAAAATTATACTTTATGCGCGATGGAGCCTGTCATCGGTGAAGAAGACCGCGTATTTGCAACCATTAAGGTAACACCAGACTATAAAAACATCCTGATGTTCATTGAAAGTCTGAAGTTGAAGCTCGGTTTCTACGACCAGTATGATATCCAGTGCGGGTACGAGGCAGGATGCATGGGATACTCCCTGTATAACCAGCTGACGGCGGCAGGAGTGAAATGTGTGATCCTTGCCCCCACGACCATGCTGACCCAGCAGGGAACGAGGATCAAAACGGATGCAAGGGATGCACGCATGATTGCCCAGTGTTTAGCCTATGGCGGTTATCATGCGGTATATATCCCCACAGAAGAGGATGCGGCCGTTAAGGAATATCTGCGGATGCGGGATGACCACAAACTGGCGCTCAAGAAGGTAAAGCAGCAGATCAACGCGTTCTGCCTGCGGCATGGATACCATTATGAAGGGACAAAATGGATCCTTGCGCACCTGAAATGGCTGAAGAAGCTGGAACTGAATGGATTGTACCGGGAGACGCTGGAGGAATACATGGCGTCCTATGAGGAGCAGACGGCAAAGATCGGACGGTTCGACAAACGGATCGGGGAGATCGCAGCCCAGGAAAGGTACCAGGAGAAAGTAAAACAGCTGGGATGCTTCCTTGGGATCAAGACGCACACGGCGCTGTCTCTGATTGTGGAGACGGGGATTTTACAAGATTTGCGAAAGGGGATACCTATGCGGCATATCTGGGACTGGCACCTGGAGAACATTCCAGTTGCGACCGTGTGAACCGGCTTGGGATCACGAAAGCAGGGAACAGCCACCTGAGACTGCTGCTGGTGGAAGCGTCCGGGGGAATCTGCAAGGGAGCGGTGGGCCATAAATCGAAAGACCTGAGGGCGCGGCAGGACGGGAATACAGCGGAAGTGATCGCCTATGCAGACAAGGCGAATACAAGGCTGCGGAGCAAGTACTACAAAATGATACGGCACGGGAAGAAACGGAATGTAGCAGTAGCGGCAGTGGCAAGGGAGCTGGCATGTTTTGTGTGGGGGATGATGACGGGCAACATCGGGATAAAGGCGGCGTGAAGGGAGTACATCGCAGCCGTCAGCCAGTCAAGGGTAAAATGCACCGCACAGGCGCGGCCCCTGACAGGCAGCCGCCGGTGATGTGTAGAGCAAACAAGCAGAAATAAGCAGCATGCTGCAGCTATTTCTGCCAGCAATAAATAAAAAGGCAAGAAAATATCTGACAGCGGTGGAAAAGGGCTGTGGTCACTGTAAGGTCTGGGCTAACTGCGTTCCTCCTATGTGCGCACGAAAAACCGTGATCCACGCTTTTAGATCGCAGAGCCCTTCGGCGGACCATTAGCCTGTAGGTAACCAATCCACGAATAACAGAGTGGCCAACTGCCGGGGACTGTTAAATCAGGGCCCTTTTCCAGCACTGTCAGACGACAAAAAATGTGAGATTGTCAGGAGAAAAGAAAAAGTTTGTGAAATACAAATTTACCTCTTGACAAAAGTCACTTCATAACGGAGGACGGCAATGGGTGAAAATGAATTGACGTTTTCAATCGATCAGGATTTTCTTCAGGGTATTTCTGATATTTTGGAAGAAGCCCGTAGAAATGCCAAAACAGCTGTCAATCTCTCTATGGTATATGCTTATTTTGAAATCGGCAGAATGATTGTGGAGGAGGAACAGCACGGAAAGAGCCGAGCTGCATATGGAACGCAGCTTTTGAAAGAGTTATCAGTGTATTTGACACGGATTTATGGAAGGGATTTTCAGTCGGAAATTTGAAAAATATTCGACAGTTTTATAAAGTGTATTCAACAGATCAAATTGGCGAAACAGTGTTTAGCCAATTTGAAAATCTGCCTGCAGTCAGTACCGGTAGGAAGTTTTTTCTGAGCTGGTCGCATTATTTGAAATTGATGCGGATTGACAATCTGGATGAGCGTCATTTTTATGAGATTGAGTCTGTAAAAAATGACTGGAGCCTCAGTGAATTGAAACGCCAGTATAACAGCGCGCTCTATGAACGTCTGGCGCTTAGCGCGGACAAAAAAGAGGTTTACAGACTTGCACAAGAGGGGCAGAAGATAGAAGCGCCGAAGGACGCGGTAAAGGATCCGTATGTTCTCGAATTCCTTGGCTTAAGAGAGCTTCCGGAGTATTCGGAAAACGAGTTGGAGAGCCGCATCATTGATCACTTACAGCAATTCCTTCTGGAGCTTGGCACAGGCTTTGCATTTGTTGGCAGGCAGGTACGCTTTACATTTGACGAAGAACATTTCATGGTCGATTTGGTTTTCTATAATCGCTTATTGCGCTGTTTTGTTCTTTTTGATTTAAAAATTGGAGAGTTGAAGCATCAGGACATTGGGCAGATGCAGATGTATGTTCATTACTATGACCGCAAGGTGAAACTTCCGGACGAAAATCTAACGATCGGTATTTTGCTGTGCCGCGAGAAAAACAACGCGATTGTAGAAATGACTTTGCCGGAAGACAATTCACAGATTTTCGCAAGTAAATATGAGACGGTTCTGCCCAGCAAAGAAGACTTGAAAAAGTTACTGGAAGAACATCTTGCGGATGAGGACGGAGGAGAAATCTTATGAGAATACAGTACAAGCATCAAAAATTTCAGGCCGATGCAGCGAAGGCTGTTGTAGATGTCTTTGCAGGACAGTCCTATCTGACTCCGACCTATATGATGGACAGAGGTTCTGGTTACCAGATGTCTTTTTCTGATGATGTCGATTTTACCGGTTGGAGTAATCAGCGGATTGTCCCGGAGCTGAATGATCGGCTGATTTTGGAGCATTTGCAGAAAATTCAGCGTGCGAATCAGATTGCGCCGTCTGCAAAGCTGGAGGATCGCACAAACGGATATAATCTGACAATTGAAATGGAGACAGGTGTAGGCAAAACATATACCTATATCAAGACGATGTATGAGCTGAACCGAGCTTACGGATGGAGCAAGTTCATCATTGTTGTACCGAGCATTGCGATCCGGGAAGGTGTATATAAATCCTTTGAGATGACGCAGGAGCATTTCGCGGAAGAGTATGGAAAGAAAATACGTTTCTTTATCTATAATTCCGCACAGCTGACAGAGATTGACCGCTTTGCTTCGGACAGTTCCATCAATGTCATGATCATCAATTCGCAGGCGTTCAATGCGAAAGGCAAGGATGCCAGAAGAATATACATGAAATTGGACGAGTTTCGTTCGCGCAGGCCGATTGATATTATTGCAAAGACAAATCCGATCTTAATCATTGATGAGCCGCAGTCGGTGGAAGGAAAGCAGACGAAGGAAAACTTAAAGCAGTTTCATCCGATGATCACGCTCAGGTATTCTGCCACGCATAAGAGCGACAGCATCTATAACATGGTATACCGCCTGGATGCGATGGAAGCCTATAATAAGCGATTGGTCAAGAAGATTGCAGTCAAAGGCATTACAGAAACGGGCACCACGGCTACCGACAGCTACCTGTATCTGGAGGGCATCAATTTGTCCAAGGGGAATCCGACGGCTACGCTTCAGTTTGAGACGAAAATGGCAAGCGGAGTCCCAAAGAGAAAGAGCAGGATTGTAAAAGAGGGAGATAATCTCTATGACTATTCCAATGGTCTTGAAGAATATAAGAATGGTTTTGTCGTGAGCCATATTGACGGGCGCGATGATTCCGTAGAGTTTATCAATGGTATTAAGATTTATGCCGGAGATGTGGTTGGCGCTGTGGATGAAGATCAGCTCCGTCGGATTCAGATTCGGGAGACAATCCTGTCTCACCTGCAAAGAGAACGGCAGCTTTTCTGCAAAGGGATTAAGGTGTTGTCGCTTTTCTTTATTGATGAGGTAGCGAATTACCGCGAATATGATGCGGAAAATCATCCTGTGAACGGAAAGTATGCTGTTATGTTTGAGGAAGAATATGAAGATATCCTGAACAACATGCAGCTTTCTCTGGGCGAGGATGATTATATTAAATATCTTCAGTCGATCCCGGTCGGCAAGACTCATGCAGGCTATTTCTCGGTGGATGGGAAGGGAAAGATGATTAACTCGAAGGTTGGAAGAAAAGAGACGACTTCCGATGATGTCAGCGCGTATGAGCTGATTATGAAAAACAAAGAATTGCTTTTGGACAGAGATCCGAAAAAATCTCCGGTTCGATTCATCTTTTCACATTCTGCGCTTAGAGAGGGTTGGGATAATCCGAATGTATTTCAGATCTGCACCTTGAAGCAGAGCAGCAGTGATGTCCGTAAGCGTCAGGAGGTGGGACGCGGGCTCAGGTTATGCGTAAATCAAAACGGCGAGCGTATGGATATCAATGCACTTGGCAATGAAGTTCATAATGTTAATATACTCACTGTGATTGCCAGTGAAAGTTATGATTCATTTGCAAGGGGGCTTCAGACCGAGCTGGCGGAAGCTGTTGCGGATAGACCGAGGGCTGTCACCAGAGAGTTGTTTGCTGATCATGTAGTGAAGGATGATCAGGGGAACGAGGTGGTTATTACAAATGATGTGGCATCTGCAATTCATTTTGACTTGATTGTCAATGGATATATCAACAGGCTGGGAGAGCTGACGGATAAATATTATGAAGATAAGGCAAACGGTGAGATCAAAGTAGCGGAAGAAGCACAGGATTTTGCGGCGGGCGTTATTGAGATTATTGATTCAATCTATGATAGTAAGGCTATGCAGCCGGAGAATGCCCGTAGTAATAATGTGGAACTTCAGGTAGATGAGGAAAAATTGAACAGTAAGGAGTTTAAAGCTCTGTGGTCAAAGATTAATGCAAAGTCTGTTTACGTGGTGGATTTCGACACAGATGAACTGATCAGGAAGTCTGTTGATTCTCTTGATTCAAAGCTTCGGGTCGCAAAGATTTACTTTCGTATAGAAACCGGCGCAATGGACTCCATTAAATCGAAGGAAGATTTGGTGGCGGGCGTATCTTTTGAAAAGGAAGAGTCCGGAAGTTACGGCGTATCTGTGTCCGCTAATTCCAATGTGAAATATGATTTGATTGGGAAACTGGTAGATGAGACAGGATTGACGCGTAAGGATATCGTTGCCATTCTTCAGGGGATACAGCCGGTTGTATTCAGTCAGTTTAAGGATAATCCGGAAGAGTTTATATCCAAAGCTGCTCAGCTGATTAACGAGCAGAAGGCTACAGCAATCATTGAGCATATCACATACAATGTTCTGGACGAACAATATGGAACGGATATCTTCACTGATCCGACCATTAAAGGCAAGCTGGGCGTTAATGCGATGAAGGCAAAGAAGCATCTGTATGATCACATCGTATACGATTCTTCTAACGAGCGTGACTTTGCGACCGATCTGGATACAGACACGAATGTTGCTGTGTATGTGAAGCTTCCAAACGGGTTCTATATTTCGACTCCGGTTGGGCATTATAATCCTGACTGGGCGATTGCCTTCTATGAGGGCAGTGTAAAACATATTTATTTTGTGGCGGAAACCAAGGGGTCTATGAATTCGATGCAGCTGAGGCTGATTGAGGAATCGAAAATCCATTGTGCTCGAGAACACTTCAAAGCGATTTCCAGTGGCAATGTCGTTTACGATGTGGTGGATAGCTATACATCGCTGATGGAGAAGGTAATGAAATAGACGCGATTATAGGAGGCGGCTTGTATCAATAAGAATGAGCTTGTGAATAATGGCTAATAGCACTGAAAAGATCCTGAGCGCTTTTGCGCAGGTGTATTTCTTTAAGGAACTTGTACATAATCAGCTTCAGTTTACTGAAGAAGGCGGTACGGAAAAAGAAGTTGCAGATTTGCTTCTGAATCTTGGAGATAAGATAGTAGCAGTTCAGCTTAAAGCCAGAAATGAAGCTGATAAAACTGGTGAAATTGAGAAGGAAATCAAGTGGCTGAATCATAAATGCAAGGTGGTCAGTGGGTTCCGAGAGGTAATTCGTACAACTACAATAAAGGCAAGTACCAGGACATAGATACTACTCATACAATTCTGTTATTTGTTTTGAAAAGAAGTGATTGATCGGCTTCTCTGATTCGAAATCCCGTACCGTGGTCATGTGTTTTCCCGCCTTTAGCGCCTCCCCGGTATTGGCCGATTCTTAAATCAACATAGATTTTTCCTTGTTCGAGTAAAGAGATAAATGAATCATAATCAAAGCCGGATACTTCATAGGCTTCTGTAAACTTGAACTGCTCGGCGGCTCCCGTGCCACGCGAAAGGGCTTTTGCATAAACCAATTTATTTTTATATTTCTTTTCAAATGTCTGTTTCAGCAGTTCGCGCGTCCAGTAGGCGTATATTTTTTTATCCTCCGCGACAATCGAAATTCTGGAAGGATCACAAACAATAATAAGCTGATGTCCGGTGTTGGCAATGGGTACATATCCGTCAGTGGAGAGGGTTGCGTGCAAGACTTTTTCGTTATTTTCATATGCGTTACTGAAGTATCCGAACGTCTCTCTGAGGATATCTGCGGCGCCGCGGGGTTGGGGAGTTTTGGTAAACATTGTAAGCATACTGATTGAATTCAGACGGCAGGACTTAAGTTCGTAATCGCCGAAGTCAGGTCCGTCGATATTGTTTTCGGTAATGCCTAATAAGTCTTCGAGGGTTTTTCCGATACCGGTAGGACCGGAACGGTGAGTTTTTATCCAACCCATATCGACAATCCGTTTGTATTCCTGAATGAAATCACTTAATGTGTTGATCATGAATTTTCTCCTTGGTAAGTTTAAGATTTATCTCTATAGTTTTCATGTAAATTGTGATAAATGTTTATGTTATTATAGCATACAGAGCAGAAAATGCAAATGTGCTTAAACTGCCTTGATATCGGACTGATTTTGTGCTAAAATTAGACTAAATTTAGTTTATGGGGAGGGAACTTGAATGAAGCGCGATTTGATTTTTCTCGATACCTATGTGTTGCAGCAGGATATGCGCATTCGCATGCCGAAAAGCATTTTGGCTAACATGAATGTCGAAAAGGGTAAAACGAAATTTGATGTTTATTTTGACAAAACAAATAACTGCCTTGTCCTAAGGGCGGAACAGAATAATCCTTCTGGGGCAATTACAGGGAAAAATGAATCAGTGTGATAATTGGTCAACAACTGCTTCCCTCAAAGAAAAAGAAACGGAGAAGTCGCTTATGACGCAGGAAGACAAAAAGCTTATAGAGAAGTTAAAAGAATTACCGGCAGATTACTGGGATTTTCGGGACGATGACACAAAAGAATATACCCATGGCATCCACAATTATCCGGCAATGATGGTATGTCCGATCAGCAGAAATATCATACGGCTTGTAAGGGAAATACAGCCGGTACATGCGCTGTTTGATCCGTTTTCCGGGTCCGGAACGGTTCTTGTCGAAGGAATGCTTAGCGGGATTATGACCGTAGCCGGCAACGATATTAATCCTCTTGCGTTGCTGTTGTCTAAAGTAAAAACCACGCCTATTGATGATTGGCTTCTGCTTTCCGAGACGGACAAATTGCTTCAGCGGATATCCGAAGAACGGAAAAAAGTGTGGGAGCCGTTGTGCACGGCAGATTCCTATATGACTGATACACTTCAGCTTGATGTCGCGGGAAAAACGGGCTGGGGCGATGAAGCGTCTAAATATTTGCGCCGGTACTGTATGGATCGGAATTTGAATATTGATGTGCCGGAGTTTAAAAACATTGGGTACTGGTTCCGCCCGCGGGTCGTTCTCGAACTTGCGATTGTAAAAGCTGAGATTGAAAAAATAGAAAATGAAGACGTTCGTGATTTTGTTTTTATCGCGCTCAGCGAAAGCATCCGTTTTGTTTCAAACAGGCGCAACGGTGAATTCAAGATGTTCCGAATGCCTGTGGAGAAAGTGCAGAAATTCAATCCTGATGTATATGAAGAGTTCAAACGAATTCTGATACGAAACGTCGAGAAGATGCATGATTTCAATATCGCGCTGGAAAAAACGGGTGTGAATTCAGAAGTGTCCGTTTTTAGGAATGATACCTGCACACTTGAAGACGTACCGGATGAGACTTATGATCTGATAGTGACTTCTCCTCCGTACGGTGACAGCCGTACCACGGTTGCGTATGGCGAATACAGCAGATTGTCCCTCCAGTGGATCAATCCGCTTGAGCTGCCCGAACAAGAGATAATGAAAATCGACAAATCTCTGATGGGCGGGAAAAAATACAGAAACGGTTTTGAATTTACATTGGGCAGTCCGACCCTGCGGACATCGATTGAGAAGATTATGGACGTCGATTTAGAACGCGCGGGAGATGTGTACAGCTATTATGCTGATTTGGATGCCTCGATAGGAAGCATCGCGAGGAAAACACGCTCGGGCGGATATCAATTTTGGGTTGTCGGTAATAGGACTGTCAAAAATGTATTGCTGCAAACAGATGTGATCATTACGGAGCTGGCTCCTCAATATGGTCTTACGCCGGTATATGTCGTTGACAGAAACATTCCGAACAAGGTAATGCCTTCTCAAAATTCGCCAACAAACGTATCCGGTGCAAAGGGATCGACTATAACGATGGAACATATCATTGTGTTGCGTAAAAATTGAATAAATTTCTTTAAAGAATTCAAGGCGCGCCATTTCGCCCGGAGTTATCTGGACAAGCCGATTGAAGCCTGAATAAAAATCGTTTTGTTACGGTAGTAAACATCATAGCGTCTGGCGATAAGCATGGCTGCCAACGGTCATATTGGTTATGTTTTTACTGTTCATGCTTTTCTTTATTTTATCCGAGTATAATCTGCGCCTCCGACAACCCGGCAGTCAGCTTTAATTTTGCGCTGAGTCCGCGCGCTTCATTTTGGTCGGATGCCTCGTCTTGCCCCGGGATTCCGCTTTCGCGGGATGTCTCATCTTGCCCCGGTATACTCAGAAGATAGTCGCCCTTGAAGCCTTCCGCTTCCACGACGCCATTTGCGTCGGTGCGGATCTCGCAGTCCGTCCACCATTCTTCTTTGATCAGATGCTTCAGCATCTCGTAGACGGGCTTGATGGAATTGTCCTTGCGGATCACGCCGCTGGGGGCGTTCAGCCATGCGCCGTCCGCGAAATCCCAGCCGGTGATGGCGGTTACCTGCGGATGCGCGAACAGGATGCGGTACATTTCCTCCGTCTGCTTCCTCTGACGCTCCTCGCCCTCGGGCGTGGACGGCCATTCCGTCACCTGAAAATCGTTCAGATCCTCGATCTCAGGAGGGATCAGGCTGCCGGACACAAGCGTGTTTTCGGTAAAGTGGATCGGAAGGCCGAAATGCTCATAGCGCTCCAAGACCTCTTCCAGCTTTTCCGCACCCCAATAGCCCTGATGTTGGTGAGACTGAATCCCGATGGTGTCAATCGGAACGCCCGCTTGCAGGCAGCCGTCGATCAGGATTTCGTATGCGATCGAGGTATTGAAATCGTTGATCAGAAGCTGCGAACCGGGGTTGGCTGCTTTTGCGGCGGCAAAGGTCTCTTTGACGATGCCGACCCGTCCGAGATCCTTGCAGATCCTTGTGACGGCATTGTCATACTTGTCAAAGATCGGCATGATGACAACCTCGTTGATGACATCCCATATATCAATAATGCCCCGGAAAGTAGTCACTTCGCGATTGATCCTGCGAAGCTGCTTCTCCAGAATAGTCTGATTGTCGTATTTCATCAGCCAGTCCGCGCAGACGGTGTGCCAGCAGAGAGGGTGGCCCTTCACGGTCACATTGTGCTCCCGCAGAAAGCGCGCGGTCCGGAACAGACTTTTGGTCTGCGGGTCGCCTTCCTTCGGCTCAAATCTTCCCCAGTAAAACGGCAGCGTGCCGTAATTGTACAGCGCGAGCCATTTATCGATCCGATCCTTCAGGGCGGTATCCATCGTATTTGCCGCACCGGCCGTGGAATTTGCTGTACTCGGTGTATGTACTGCGTCCGCCGCATTCGCGTAGGCCATAAAATCAAATGCGCCGCAGCCGAACAAAAACTCGTGTTTTGTCTGTCTCAGGCGGAGACTGGTGTCGGCTACGGGATTTCCGTGCCGGTCTGTGACATGCAGCAGGCATTTTGCTTTCCGGTGGGACAAATCTTCATATCTTTTCATGCGATTTCCTCTTCCTTTCTGACGTCAGGTCGCCGTCCAAAAACTCTATTCTTACAGTATAATCATTATTTTACATAAGTACTAACTATGCTTTGTCAGTTTCTTCTTATTTTTTGCTGTTTCGACAAAGGACGGCGGCGCGTTGAATGAAAAATTCATTTCACATTCACAAATGATACTTGCATTTTTGCGGATGATTCGGTAAGCTCTGTGTAGAACACATTCCACATTTTTTACGAGGGGTGATGACAAAAAATGAAAAAAGAAAGCTCCTATGAAAATATTCATTATAACGGGGCGGTGAACGTCATCCGCGCGGATGTTTTCCCGCAGACCTTTCCTCTCCACTGGCACAATCATGTGGAAATGGCGGTCTGGCCGGAAAACTCTGAAGAAGAGGGCGCAGGCAAGGATCCGGATGTTTCTGAGCTGCCGGTGCTGCGGATCAATCAGACGGCTTATCAAATGAGCCCCGGAGATATTTTGTTTATCTGGCCCGGCGAAGTGCATGAGGTCGTTGAAAACACATGCGGAGAGCTGATCGGGCTGCAGTTTCCCGTGACTCTTTTTGACGAGCTGTCCGATTTTAAGCCGTTCTTTCATTTTTTCCGGATCTTCCATCTGATTTCCGGTTCAGAAGAGCCGGAGCTGACCCCGCGGGTCATGGCGCATATCAGGCGGATACTTGCTGTTCAGGAGGAGGGCGGAACATTCTCCGGGGTCGAGGCGGTGATCGGCCTGTATGAGATGTTCATGGATTTCGGAAACTATATCAAGAATACCATGCCGGAGGAGAGCAATCCCTCTTCCGTCAGCGCGGGCAGAGCCTTCGAGAAGATCAGCGCCGCCTGCGGCTACATCATCGACAACTGCGAGCGCGAGCTTTCGCTGGAATCCGCCGCCGCGCAGGCCGGCTTCAGCGTCTGCTATTTTTCCCGTATTTTCAAGCGTTTCACGAATTATAATTTCGTGGAATATCTGGCGCTGCAGCGGATCAAGAAGGCTCAGATACTCTTGTCCGATCCGGATAAAAGCATCACCGAGGTCTCCTATCAGGCGGGATTTAAGAGCATCTCTACGTTTAATCGGGTGTTCCGCCAGTACAAGGGCTGCTCGCCGAGCGAGTATCGGAAGTATTATTTAAAAAGTTTATAAAACCTATTGACATACTAGGAATATGGTAATATAATGCATCTATCAATTTCAAAGGAGAGTATGACAATGAGTAAATACAGATTTGAGACTTTACAGCTTCATGTAGGACAGGAACAGGCGGATCCGGCGACGGATTCAAGGGCGGTGCCGATTTATCAGACTACTTCGTATGTGTTTCACAATTCCGCGCACGCGGCGGCGCGCTTCGGGCTGGCGGACGCCGGAAATATTTACGGGCGGCTGACAAACTCTACGCAGGATGTATTGGAGAAGAGAGTGGCGGCGCTCGAGGGCGGCGTGGCGGCTCTGGCGCTGGCATCCGGCGCGGCGGCGATTACATACGCGATTCAGGCGCTTGCGCAGGCGGGAGATCACATCGTGGCGCAGAAGACGATCTACGGCGGCAGCTACAATCTGCTGGCGCATACGCTTCCGCAGTATGGGATCACGGCTTCCTTTGTGGACGTTCACGATCTTGCGGAGGTGGAGGCCGCGATCCGGGACAACACGAAAGCGATTTTTATCGAGACGCTGGGAAATCCGAACAGCGATATTCCTGATATCGACGCGGTGGCGGAGATCGCGCACAGACACGGGCTCCCGCTTGTCATAGATAATACCTTTGGTACACCGTACCTGATCCGGCCGATCGAGCATGGAGCGGATATCGTAGTGCATTCCGCGACGAAGTTCCTCGGCGGCCACGGTACGACGCTGGGCGGCATTATCGTGGATTCCGGAAAGTTTGACTGGAAGGCAAGCGGCAAATACGCGCCGATCGCCGAGGCGAATCCGAGCTATCACGGCGTATCCTTTGTGGATGCGGCAGGTCCTGCGGCCTTTGTCACCTACATCCGCGCAATCCTCCTGCGCGATACGGGTGCGACGATTTCTCCGTTCAACGCGTTCCTGCTTCTGCAGGGCGTGGAGACGCTTTCCTTGCGGCTGGACCGTCATGCGGAGAACACGAAAAAGGTCGTGGAGTACCTGTCGAAGCATCCGCAGGTGGAGCATGTGAACCATCCGTCGCTGCCGGATCATCCGCAGCATGCGCTTTATGAGAAGTATTTCCCGAACGGCGGGGCGAGCATCTTCACGTTCGAGATCAAGGGCGGACAGGACGAGGCGTGGAAGTTTATCGATAACCTGAAGATCTTCTCGCTGCTGGCGAACGTGGCGGATGTCAAGAGTCTGGCGATCCATCCGGCGACCACGACGCATTCTCAGCTCAACGATGAGGAGCTTGCGGATCAGGGGATTAAGCGCAACACGATCCGTCTCTCGATCGGCACGGAGCACATCGACGACATCATTGAGGATCTGGAGAACGGCTTTGCAGCGCTGAGATAAAATTGCCGAAGCGAATCATAAAAAGATGTCCTGAAGGGATTCGGAGGGCGAACAGCTTTTCCGGATCACTTCGGGACATTTTTCTATGTCCAAAATCGTTGAATTTCTGAGCACAATCTGTTAAAATCAAAAATACAACTTGACAACAGAGAAGGACATTGCCTGACAAAAAAGGGCGTTAGGGAAAAGTGGAAGAAAAAGGAAAGGGAGGTTTTTGATGATGAAGAAATTCCGGCGCTTGATTTCGGCTGTCTGCGTGGCGGCTGTATTTCTGAGTTTGTCGATCGGGATGACCGCGTCGGCAGAGCCGAAAGCGTATGATTACCTGCTTCCGGAAGCGGATACGCGCAATTACACGGAAGACGAGATCAGGAGCATGCCGCCGCAGGTGATCTGTTACGCGAAAAACGAGATTTATGCAAGGCACGGAAGAAAGTTTGTGTCGGCGGAGCTGACGGCATGGTTCGGCATACAGCCATGGTATTACGGGACGGTGGAGCCGGAGGCATTTGATCCGAATGCCCTGAACAGCTATGAGACGGCGAACATTGCGTTGCTGGAGAAAGTGGAGCGGGAGCTTGGCGAGGATTCCTATACGCTTGACCGGGCCGGATGGGATACGCAGACGGTTGACGATTATCTGTCGGCGCAGGTTTCCGGCGGTTCGGATCTCGGATCCGGGATTGCTGACGGGATGAAGCTCATCCATATTTTTTCGACGGATTATTTCAGTTTTAATATTCCGGATGTCTGGGTGGCGATCGATTTTGTCTGTATTCCGGAAACGGAGGATTCCATTTCGTTTCGCTGCAAGCCGGCATGGAAAGAGGACGGGCAGGAGGACGGAAAGGTTTGCACGATCCTTCGGGAATATGAATATGTGGAACCGGATGAGTTCCCGTCCGCGAGCTATCTGGGGACGAAAGACGGAAATTATTTCTACCTGTTGTATCCGACCGATGTGAGATACGATCCTTCAGACCAGACGGTTGTGAGCGAGTACAACGCGATGCGCGAGGCTGCGGAGGAGATTCCCGCGACTTTTGTGCTGAAGTAAACGGAAAAACGCTGTCGCGAAATGCTGATATGACGGGGAGAGAGGAAAAGCAAAGAAAAAGCAAAAAGCATGGAGAAAGCGAAAGTTTTAAGAAAGGAAGGAGAAGAAACAAATGAATGTAAGAAAGAGACATCCGAGTCCGGCGATCATCCCGGTGCTGACGGCATTTTTGCTGTTGTCGTTCGGCACGCTGACCGTGTTTGCCGAGGAGGCGGAGGAAGCAGTGGCGCAACCGTCGACGTATGCGACCGTGTGGGCGCTCGTGCCGCCGGTCGTAGCGATCGCGCTGGCGCTGATTACGAAGGAAGTATACAGCTCGCTGTTCATCGGTATTTTGGTGGGCGCGCTACTGAACTGTAATTTCCATGTGGAGAAATCCGTGGTACATATTTTTACGGGCGGTATCATCAGCGTGCTCTCCGATCCGTATAATGTAGGAATCCTCGTGTTCCTCGTGATCTTGGGCGCGATGGTGAGCCTCATGAACAACGCGGGAGGCTCGGCGGCCTTCGGGCGCTGGGCGAGCGAGCATATCAAGGGACGCGTGGGCGCGCAGCTCGCGACGATCGTGCTCGGCGTTCTGATCTTTATCGACGATTATTTCAACTGTCTGACCGTGGGCAGCGTGATGCGGCCGGTGACGGATAAGCACAATATCTCCCGCGCAAAGCTGGCGTATTTGATCGATGCGACGGCGGCGCCTGTGTGCATCATTGCTCCGATTTCCTCTTGGGCGGCTGCGGTCAGCGGATTCGTGGAGGGCGAGGACGGACTGAGTGTTTTCGTGCGCGCGATTCCGTACAATTTCTATGCGCTGCTGACGATCGTCATGATGGTGGGCATGGTAATCCTGAAATGTGAGTTTGGCCCGATGGCGAAGCACGAGAAGAACGCGCTCAAGGGCGACCTGTTCACGACGGGCAAGAGTCCGTACGCAAACAATGAAGAAAAAGAGGCAGAGCCGAAGAACGGGCAGGTAAAGGATCTTTTGATCCCGATCATAAGCCTGATCGTCTGCTGCGTGATCGGCATGATCTACACGGGCGGATTTTTCAGCGGCACGGATTTCATTACGGCATTCTCGCAGAGCGACGCGTCGGTTGGGTTGGCGCTTGGCAGCTTCTTCGGTCTGGTGATCACGGTTATCATGTACATGTTCCGCAAGGTGCTGTCCTTCCGCAAGTGCATGGACTGTATCCCGGAGGGATTTAAGGCGATGGTTCCGGCAATCCTGATCCTCACGTTCGCATGGACGCTGAAGTCGATGACGGACGGCCTCGGCGCGGACGTGTTTGTGGCGACGCTGGTGAAATCCTCGGCGGATTCTCTCGTGAACTTCCTACCGGCGATCATTTTTCTTGTGGGTTGTTTTCTGGCATTTGCGACCGGTACCTCATGGGGAACATTCGGCATCCTGATCCCAATCGTCGTCGAGGCGTTCTCGGAGACGAACGGAGAGCTGATGATCATTGCGATCTCCGCGTGTATGGCCGGCGCGGTCTGCGGCGATCACTGTTCACCGATCTCCGATACGACGATCATGGCGTCCGCGGGCGCTCAGTGTGAGCACGTCAACCATGTGTCGACGCAGCTCCCGTATGCGATCGTGGCGGCTGCGGTATCGTTCGTGACCTACATTATCGCGGGCTTTTCCCAGAGCGCGTTCGTGGCGCTTCCGTGCGGAATTATTCTGATGCTCGCGGTGTTGGTAGGGATCAAGAAGCTCACGAGCGGGAACATGTCGGAATAATGTTTGAAGAAATCGATATGCGCCTGCTTTTATGCATAAAAGGCAATAAGTATTTGTAAGAATAAATTTGAAAAAAGACAGAAAGAAGGGCATTCCATGAAAGTATTGATCATCAACGGAAGTCCGCGTAAGGACGGCAACACATCGATCGCGGTGCGCGAGATGGAGAAGGTCTTCGCAGAGAACGGCGTCGAGGTTGAGACGATGCAGATCGGCAATCAGGCGATCCGCGGCTGTATCGCCTGCGGAAGCTGCGCGCAGAAAGGAAAATGCGTCTTTGACGACGCGGTGAACGAGGCGGCGCCGAAATTTGAGGCGGCGGACGGTCTCGTGGTCGCAAGCCCGGTCTATTACGCTTCCGCGAACGCGACGCTGATCGCGTTTCTGGACCGGCTGTTTTACAGCACAGGCTTCGACAAGACGATGAAGGTCGGCGCGAGCGTAGTCTGCGCGCGGCGTGGCGGCTGCTCGGCGACGTTTGACGAGCTGAACAAGTATTTCACGATCGCCAACATGCCGGTCGCGTCGAGCCAGTACTGGAACAGCATCCATGGCCGCGGAAAGGGCGAGGCTGAGATGGACGAGGAGGGCAAACAGACGATGCGCGTGCTCGCGCGGAATATGACCTTCCTGATGAAGAGTATCGCGCTCGGCAAGGAGCAGTTCGGCTTGCCCGAGACGGAAGAGCATGCGTGGACGCATTTTATCCGCTAAAGTATATTTAAGACAAAATCCTCCCGGGTACATACAGTATTCCGGGAGGTGTTTTTATGGAGCATGTTTTTTGTCGCATCATCAGAGCAAACAATCGGGAATCGAGTTCGGCGATCTGAGCACCCGTTCTCGACACGCGCTGACCGGGTACCATGAGCAGTCTTTGCAGATGTAGTCCATGATCTCGGACGTGGCGGCCGCGCGGATTTCGCGGATCACGTCCTGATAAATATACGTTTTTTCCTCTAAGTGAAAACATTCGGCTGTCTTGCGGTCAAATGTTTTCACTTTTTCGTTTGTGCGGCAGAGATCCTCGCCCAGCCGGTGGGGACACGCGGCGCACAGCTCGTCTGTGGAAAAGACAAGTTCAACCGGAGTGCGCTCCTGCGTGCGCAGCCGACGGACGATCTCGTCCATATGGAGCTTGAACGCGTCGTCATAGCCGGTTCCTGTATAGCCTTGTGTGCAGAGGAGATGGTGCGGGCGGAGCCGGATTGCCGGAGATGTCGAAGCCCGGCAAGGCAGAGACGCCTCATCGTGTTGTTTCAGTTCCATGCCAGACGCACCAGCCTTTCGCGGATCTTGAAGCCCATGACGGAAGCCAGCACCGCCTTGATGATTGCAGTCGGGATAAAGGGCAGGACGCAGGCGGTGATGCCGGCGGCGACGGACGATTTTGTGATCAGGCAGAAAAACAGCACGCCGATCACGTAGTTGACTACGGTGCCGAGCACCAGCCAGAGCACGTAGCTTGGTTTGGAGTTGTGAAAACGCTCCGCGCCGTATCCGATTGCGAACGCCATGAGCGGGAAGGACAGCAGAAAGCCGCCGGTCGGGTCGACAAAGTACTGAAAACCGCCGGTGAATCCTGCAAACACGGGAGCGCCGACCGCCCCGAGCAGAAGGTAGGCCAGCGCGGCGATCGTCCCCTTTTTCGCGCCGAGAATGACGGCGACCAGCGTGATCGCGAAGGTCTGCATCGTCATCGGCACGCCCATCGGCATGGGTATGGAAATCTGCGCCATGACCGCGATGAGCGCGGTGCACAGGGCGATTGCGGTCAAGTCCTGAATTGAAAGTTTTTCTTTTTCCATAAATGGATCATCTCCTCTGCAATGCACTGCAAGTATAAAGGGTGTTTGCTAAATTGTCAACTAAAAATAAGAATTAGTTGACAAATAAAAATCATCCGGAATTGAATATGTGCTCAAAATAGGGAAGACATTTCGCGCAAAATGTGCTAGAATGAAAAACAATGTTGAGATAAAACAGACGGAGGTGGACACATGGCTTTGAAGGATTACAGGTTCGACGGGAGCAGCAAGCTGAATTTGAAGAAGCTGCCGACGAACAGCGGCAAGGATAAGGTGAATAAAGAGGAGATCCTGAAGAAGACGGAGAAAAATCAGTTAAAGATCCAAGAGCTTCAGGACAGATTGTACGCGGACGGCCGGGAAGGGCTGATCATTGTACTTCAGGCGATGGACGCCGCCGGAAAGGACAGCACAGTCAAGCACGTGATGGGCGGCGTGAACCCGCAGGGCGTGGACGTGTACAGCTTCAAACAGCCGAACTCGGAGGAGCTGGCACACGACTTTTTGTGGCGTGTGAACAAGTGCCTGCCGCAGCGCGGGAAAATGGCGATCTTCAACCGCTCCTATTACGAGGATGTGCTGGTCGTTCAGGTACATAAATTAAACAAGACCTACCACATGGCAAAGAGGATCACCGGGCAGAGCGACAAGGACTTTTTCAGGAAGCGCTACAGCCAGATCCGCAATTATGAGGAATATCTGTACGAAAACAGCTATCGCACGGTCAAAATTTTCCTGAACGTGTCAAAGGAGAAACAAAAGGAGCGGTTCCTTGAGCGTATCGACACGCCGGCAAAGAACTGGAAATTTTCCCATTCCGATCTGAAGGAACGGGCTTTGTGGGATACGTATCACAAGGTTTACGAGGATGTGATCAACGCGACGGCGACGAAGGAAAATCCGTGGTACGTGCTTCCGGCGGATCAGAAATGGTACACGCGCTATCTTGTGTCCGAGGCGGTTTTGAAGACGCTTGAGGAGATCGATCCGCAGTATCCGAAGATGCCGAAGGAAGAGCGCGCGATGCTCAAGGACTGTAGGGAGCAGCTTATGAATGAAAAGTAGGGCCGGCCGCCGGAGGGGACAGGCAAAATGTGGAACTTAGACGGGAGACAGAATACTATAAAATGAAAAAATGGGATAAAGAATATCCCGGAACGGAGTTGGGCTATGGGCAAGTATTTCGGAACGGACGGTTTTCGCGGCGAGGCGAACAAAAATCTGACGGTGGAGCACGCGTTCAAGGTAGGTCGTTATCTGGGCTGGTACTACGGGCAGGATTACAAGGCGCGCATCGTGATCGGCAAGGACACGCGGCGTTCCAGCTATATGTTTGAGTATGCGCTGGCGGCGGGGCTGACGGCATCGGGCGCGGATGCGTTCCTGCTTCATGTGACGACGACGCCGAGCGTTTCCTACGTGGTGCGCACGGAGGATTTCGACTGCGGGATCATGATCTCCGCGAGCCACAATCCTTACTACGACAACGGCCTGAAGATCATCAGCGGCAGCGGAAAAAAGATCGAGGCGGAGATCGAGGAGCGGATCGAGGCGTACATCGACGGAAAGATCGGCGAGCTTCCGCTGGCGACCGGGGAAAACATCGGCCGCACCGTGGATTACATCGCGGGCCGGAATCGCTACATCGGACATTTGATCTCGATGGCTACGCGTTCGTTCAAGAATACGAAGGTAGGGCTGGACTGCTCGAACGGAAGCGCGTCCTCGATCGCGAAGAGTGTGTTTGACGCGCTCGGCGCGAAAACCTACGTGATCCACAATGAGCCGGACGGAACAAACATCAACCAAGACTGCGGTTCGACGCATATCGAAGAGCTGCGGAAATTTGTGCTGGAGAAGGGACTGGACGTCGGCTTTGCCTACGACGGCGACGCGGACCGCTGCATCGCGGTGGACGAGAACGGACGCATCATCGACGGCGATCTGATCCTTTATATCTGCGGAAAATATCTGAAGGAAGACCATAAGCTGGCGAACAATACGGTCGTGACAACGGTGATGTCCAATCTCGGACTCTATAAGGCGTTCGACAAGATCGGGATCAATTACGTGAAGACGGCGGTCGGCGACAAATACGTCTACGCGAATATGGTGGAGAACGGCCACTGTCTCGGCGGCGAGCAGTCCGGACATATTATTTTTTCCCAGTTTGCGACGACGGGCGACGGCATCCTGACCTCTCTGAAGGTCATGGAGGTCATGATGGAGAAAAAGATGAGTCTTTCCGCGTTGGCTTCCGAGGTGCGGATCTATCCGCAGCTCCTGAAAAATGTCCGCGTGGCCGACAAGCAGGCGGTGAAGGACAACGCGATCGTGCGCGATGCGGTGGACGCGGTAGAGAAGGAACTAGGAGAAGACGGGCGGATCCTTGTGCGCGAGAGCGGCACGGAGCCGGTGATCCGCGTCATGGTAGAGGCGGAGACCGACGAGCTCTGCGCGAAGTACGTGGACAGGGTGATTACCGTGATCCGGGAGCAAAGTCTGACGGACGAATAGGGATTTTCCGCCGTTGCTGAAAAGACGGAATGGCGGACGGATTGATCTCCGCTGCATGGCAGCGATATATGCGGCGGGAATCATTCAAGAAACAGAAAGAGTGCAAGAAACGGGAGGGACGAAGCCTGCATGGAGCACAAATGGAAACGCCTGATCGCATATTACAGGCCGTATCTGAACCTGTTCTTCAGCGATATGTTTTTTGCCATCTTAGGCGCGGGCGTGACGCTTGCGATCCCGCTGATCGTGCGCTATGTGACGACGAGCGTGGTCCTTCTCCCGGGCGGAGAGGCGATGCGGATCATCCTGCGGCTCGGCGTGCTGATGGTGGCGCTGGTCGCGGTGGAGTGGTTCTGTAATTTTTATATTGCGTATTTCGGGCACATTATGGGCGCGAAGATCGAGCACGACATGCGCAATGAGATCTTCGGGCATTACCAGAAGCTGTCCTTTGCCTTCTATGACAACCAGAAGGTCGGGCAGCTCCTGTCGCGCATCACATCGGATCTGTTTGACATCAGCGAACTTCTTCATCACGGTCCGGAGGACGTCGTGATCTCGCTGATCAAGTTTATCGGATCGTTCGTGATTCTGCTTCAGATTAATGCGACGCTGACGCTTGTGGCGTTCGCGTTCCTGCCGGTGATCGTGCTCTACGCGGCGTATTTTAATCGCAAGATGAAGCGCGCGTTTAAGCAGAACCGCGCGCGGATCGCGGATATCAACAGCCAGATCGAGGACAGTCTGTCCGGCGTGCGCGCGGTCAAATCGTTCGGCAACGAGGCGGTAGAGATGCGGAAATTCCGCGAGGGCAACGAGCGTTTTGTCGAGTCGAAACGGCGCAGCTACTGGTACATGGGCTGGTACAATTCCGGTCTGGGCGCGCTGACGACGCTCGTGACGATCGCGGTGCTCGTCGTCGGGACCGCGCTGATGACGGGCGGGCGCATGGAGGTCGCGGATCTCGTGACCTTCCTGCTCTACATCAACAATTTTACCGAGCCGATTCGGAAGCTGATCAATTTCACGGAGCAATTTCAGAACGGTTACACAGGCTACGAGCGCTTCCTTGAGATTCTGGCGATCGCGCCTGACATTACGGACGCGCCGGACGCGGTTGGCATATCGGGCGCGAAAGGCGATATCCGCTTCGACAATGTATCGTTCAAATATGAAGACAATCTGGACACGGTGCTCAGCCACATCGACCTGCATGTGAAGCCGGGCGATTATCTGGCGATCGTCGGCTCGTCGGGCGGCGGAAAGACGACGCTGTGCAGTCTGATCCCGCGCTTTTACGACGTGGACGCAGGGCGGATTTTACTGGACGGCACGGATATCCGCAAGATCAAATTGGCGGATCTGCGCAGGCAGATCGGTATCGTGCAGCAGGACGTATACCTGTTCGCGGAGAACGTCATGGAGAATATCCGCTACGGCAGGCCGGACGCCTCGGATGAGGAGGTCGTCGCGGCCGCGAAGCTTGCGAACGCGCATGAGTTTATCGAGCAGCTTCCGGACGGTTATTTGACCGATATCGGGCAGCGCGGCGTGAAGCTTTCCGGCGGGCAGAAGCAGCGGCTTTCGATCGCGCGCGTATTTTTGAAGAATCCGCCGATTCTGATTTTTGACGAGGCGACTTCGGCGCTCGACAACGAGAGTGAAAAGATCGTGCAGCAGTCGATGGAAGCGCTCGCGCACGGCAGGACGACCTTCGTGATCGCGCATCGGCTCTCAACGATCCGAAACGCGCAGAAGATTCTCGTGCTCACGCACAAGGGTATCGAGGAACAGGGAACGCATGAGGAGCTGCTTGCGAAAGACGGGATTTACGCGAAATTATATCGCGAATGAGGTTCGCACGGCTCATTAACTCAAATAATAGAAGACAGGAGTAATTTGCATGAGAGAGTGGGAAAACAACATCCGGAAGGTGACGCCGTACACGCCGGGAGAACAGCCGAAGCAGTCAAACGTGATCAAGCTGAATACAAACGAAAATCCGTATCCGCCGTCCCCGATGGTGCTGGACGCGCTGCGGCAGATGACGACAGAGACGATGCGGAAATATCCGGATCCAACGGCATGGGAGCTTGTCACCGCGATTGCGGAGGAATATCAGATGCGCCCGGAGCAGGTGTTCGTGGGCGTCGGTTCGGACGACGTGCTGGCGATGTGCTTTCTTACCTTTTTCAATTCACAGAAGCCGATCCTGTTTCCGGATATCACTTACTCGTTTTACGATGTGTGGGCGGATCTTTTCCGGATCCCGTATGAATGTCCGCCGCTGAATGAGAATTTTGAGATCGTGAAGGAAGATTATTACAAAGAAAACGGCGGCGTGATCTTCCCGAATCCGAATGCGCCGACCGGCGTTCAGATGCCGCTTGCCGACATCGAGGAGATCCTACGGCACAATCAGGACGTTATCGTCATCGTGGACGAGGCGTACATCGATTTCGGCGGGATATCCGCGCGGGGACTTCTGGAGAAATACGAAAATCTGCTGGTCGTGCAGACGTTCTCAAAATCACACTGTATGGCGGGGATGCGCATCGGCTACGCGTTCGGCAGCGAGGAGCTGATCCGCCACTTGAACGACGTGAAATATTCATTTAATTCTTACACGATGAACGAGGCGGCGATCCGTCTCGGCGCTGCGGCGATCCACGACAGCATGTATCTGAAGGAGACGCGCCGCAAGATCATGGCGACAAGGGAATACGCGAAGAAAGAGCTGGCGCAGCTCGGCTTTTCATTTACGGATTCGCAGGCGAATTTCCTCTTTGTGACGCACGAGAGCTGTCCGGCACGGGAGCTTTTCGAGGCGCTCAAGGCGGCCGGGATTTACGTGCGGTATTTCGACAAACCTCGGATCGACAACTATCTGCGGATCACGATCGGCACAGACGAGGAGATGGACGCGCTGTACAGCTTTTTGCGGAGATACCTGAAAAGGTGAGGAGAAAGAATACGATGGCATCCTATGAGAGCTTTGCGCAGGTGTATGACACCTTCATGGACAACATTCCATACGATGAATGGTGCGCGTATCTGCACAGTCTGTTGGTGCAGTACGGCGTATCGGACGGTCTGGTGCTGGAGCTCGGCTGCGGGACCGGCGAGATGACGGAGCGTCTGGCTACGCTGGGTTATGATATGATCGGCGTGGACAATTCGGCGGAAATGCTGGAGGTTGCTCAGGAGAAGAAAGATGCCTCCGGACATGACATTCTGTATCTGCTTCAGGACATGCGCGAATTTGAGCTGTACGGAACAGTGCGCGCCGTCGTGAGCGTCTGCGATACGATCAACTATGTGACAGATACAGAGGATCTTGTCACGGTGTTTTCGCTTGTCAACAATTACCTTGATCCGGACGGCGTGTTCATTTTTGACCTGAACACAGTCGGCAAATATCAGGCGCTCGGAGAGTCGGTGATCGCGGAGAACCGTGACGAAGGCAGCTTTATCTGGGAGAACTGGTACGATGAAAAGACGCGCATGAATGAATACGATCTGACGCTGTTTATCCGGCAGGAGAGCAGCCTGTACGAAAAATATGAGGAGACGCACTATCAGAGAGCCTATGAGGTCGAAGAGGTGCGAGACGCGCTCGCTCGCGCCGGGATGAAGCTGGAAGCAGTGTTCGATGCGTTTTCTCAAGATGCGCCTCGCCGGGACAGTGAGCGCTTATATTTCGTGGCGCGAGAGTGCGGAAAAAAGCGCTGATTGACGAGAGTGTGAAAGGCAAAAAAAAGAATGAAGTATATTACTTCATTACACAATCAAAGAAAAATCCCGACTTTTGGTCTGATCCTGATTCCTTGACTAAAAT
>CANQVH010000054.1 GCA_947627245.1 uncultured Lachnospiraceae bacterium | reverse complement strand
ATGCCGCCTGAGACCGAAGAGGGAAAATTCAGCAGATTGGATCTTGTTTTGGATGTAGATGGCACGGCAGTCGATGTGGAAATACAGATCAATAAACAGGATGATTTCCGGGACAGAACGCTGTTCTATTGGGCAAAGCTGTACACATCGAGCCTGCAAAAGGGGCAGATGTACCAAAATCTGAAAAAGACCATTGCGATCAATATTCTGGACTATACGCTGTTTGAGGATCGGGAGCAGTACCACACGGAGGTGGTTGCTGCACTGAAAGACACGCATGAAATTTCCTCAGACAAATTCAGCATTCATTTCTTTGAAATGGGAAAAGTAAAGAACATTCAACCAAACGACCGCAAGACACTGTGGATGCAGTTTATCAAGGCAGACACGGAGGAAGAATTGGAACAAGTCAAGGAAGCCGGAGGTGATCTTATGGAGAGAGCTGTTCAGATCGTGTATGACATGAGTGCAGACGGCAAGACTCGTGAGCTTGCAAGGTGGCGGGAGAAGTCTATGCTGGATATGAGGTCGTCTTTGTTTGCAGCAGAGTCAAGAGGGGAAGCGAGAGGTCATGAGAGAGGTAAGGCGGAAGGTATCGGAATCGGTGAAGCAAGAAAACTTGTTGATAATGTCAGAACATTGATGGAAACCACGCAGAAACCTCTTGAAGAAGTTTTGCAGATGTTAAGAATCTCACAGTCCGAATACGATCAGAGCCTTGCCCTGTTGAACCAGTAAGTATCCATATATAGACACAAGTCCATGAAGTTACCATGCTTCATGGGCTTTGCTATGTACTGTATATAATTGCTCTAGCACACAAAATTATTACAGTTTAATGTGATACTATCATCCACACACAGCCCCCAACAGCTACTCCTAACAGATTCCATCCGATATCCTTTATACTGCAATGCCGTCCGTTTTTCATCATCGGCTTCGTCACTTCATCCATTACTGCCCACACGGCTACGAATAAACTGGTTATCATCCGCAGTTGATACATTTGACAAACCAAGCACAATAGTACCATCATCGCTGCGAAAGAGATCATATGCGCGCCTGTGCGGATTACGGCTTCACTGAGATGAAGACGGGTTGATAGAGATTTACTTGCTGCGCCAGAATCTTTGCCGTTTTGGTGGGATAGATAGACCTCTGTGATAGTCACAGCTATGAACATGATTGTCAGCACAATTTTTGATAAGACTTCACCATTCATCTTGACCACACCTCCTTGCTATCACTTTCCATTACACCATAAAAGAAGTAATTTAGCAAGGGAGTGTGGGCAGAGTTAACGGTGTGTTCACAATATTCTACGCTTCTACCAGTGCTGATTAGGAATTTTGATCTATTGTCGCTGCAATAATCTCTATTTCATCGAGCAATTCTTTAGCTCTGTTTTCCCAGAACATATTGGATTCAAAATCACTTTGGGAATTATTACAACTCATTAAGTGTTCAATTGCATTTTCATACTCAGCTAATAAAGAAAGCAGCTTTTTCCCTTTTTCATCATTTATAGTACTTGGATGAATTGAAAGATTTTTGTACCAGCTTTTCTGGGAATAGGATTCAAAAATATTTCTTCGCCTTTCTTCAAGAACTGTTAAGCTCATAATACCTTCTCCTCTTGTAAAAATAGAGTTTTATCATGCTGTCCACGCAGCGGACTGTGCTCTTCTATCGTAACCACAACTGAACCGCCTTATTTCTATACACCGTTGAAATGATATGATACACCGCCACACCGACCGCAGCGCCGAGTGTGTTCGTTATCACGTCATCGACTTCGGTAAGTCCGCGACCGGTTATATATTGCAGCAGTTCTATCGTTCCAGAGAAAATGCATCCGGTAGCCACAGTTAGTATGGGATTTTTGAAATGCTTTGATATCATCGGCAGCAGGAATCCGAACGGAACGAAAAGCAGCACGTTCAGAAATATCTGCTTGAACCAGAAGAAATGCATACCATTCATCATCGCTTCAAACTCTCGGAACGGCTGCAATACCACGCCACGATTCTCTGGTGTTCGCAGCACCATTGTTTCACGGACAATGAAGGTAACGCTTATCACACTTATGATGTAGAGAATGAAGAGAATGTTTGTCAGTGTTTTCCTGTTATCATAGATTCTTTGATACACTCTCACACCTCCTATATTTCATCTCTGTGTCAGCCGTTGTAACGTGAACCAACACTAAAACACACAAGCCCTCAGAATCGGCTAATACCAGGTTCCGAGGGCTTCACTTAGCCGATATATAAAGTATGCCACGGAAGGGGGATTGTGTCAAGCGTTAATCAGCTTCTCCCACCATGCTCGGTTCTCCAAATACCACTGGATAGTCCTCTGTATTCCTTCCTCAAATGTCATCTGTGGTTGCCAGTCAAGCATTGTTTGTATCTTCCCATTGTCAATCGCATACCGCAGGTCATGTCCTTTCCTGTCAGCAACATACGTTATCAGACTTTCCGGCTTTCCAAGCTCACGGCATATCATCCTCACAATGTCGATGTTTCGCATTTCATTGTAGGCGTCAATCAGATACAGATAACTCCCTGCTGCTGATCAAATTTTTCCATAATTTCAGCTATTTTTAGTGTTACATCGCGAGCGATATCATTTTCCATGATTCCACTATTGATTGCTCTTACAAATGCAACCAGTTCATAGCGGATCCCCTCACCGTCGAGCTGATAGAAAAAACGCTTATTCTCATTTTGATTCTCATGACGCACTTCAAAATAATCAGTTTTCCACCAGGGTGCAGGAACATAGATATATCCGTTGGAGCCGGAAATGATTAAATTTCCCTCCGCCTTAAAACCATCACCTGTCTGTAGCATCCCTACAGCATGATCATACAGCAAATCCACCTTGGAATAACTGTCATTCCCCATCTCACGGAAACGCGAAATAATGCGGCACTCATTGAAATCCGTTCCCAGTATCTGAAGAATCGGTAGTAATGCTGTCGGTCCCCATTCATGGATATTATTCCATTCATTTTTCGTATCTACATCTCTGATACTGGTACAGGTAGAATTTATCGAAATAACATTTCCGATTTTACCGCCTTTAACGAAAAGAACCAACCGTGCATATGCAGTTGCATATGCTGTTTTCAGTGCCTCCATGAGTATCAATCCTTGACTGTCAGCAAGTTGAAATAATTCTTCACATTGAGAACGATTTAATGTCATTGGTGATTCACACAAAACGTGCTTTCCGGATTTAAGTGCTTTTTTGATGTGCTCATAATGATAATGTGGCAGAGATCGGATATATACTGCATCAACAGATGAAAGAAATGCATCATAGTCATTGGTGATTGCAATGATTTCACTTCCTTCCATTTTTTTTATTAAATCTGAGTTATCGGAATACAGGGCATTGACATGAATACCATTAACGTACTTGGATTCAATCAAAAACTTATTCAGAAATAGTGCATCTCCGACCAAACCAAGATTCACCGCACATTTCTGCTCTCTGATTTCGGTACTGGAAACGCCTTCTGTCCGTGAGAGATATACTACCTTACAGTATTCGTTCAAATAATCAAAAACGCCTTTCCAATCTGAACCAACCGTAAAAATATCAACATTAAGACGACGGATATCATCTATCTTCTGACCTTCATACTCCTCAATGATAATCTCGTCCGCAAGTCCTGTTGCTTTGACAGCTTCTACACGTTCCATCAATGACTGCTGAAGATTGATCTTGCCTCTGGTTTTGTCATAATCATCAGATGTTATGCCAACTATCAGATAGTCTCCAAGTGCTTTAGCACGTTCAAGCAAACGAATATGTCCGTAATGGAGCATATCATATGTTCCGTATGTAATTACTTTAATCAAGATACCATCTCCATTACAAAATATATATTTTAGAGTTTTCCTTTTCTCTGCATATCCTTCAAAGCATTGATCAGCGTTGTGTTATCATCATGCGTCAGATATCCAATATGTCCGACTCTTAAAATCGTACTCTTCATATCACCACCGTTTGGACAGATCCAAATGTTATAGTGATCCTTGAGTTCCATGAATATCTCATACGCATCTGCATTAACAGGATGAACGGGTGTTACGCCGTTTGCCGGAGATTCAGAAACAAATTCAAACGGAAGCTCTTTGATCTTGTTCCGGAAATCTTGTGCCTGCGCAGCTACTCTTGCAATCTCTATATCAGCACCGCCCGCAGCTTCAATCTCTTTGAGTCTGGTATTTATCTGTCGCAGTATGCCGACTGCCGGTGTAAACGGTGTCTGACCGCGCTCCATATTTTTCAGAACATCAGCTAAATTGAAATACATAGATTTCACGTTCGCATTTATAACACGCTCCACCGCTCTCGGTGCGAGAACAATCATTGATACACCAGGAGGACAAGCAAGAACCTTCTGGGAGCCGGTAATCATCACATCCGCACCGCAGTGTGCCATATCAAAGGGATCAGCTAGGAAAGAGGAAACACAGTCACAGACATAAAACATCTGATTCTTTTTACAGAATTCGCCCAGCATCTCCGAATCATAAAGTACACCGGTAGAGGTCTCATCAACGTTGACAAGCAGACCTGTGAAACCCTGACCATCATATTCATATAATCTTTCTTTTGTCAACTTCTGACCGTGATTCAGATGCAGCACCTCATGCGGAATCTCGTGAATCTCACAAAGCTCAACAAAGCGCTGACCGAAGCTTCCGCCGCTAATCACCAACACCTTATCCGATGCACAAAAGCAGTTCATAACGGTCGCTTCCATCGACCCGGTAGAAGAATTGGTCATAAACGCGACTCTCGAGCCTGCCGGGGCTTTGGAAAACTCCAGCATCAGCTTTTCATTCTCCAGCATCAGCTCCGAAAACTCCGGTGTTCTAAAATAAGGAACCTGCTCCGCACCAACTGCGCAGACTTCTTCACTTGCCATAACAGGTCCTACTGTAAAATTTAGCATTTCATTTCTCCTCATTTCTATTTCTCAGATTCTTGAAAACACCTTTTGTCGATTTCAACAGAAATACTACTGCTACAGCAGTAATATCATTTCAATAAGATACACATTCCACTATCAATATAATCATCTCTACATTTCATGATTTTGATATTGCAGAATTGTAATCACTGATAATAGCATTAGCAATACGCTCACCTATTTTTCCATCAAATCCATTACTAAGTTTATCTAATACCGTTTTTCTTTTCGATTTAAATATATCGCCGCGAGCAATAAAATCATCCAAAGCATCTTCTACACTCTTATAATCAGAAATGTGATACATTACACTGTCTAGCTGCTTTCCTGTACTGTCAAACTTATCGCTTTTTCCACAATACAGGATTGGTAGATCAAACAAAACATATTCTACAAGCATACTTGTAAAATCCGATATAACATAATCTGCAACAGATATGCTTTTCAGGTAGTCTGAGTTTTTATCAAAGGAAATATTAGGAATACAATCAATTCTATGAAACAATTCTTCTACACTGCCCTTTGACATAATGCCATTTTTAATAAAATTCGTAAACATCAAAGGGTGCGGTCTAATAATCAAGTTTAAATCCTTATGCTTCTCATCTGTAAAGTAAGAGATCAGGGGTTCAATCAATTCAAAATATGAAGTTCCATCATTTGCCATTGTCTCCACAGACCATCTTGGCGTCCAAAGAAATGTACGCGCAACATTCTCGTGAGGAAACTCTCTCCGTGTTTTATATGTAAGATCAAACTTAGGGTAACCAACCTCAAATAGCTTCTTATCATTACGGTTCTTACAGAAAGTCTCACAATATGCTCTTGATGTCTGTCCCTCAAAAAATAGCATATACACATAGGGAAAAAAATCCAGATTATATTCTACTTCAATATGATAGCCTTTAATAAATTCAAATCCATACGGAATATAGCATAGTTTGGCATATTTGCTCAGATTGCAGGGTTTATAGGCATTCGGATATTCTTTGGCATACGGTCTTGAATAAAAGACATAATTAGGCTTTAATTCTGAAATGTCAAACCATTCACGGGTAGAAGAATTGAAGCCCTCGATCACATTGCCTTCAATGGATTTGGCAAACTCGAACGCGGGATAATTATTCAAATCTGGGTATTTAGGAAGAACAATTAGATAAGGCTCAACATTCTCGCTCTGTTGCATTGCCTCAAATACAGATTTGCAGGAATTCCACATTTCCGGAAATTCCAGTAGAAAAACGACCTTAATTGTTTCATCAAAACTCTGGTTTTCAATTGCTTTAACTGATTGTTTAAACTCTTTATATCGTATTTCATATTTTAAGTGTTCTGGTAAAAAACGAACCACATGACCAAAGTTTGAATAATAAACCATCTTCAAACGTTCTTTTAATGCTCGATTCATATTTCGCCTCAATTAATCAAATCAATACTTCACTTTTCCTTCAGCCACTGCTCTGAGATGAGCACCATACGGACTCTTGCCATAAGCTTCCGCTGACTTAAGCAAACCAGCCTTATCAATCCAACCATTGATAAACGCAATCTCCTCCGGAGCCGAGATTGTAATGCCCTGTCTGTTCTGCACCATCTCCACAAAGTTTGCAGCATCAAGCAGACTCTGCATCGTGCCTGTATCAAGCCATGCGAAGCCACGACCGAGAAGCTGAACATCAAGCAGTCCGTCGTTGAGATACATATCATTCAGAGTCGTAATCTCAAGCTCACCACGCGCAGACGGTTTTACCTGATTTGCTCTATCGCTGACACCTGCTGGATAAAAATACAGACCTGTCACGGCATAGTTCGACTTCGGATTCGCAGGCTTCTCCTCAATGCTGAGAGCCTTGCCGTTCTCGTCGAATTCAACTACACCGAAGCGCTCTGGATCGGGCACATAATAGCCAAACACAGTCGCTCTGCCCTTTTCTTCAGCATTCTTTACAGAAGCTCTAAGCATACTGCCAAAGCCGTTTCCATAGAAAATATTATCGCCAAGAACCATTGCGCCTGCTTCTCCTGCAAGGAACTCCTCACCAAGAATAAATGCTTGTGCCAGTCCGTCCGGACTTGGCTGCACCTTATAACTTAGATTGATTCCATACTGGCTGCCATCGCCGAGCAGTGCCTCAAAGCGCGGTGTATCATCAGGTGTGCTGATGATCAGAATGTCCTTGATACCGGCCAGCATCAGCGTGCTGAGCGGATAGTAGATCATCGGCTTATCATAGATGGGAAGCAGCTGCTTCGATGTAACTTTTGTCAGCGGATAAAGGCGCGTACCGCTTCCGCCTGCAAGAACGATTCCTTTCAAATCAGTCACAACCTTTCAATTATTAGAACTTAAATGTATCCCTGAAACCAAGCCACTTCTGATCCTTCTGCGAAAGATTGAGCTTCGTTCCATCCTCCAGCGTGTAACCCTCAGCACTTGCAGTACCGTTGTACTCACCAACAAGCTCCGGCCACTGAATGCCAATCTCCGGATCGTTCCATGCCATACCGCCCTCATCATTCGGATGATAAAAGTCGTCGCACTTGTAGCAGAACTCCGCAACATCGCTGAGCACAAGGAATCCGTGCGCAAAGCCCTTCGGAATCAGAAACTGCTTCTTGTTCTCCTCCGTCAGCTCAACGCCATACCACTTGCCGTATGTAGCAGAATCCTTGCGCAAATCAACCGCAACATCAAACACTCTGCCCTTGATTGCGCGCACGAGCTTTGTCTGCGGGAACTGCTTCTGGAAATGCAATCCTCTCAAAACGCCCTTGGTAGAGCAGGATTGATTGTCCTGAACGAAGACGATGTTTATTCCAGCTTCTTCCATATCACGCTGGCTGTATGTTTCCATGAAATAGCCGCGATTGTCGCCATGAACTGCGGGGGTGATGACGCAAAGCCCCTCGATCCCGCCGACATTCTTCTCAACTGTAATCTGTCCCATCACTGAATCTCCTTCAAATATCTTGCAAGCGCATCCTGCCATGTCGGCAGCGGTGTGAAGCCGTTCTGGGCGAGCTTGGACTTATCAAGTCTGGAATTGAACGGACGTGCCGCCTTACTCAGACCGTACTCCGCAGTTGTGACCGGCGTGACCTTGGTAGTCATCCCCGCCTGTTTGTAAATTTCAACCGTAAAGTCATACCAGCTGATATAGCCACCCTCATTGGTCGCATGATAGTATCCGTACTTCTCCGTCTCTGCCATATCAACGAGCAATCTCGCAAGATCATATGTATAGGTCGGTGTGCCGATCTGATCGGAAACAACGCGCACTTCATCATGTGTCTTGCCTACGTTTATCATCGTCTTAATGAAGTTCTTACCGTTCAAACCGAACACCCACGCGATGCGGACTATGAAATACTTTTCCAGCGTATTGGCGACGGCAAGCTCACCGTCGAGCTTGGACTGACCGTAGACATTCTGCGGAGCATAGTCTTTACAGTCTGGCTGCCACGGTGTTTCACCCTGACCATTGAAAACGTAATCAGTGGAGATGTAGATCATCTTGCAGTCAAACTTCTTGCAGACATTTGCAATATTCTGCGTGCCGTTCACATTGATTGAACGAACCTTTGGGATATTCTCTTCGTCCTCCGCAGCATCAACCGCAGTCCATGCCGCACAATGAATCACCACATCCGACTGCACTTCGGAGATAACCCGATCAACAGCACTTGCATCGGTAATATCGAGCTTGATGTATTCACAGTCAGCGGCAGTGTCATCAAGAATATCGCTGCCAACTGCGGTATACCCGCGCTTTTTCAGTTCATTTACAACATCGTAGCCGAGCTGTCCGCCAACACCTGTCACAAACGCTTTCATCAGATTGTACCTCTGCTGCCGTACATCTTCTCGTAGTAGTTCTGGTATTCACCGGAAAGGATGGTCTCCCACCACTCACGGTTTTCCAGATACCACTGGATCGTCTTCTTGATGCCGTCCTCGAACTTTGTCTCCGGCAGCCAGCCAAGCTCATTGTGGATCTTGGTCGGGTCGATCGCGTAGCGCATATCGTGACCCTTTCTGTCCTCAACGTGTGTAATCAGGGATTCCGGCTTGCCAAGCTCCTTGCAGATGAGCTTGACGATGTCGATGTTCTTCATCTCGTTGTGACCGCCGACATTGTAGACTTCGCCGACGCGCCCCTTGTGAATGATGAGGTCGATCGCGCGGCAATGATCCTCAACGTAGAGCCAGTCACGGACATTCAGACCCTCGCCGTAGACCGGCAGCGGCTTGTCTGCAAGCGCATTCGCAATCATAAGCGGAATCAGCTTCTCCGGGAAGTGATACGGACCGTAGTTGTTTGAGCAGCGGCTGATTGTGACAGGCAGACCGTAGGTGCGATGATATGCCATAACAAGTAGGTCAGCGCCAGCCTTAGAAGAACTGTAAGGGCTGCTTGTATGGATAGGAGTTGTTTCAGTAAAGAAAAGGTCAGGTCTGTCCAGAGGAAGGTCACCGTAAACCTCGTCGGTAGAAACCTGATGGTAACGCTGGATGCCGTACTTGCGGCAAGCATCCATCAAGGTCGCTGTACCGATGATATTTGTCTGGAGGAAAATCTCCGGATTCTCGATGGAGCGATCAACATGGGACTCCGCTGCGAAGTTTACTACGATGTCAGGTTTCTCCTCCGCAAAGAGCTTGTACACGCCCTCACGGTCACAGATATCGAGCTTCACGAAGCGGAAGTTCGGACAGTCCATGACAGGTGCAAGCGTGGACAGGTTGCCAGCGTAGGTGAGCTTGTCCAGACAGATGATTCTGTAGTCAGGATAGGTGTTCAGCATGTGGAATACAAAGTTTGAGCCGATGAAGCCGGCACCGCCTGTTACGATAATGGTCATGATTTTTTCCTCCTCAATTAAAGATTGATAGAATGATACCACTCATCATAGCTCATGCCTTCCCAAGGCATATTATGGCTATAATGGTACTTCCAAGGATAAGCATCCTCACCGGTAAACTTATTCTTAATCCTTCTAATATCCGTAAGAGGTTTTGCCGGATTTCCGCCAACTACCTGATACTGTTCCACGTTCTTCGTTACATTTGCACAAGCAGCGACAAGTGTGTCTTCTGCAATATCAATCCCAGGGAGAATGATAGCATTTGTTGCAATGATTGCATAAGAATGAATATGAACACCAATCAATTGATCTGATGGCGGTGTTGGGTCGTTCGTCAGGACAACGTACGGGAAAATCCACACATAGCTGTCAATTTGTGAAAGCTGACCGATATGGACATTACTATGCATACGAACATAATCGCCAATATTGCACTTACCCTGAATGTCAGACAGTGTACCGACACTGACATGAGAACCAATCTGTGCTCCCTCTCTAATCGTAACATTATGTCCGGTCTGAAAATGATCGCCAATCGTGCTTCCGCCATAGATTTTCGTTCCGCTTCTGATTATTGTATCAGAACCAATGAAAAGTTTGTGTTCATGCGCCTGCTTGTCCAGATAAAAATCCATAAGCCATTCGCCAAGAATACTGTTGGCTCCTACAGATGTATTCGCACCGAGTTCAACATTGGAGCGGATAATGCAGTTTTCCGCAATATACACATTATCGCCAAGAACAACATTGTCCTCGATGATGCTGTTGTGACCGATAAAACAATTCTTACCAAAGGAACAATTGCTTCCTACGATCGTATTGTAACCGAACTGAACATTCTCACCAAACAGATCATGTTCACCGCTAATAGTAGGTTTCGTGTTCATTCAAAAGCTCCTTCTCATTCATTTCCCACTACAAACACATAGTTTGTAGTGGCGCTTCCACCAATATTCAACATCATCGCATTGTTCACACCGGAAACCTGATACTTTCCAGCCTGTCCTGTGACTTGCTTGTAAAGGTCGAGGAACATTCTTGCACCGGATGCACCAACCGGATGTCCGCACCCGATCAAACCACCACTTGGATTGATCGGCTTCTTTCCGTCAAATGCCGTAATGCCCTCTTCGATCGCAAGATACTCCTTGCCGGGTTCTGCAATGCCGAATGCGGAAATAGCTGCATACTCGCTGGAGGTGAAGCAGTCATGTGTCTCGAATACATCAATGTCATCAACTGTCAGACCGCTTCTGCCGTATGCATCAAGCACAGCCTGTCTTGTCCACGGCAGAATATACGGGGAGGACTCTGCATCCTTGATTTTTTTATCAAAGAGCATCGGTGCGACTCTGTGACCGTAACCCTTGACTATCGGTTTATCCTTGATATTTCTGCTCTTGATGAAGTTTTCAGATGCAAGTACAACGACTGCAGCACCATCAGTCACCTGTGAACAGTCAGAAACAGCCAGTCTACCGCCGACAATGGGGTTTGTGTCGGTATCACGCATTCTTGCCTGTTCATAGCTCATGAACCATTTTCTGGTCTGTGCCAGCGGATTGCGTTTTGCATTGGCATAGTTTTGCGTAGAGATCATCGCAAGTGCATCCATAAATCGCTGTTCATCAGTGCCATATTTAATGAGGATCTCATCAGCCAATCTGCCAAAGAGTTTCGGAAACGGCAATTCAACACCCTTACCCTCTTTCTCATAATAAGCAGCTCTGCCGAGAATATCTCCGCCGATTTTGGAATCAACTGTTTTCATCAATTCCCAACCGACCACAATTGCAACATCGTAATCACCGCTTCTTATCTTGGTAATCGCTGCGTCTATTGCAACAGAACTGGATGCACAAGCAGCTTCATATCTTGCGGAAGGAACACCATAAAATGAAGGATGTACTTCTGTCAGAAATGCACCGAGATGTCCTTGATCGACATACTGCTCTGCAATAAAATTACCGACAAAGCAAGCCACTCTGTTTTCTTTATTCAACGCAATTACATCATCAAATGTGATCTCAGCGTTGCTGAATCCGTCTGATACTGCTTCTTTCAAAAGTGCAACGAGATTTTTTCCTTCTTTCGTCCAGTTTCTTTCAAAATCTGTCTGCGCACCGCCCAATATATAAACCTTACTCATCTGTACGCCTCCTTATCTTGACTTAAAGTACAATCTGTAATCGTACTTTGACGGTTTAACTTTCGCAAGCAGCGAATCAACATCGATCTTCTCCAGAATGGATTTGTCCACACGCTCTTTGATGAGCTGCGTAACGTCTGTTACTGTGGAAAACGCCTGAATCATCGCCATAGGAGGACACCAATTAAAACCTGTTGCCATAACATCATCAGCAGAGCTGATCTTATAACCGACTTCTTCGGTTGTGCTGAGTGAATAGATAATGTATTTCAGAAGAAACTCAAGGCAAATCGTTGCTTCCAGAGACTTATTGTTAATCAGCCGACTGAATGCATTTTCATATTCTCCATTTTTCAGATATGCTTTGATCTTCTCAGCAAACGGGAAAACATATTTCATCTGATCTCGGAACAGTCCAGTCTCAATGTCATAGACCGTTCTGCGCTTCAGACCACTTTCATAAACCTCAGTCTTATAGATGCCGCCGCCCGCCTTTCGTCCAAGTTTGCCATCATCGATCAATTTCGGAACAAATTCAGGGAGTACGAAAGTTTCGTGTGCATAGTCATTTGTATTCTCATACAAATTGTCCACGATTGCCTTATGCACATCCAGACCTACGAAATCTGCCGTGGTAAGCGGTGCCATTGCACGACCGGTAAATGGTCCGAGAATCGCATCAATGTAGTCGATACCGCCATTGTCTTTATACTTCTCCGCATATTGAAATGCCTCATTGATAAACTGAAAACCAATGCGGTTTGCAAGGAAAGCAGGAGAATCCTTGACCTCAACAACAGTGCGGAACAGTGTAGTTTTCAGATATTTTTTGGCTTCTTCAAAAAGTTCCATATCCGTGTACTTTGTAGGTGTTATCTCGCAAAGGATCATATTATATGGTGGATTGAAGAAATGAACACCAAAATAATGCTTTCTCAGTTCTTCCGGAAAACATTCGGAAAGAGATGTAATGGAAAGACCGGATGTACCTGTACAGGCAATAGCATTTGCCGGAAGAGACTCTGCAATTTTCTTTGTTATATCCAGCTTTATCGAGAGATTTTCGGCAGTACTCTCAAAAACCAGATCTGATTCAGACACGCACTGCGCAAGCATGGAATAATCCGCAGGAATCAGATTCTTTCTGATGCTGTCAGCTCTTACAGACTTGCAAGCTTTTTCAGCCGCCTTTTTTGATTTTTCAATGTCACGGCTTATCATATAAACCTTTGCATTGCCAAACGATGCAAAGATTGCGGATACATTTGTACCCATTGTTCCATTGGCACCTACTACGGTGACTGTTTTTATTTCTCTCATGAGTCCTCCTATAAGTTATTCTCAAAGCTTTATGCTTTTTTATGTTTTCGTTTTTTAATGAGTAATATCAGCTCATTTCTATACAAAAAAATATATATCATTGTAATGCACATTGCAATTACTAAACCAAGCCAAATATTCTTAGACATGGACAAACGCCAAACAAAGAAAAATGCTGTCATAATTAAAGTTGAAACAATAAACCTGAATGAAATAACCATCAGCTTCATCTTACACAATATGATCACACAAATAATATCCGAAACCGCATAGCCTATCAATGTCGCAATTGAAGCCCCTTCAATACCTATCACAGGAATAAGTGTCAGATTCAAAATGACATTGATGATTGCCCCGGACAACAGAATAAACATATTTGGCCAGGTTTTTTTCACAACAAGAAACTGATTTGCCGCCACCTGAAACAGCATCTGCAGCAATGGTGCAAGGAATAAATACGGTGCTATCACATACCCGACAAGATATTGTTCTGCAAATACAAGTTTGAAGAACCAATAGCTGATCGCACATACGAATGCAGTTGCAACATAGGATATAATTCCAAGATATTCAAATATTTTTGAGTTGGAACCGACCTGATCTTTCTCCTTCATGGTGGAAAATGCAAAAAATTGCCAACCACCTGCAAAAGCAGTGTAGATCAGTTGACTTGCATGACCAAGTTTAGAACCAACAGAATAAATTCCTGCCTGACCAACATCAAGAATATTTGTGATCATGACTTTATCACTGGAATTGAATATCCAGTATATCAAAAAATTTGGAAATAACGGGATCGCAATTGCCAATAGCGGCTTAAGATACTCTTTCTTGAACAACTTTATATTAAACCAGCTTCTGTTTAATATATAGAAAATGAATTCCATTGAAACACCAGCGACTAAGGCTGCCAAAGGCAGGGCGATCACATAGTGTCCTGTCAAAATTAAAGGAATTGAGATTGAATATGAAAGAATTGGACTAATAGTATTTGTAACTAAGAATACTTTTCTTTTGTTTTGCATTCTTGTTGGAGCCGCGACAATCGTATTTGTTGCACTGACAAGAACCGTAACGGCTGTGATATAAACAAGATAAGAATACTGCGTATCTTTGAAGAAATACTTTGCAATCAAATCCTTTCCTACAATCATCAGAGCACAAACAACAAGTGACATCGTCAACGTGAAGACAATTGTAGTCGAGCATATTTCCTTTTTAAATTTTTCATCTTCTTTTTCAAAGAACATTCGATACATTGCATCGTACATTCCGATAACAGCAACCGCACTTCCAAACTGTAATACAGTATTGGACATATCACTCAGTCCGAAATATGTGGTTCCGGGCATAAGTCTGGTAACGACTGGCAACATCAATAGCGGGACAAGCTTACTGATAATGCCGCCAAGTCCATAAACCAACATATTTTCAATAAACAATTTTCCTTTGCTCACAAGGTCACTCCCATATTAATTCTCTGTAGTGATGATTAGCAGCTTTATCTTATCAGATAAGAACTTAAACACATAGTCCATGATAAAATGATAAATCATATGGACACCCCAACAGATCAAATAGATAATAATTGCAGATAAAAGCATATGGCCTAACATGATAAATACATTTCCTTTAACGAATCTCTCGATTTGAATATGAGGCAGGAACAAATCATGTAGCAGAAAAACTGAAAAGACTGCTTCTGCAAGTTTATTCACTGGATTGGTAACACCAAGCTCCAATCTTGAAAACAGAATAAATAATAATACTGCTTCAAGAATGACTAAGGGATTGCAGTATTCCCATGCGCTTCGCTCAGTAAAGAACCCGGTTATATCATTCACTCTTGCCCATACTGTCATCAATACAATATCGAGTAAAAGCAAGCCGCATAAGCTGATTGTTTTCCACTCCAACAGTTTAGGATTACCCAATCGCAGGTATGCACCGACAAGATACATCAGTATGAAATTCACAATACTGTATCCATATTGCGAACCATACATTCCTACCGAACTTAAGCCGATAAATTCATCTGATCTTAATTCGCCCAGTACATCGACAACAGTCGGGTACACTGCAAACAACATTATTACAATGCAAATCAGCCCCCCAAACTTTTTTTGCGAGAGTCCGCCGATCAATGCATTAATATATGGCGATAATACAAAAACGCAACAATATAGAATAACAAAGTAATTCGAGGGAATCAAAGAAGCGAGCATACTCTTGAGCGAAAACGGCGTAGAATGCATTACTACCCGTAGAAGATAACCCGCTTCTTTAAATACGGCAACCTGAATTATTAACTCAATCGGTTTCCACAGATTTATCTTTTTAGAGTTGCACATGAAATAGCCTGAAATAAGTATGAACAAATCAACGGCACATACAAACATAGATTCAAGGAAATACAATGTATAAAAGTTAATACTTCCTTGTTCGGCATATTTCATGCCGCCGCCGATTGAAGGATTATTATAGTGTAATACTACAACTCCAATAATGGCAAGTATTCTTAGTAGCTCAATGTTGGACTGTCTTTTTTTTTTCGGCATAGTGTCGCTCCAAATATTTAAGAGAACCTATTGATATTATCAATCACATATGCAATCTGCTCATCTGTCATGCCATAGAACATAGGTAAACTCAGTTCTGTTGCACTAATCTCTTCAGCAATCGGCAATGTGCCATGTGGGATGTTCAAGTCTTTATAACAATCCTGCATATGCATCGGAATCGGATAATGCTTATTAGTTGAAATACCCTTGTCATCCAGATAAGCGGCAAGCTCATCACGCTTCTTGGTTCTGACAGCAAAAATGTGCCAAACAGGTTCTGCGTAGTCAGGAACAAACGGAAGTGTAATTTCGGGATTCTTGATTCCTTCCAGATAGCACTTGGCGATTCTTCTTCTCTCTTCATTCATTCTATTTAAATGAGGAAGCTTCGCAGCTAGAAATGCAGCCTGCATTTCATCCAGACGTGAGTTGTTACCCTGATAGATGTGGTGATACTTGTAATCCGAGCCATAGTTGCCCAGTGCTCTAACTTTATCAGCAATTTCTTTACTGCTTGTTACGGTAGCACCGGCATCGCCAAGCGCACCGAGGTTTTTACCCGGATAGAAACTGAAGCCAGCTGCGTCACCAAAGCTGCCAATCACTTGACCATTGTAAGTTGCACCGTGTGCCTGCGCACAGTCCTCAACCACAAACAGGTTATGCTTTTTCGCAATCGCCATGATCGGATCCATTTCGCAAGGTTGACCATACAGATGCACCGGCATGATTGCCTTAGTCTTAGCTGTAATCTTTTCTTCAATCTTGGTAGGATCAATGTTATAGGTTCTGATGTCTGGCTCTACAAAAATCGGTGTAGCCCCCACATATGTCACAGCAAGCGCAGTGGCAATATATGTATTGGAAGGGACAATTACTTCATCGCCCTTACCAACGCCCAAAGCCTTAAGAGCAAGCATCAGAGCATCCAGTCCGTTGCCCACACCAACGCAATACTGCGTATGACAAAACTCTGCAAACGCCTTCTCAAAAGCTTCATCTTCCTTACCTTCGATATACCAACTTGCGGTATATACCCGCTCAAAAGCAGCTCTGAGATCAGAATCCAACTCTTTCTCCATTGGCTTAAAGCTTACAAATGGCACATTCATTATGCATTCTCCTTTTTTGAGTTGACAAATCTTTTAAACTCATCATAGTCTCGTATGTAGTCACTTTCATCATACAGCTCGGAAGCTAATACCAACAGCACTGCATCCGGTGAAAAATCGTACATCTCACGCCACATATCGTTCGCAACATACAAACCTTCATAGGGCTTTTCTAACGGAACTACTTTTTTCTCCTCACCATTGTCCAATAGGATCTTGCATGTTCCGTGAATGCAGATCAATATCTGTTTCAAATTTTTATGTGCATGAAAACCACGGCGAATGCCTTCACCTGTATCATACATATAGTATACACGCTTGATTTCAAACGGTATGTCCTTAAATTCCTCCAAAGCCACAAGCTGACCTCGATCATCGCCGTGGGGCTGGAAAACGTATTTGATAACTTGCATATACAACTCCTATCATGCATTTATAGTTTGTAAATTATATTAAATATTTTCTTCCAATTGCTTTTTCAGGTTTGCTACATCAACTTTCTTACCAATACGGTTTGTAAGCTTTCCTATTTTCTTCAAAATAGTAAGCAGCAACTTCATCATTGAGTATCTTACTGAATCAGACATGGATTGGTTTTCTTCACCATATACACATTTTACAAAATCAGTATTGCTGTAACGCTGTTTGAGCATTTCCTCTAGCTTCTCAAAATCTTGCTTCAGGATTTTTGTCCACTTCTCGTTTTTTGATGTGGAAATACCTGCGCCATATTCGTACCAAACCACCGGAATATCCAGATACTTCATCCTACCGCCATCTAAAAGGTATAATAACGTTGTTGTTGAATCTTCAACAAATTTTATTTCTTCTCTTATCATTTCCATGTACTTAATAAATACTTCGCGTTTTCTTAAATAGGTTACCCCGACTGGACGATTCATATAATAATACGATAACAATGGAATCAAATAACTTTTACACTTTTGGTTATATAGCTTAGGCATTCTTGGTTCATCAACAGGAATAATTTGGATTTCTTTTTTTTTTATCCAATACCATACCGCATTTCCGAACAGTATCGTCTCCTCTGCATTAACGACCTCCTGATACAAGCGATACAAAGTATCATCCGAATACATAATATCACCAGGACTAAGACAGAATACATATTCTCCATTGCACTTTCGTAAGGCAGTATACAAATTATTGACAGTTCCGACATTCTTTTCATTGTGAATAATTATATGTCTTTCTATTCTGTTTAGCAAATTCTCAACACTTGGCAGATCAAAATCTTCCGAACCGTCATCTGTTATAATTACTTCATATTTCACACCATGCTGACAACTAACGGAATTGATGGTTCGTTTCAATTTTTCATTTGCGGAATGATAAGTGCATATGATAACAGATACATTTGGATTATTCACTTCATCATCTCCTTTAAACATGCACACCTGATATCCCAAAATGAATACCTAATGATGTTAGCACTTTACTCTCCAATTCATTATTGTCAGTAAAAACATCGCATCTGTTTCTATACAAAACAAACAAAGAAATCATCAGAAGTTTCATCCAATCCCATGTTACATTATATCCTAAACCCTCAACCATAAAAGCTACAAAAAACAGCGATGCATCCTTATTGATGCGCTTAACATTCAAGATGTTTCTAACTAACCAAACATAATACAGTGCAAAACCAATTATTCCATAACTCCATAGATAATTAACAGGATCACACTCCGCAGTCCATCTTTCACCACTTAACGCATTTGGGTATTTAGGATACACAATCCCCGAACAACCATGTCCATAGCCGATAAGATTATGCAGAATTGAATTATGTTTCAGTATTTGAGGAATCTCAAGAAAATATCCCAAGTGTGTCATACTGCTTCCATTTTCAGTATAATTTATTATACTATAAAGTGTTTCCTGAACTTTATCAATGTAACTCACTATTAAGCCGCTAAATGAAACTACACAAATTATCAGACCTAAAGATATGACAATAATACTTACTACCTTTTTTTTAGCTTTCTGATAGATGCTCTTGAAATGAATTATTACAAGCAATGCTAAATATGTTCCCACACCAATCAGCGCAGTGCGGCTTCCGCAAAGCAGAGCCATAATCAGAAATAAAACTTTTAGGTAAATGTTTTTTGCATATACAAATCCAAACAAAACAAGTGGTGCAAAATTACCTGCATTCCAACACATACCGGATACTTTTATCCCACCATCTGTTAGATGAGACGCAGTATCTCCACTTCTGAGCATATGAAGCAGATTCACAAATACCACTCTATTCAAATCCACCTTTGCAATTGTATATAAAATATATTGAGCATATCCCCAAAATAACTGAATCACAGCTGATATAAAAACACCATCAACAAAATTCTTTACGAGTTTTGTCTTTCTACTTCCAATAAAAGTAATATAAAAAATAAAACAAATAATATATTGTATCATCCGATTGCCCCATCCTTCTAGCCAAACCGAAGGCAGGGAAATCAAAGAATAAATGCTTGAAAGCACTGAAACCGCAAAAAAAAGAATATAACTAAATTCTAGTGTCTTCAGATCAGAAATGTACCCCTTATTAAAAATCGAAAATGTTAAAAAAAACAAAAAAGCAAACATGCCCCACACAAAGACTGTTATATGCATAAAGCTGACTATTGGCATTGCGGAAACGCAACCCCATAGCAACATCAAATAATCAAGATTTGTTCTTTTCTCAGAACAATAACTCTGCATCTTTATCCCTCGTATCTATAATAATCAAGTCAAGCTTTGGCGCTTGATTTTTCTATTCATAACCCACGCAAATACCAGTAGATTAATATACCATGAAGCAGTTTTGACTTTATAACATGTGGTCCAAATGTGCTTCAGTGATCTGTATTTATGGCACAACATCTTTAGACCATTCATATAAGAGATTGATATGTGTCCCTTGCTATAATGATGAATTTGAATTGGACACACATACACTTTTTTATTGTGTGTGCGTGCATATAGACACAATTCCACACAATACAAATGCCAATTGTCGCACAAAACCTCATCAAACTTGTGGCATTTCCACGTTTTCCGTTTCATGCCAAAAAAACCTTCATCAACACAATCGACCTCATAGAAACGATCTGGATAAACGCATTTCATGCTATTGTCAAGGCAATCCCCAGAAGTCAAATTTGTGATATGTTCCTTACTAGGATACTTTGCGCCCTGTGTTCCAATAATGTTTCCTGTATCAAGTGAATCAATTGTTTCTGCGAAAATACGCAGTTCATCTGTCCCCTTAACCGTTATATCCTGATGAGCAAAAACCAGAATATCCCCACTTGCCTGTTCAACCCCATAATTTAAGGCTGATGCCGCTGATGAAAATCTTTTATCTGTATTATCAACACCAATCATCTCGTAATCAAAATCTTGATTATTCAATGAGCACAATAATTGCTCATTGTATTGCTTTTTATTATTGTATACACATATCACAGAAACCTTCATATTTACTCCATCTCAAAAATATTATAATCAAATTCTTCCTATCAAGAATGCAAAACGATACCCTAATTCATCTACAAGTTTTAGCCTAAATCTTCCATTCCAAAATATTTTTTTCATTCGTTTCTTTGCTGAATTCGGCTCCGCAAAGGCACTCATTATTTCCTTGTTATCTGGCTTGATTCGATTATGGAAATGCGTACAGATGTAGTTTACAGATGATTGGATGGACTCCATACCATCTTTATCAATAAATATTTTCTTTGACATATTGACTACACGCTGCAACTTACCTGAAGGGTTCATTCCAACTGTGGTAGCGTTACTATGTCTTCGATACTTTGCGCAAGGTTTATAGCTGTAGATCACTTTACCGCAAGCGGCACAATAAATCTTGATAAAGGTATCCTTAAAATCCGAGCCATTTTCCTTTACAATTTCAGAAAAAACATCTCGGACTTTATTATTAAACAAAAAAGTCATACCCATAGCTTCACCGCCAAGCAACATTTCCTGCAAGGAATAGATACTGGTAACTGGCTTCTTCTTATTAGCAAAACGAGCACTTCGAATATAGTTTAACTCTCCATCATAGTAGTCAACTGCAGAATAAAACAGTGTTGCCTGTGATTCGTCGCCATATTTTTCCATTGCCTTAACGCCATCCTCAATTTTGGATGGATTCCATACATCATCTTGATCACAAAACGCATAGTACGATGCCCTGGGAACTTGCAACAATGTGTGAATAAAACACTGAGGATAACCAAAAGGCTGACTTTCAAGCAACTGAAATGTGCACTTTGGACTACTCTTTTCAACAAACTCATTGATGATCTCCAGTGTATTGTCCTTGGAACCATCATCATGAATATAGACTTTAATATTCTTATATGTCTGATTCACAATGCTATCCAATTGTTCTCTCAAATACTTTCCACCATTATATGTCGCTACAATAATTGCAACTTCCTCCATATTCTCCTCCTATGTCTGCTTTCAAAACGAGTTAAAAAAAACTTCAATGCTCTCAATAATCCTGCTCGTATTGCTCTCATAGCTTTTATACTCTGTATTTCTGACCGTCTCCAAAGCCTTCCAGATTTCGTTGCAATCCTGACACTCACATATCAGATCCAATTCTCTGAACTGCCCCACCAATTGCAACTGATGATTGTCAACGTGTTCTCCATACTTTGCAAGTCGCGGAACAGCAATCACTTTTTTTCCCTTTTTGACAGCACCAATAATGGCACCGGTTCCGCCGTGTGTAATCACAACATCTGCTTTATCAGTCCACTCTGCAAATTCATCACGGTTTAAAAAATCCTTGAACTTATAATTTTCAGGTTTATAATCACTTGCACCAACCTGTGCAAAAACTTCATCTGTTATTCTACCTTCTGCTATCTGCTCGTCAATTGCCTTCAGAAGCCTGTTAAACTGAAACTTCTGTGAGCCAAGAGTTATGAATATCACAATAAGACTCCCTATTTAATAAATTCCTCCAAGGAAGATTGAATTTGGATATATTTCCTTCATCTGCGGCCACTGCACATAAAACTGATCCGCATACTTATACATTAGCTTCCCAGTTTCCGTGGGCGTTGTAACCTTTGCAAATGACTCAATATAAATCAACTTTTTCCCAAAGAACTTCGCTAACAGACACATCGGAATCATTGCCAGCACACCAGTCGTTATCACAACATCCGGACGTTCTTTGATAAAGATAAACAATGAGCGAAATGAATTGCCAAGCATCTCAAATGGAAACCAAATTTCTCGTCTGTTGACTTGATGCATATAATACATTTTTACACCCTTGACATCTGCCTTATATGTTGTTTTTTCGGTTATAAGGAAACTGTCATATTTTTCCATCAAAGGTCTAAGCATCATAATCTGTTCAAAGTGTCCTCCAGAAGAAGCAGCAAAACAAAGTCTCTTTTTATTCTTTGACAAACTCAATCTCTCCTAAACAAATCTCTCGTATAAACCTTCTCAGCCACATCATCCAGACAACTATCATATCTGTTTGCGATGATCGCCTGACTCATAGCCTTGAATTTTTCAAGATTATTCATAATTTGACTGCCATAGAATGAACTTCCATCTTCCAATGTTGGCTCATAAATAATGACTGTTGCGCCTTTTGCCTTGATGCGTTTCATCACACCCTGAATGGAAGATTGGCGGAAATTATCTGAATTAGATTTCATTGTCAGGCGATAAACGCCGATAACTACCTGTTTCTCACCAACATAACCACCGCTGTAGCTGTTTCCGCCTGCGATTTGAAGCACACGATCTGCTATGAAATCTTTTCTGGTTTTATTACTGTCAACAATAGCTCGAATGAGCTCTTCCGGCACATCAGCATAATTTGCAAGAAGCTGTTTGGTATCCTTCGGCAGACAATAACCACCGTAGCCAAAACTTGGATTATTATAATGGCTGCCGATTCTCGGATCGAGACAGACACCATTGATGATTGCCTGCGTATCCAGTCCTTTCATTTCGGCATAGGTATCAAGCTCATTAAAATAGGAAACACGCAATGCCAGATATGTATTGGCAAACAGCTTGACCGCCTCAGCCTCGGTAAAGCCCATGAACAGTGTGTCGATATTTTCTTTCTCCGCACCTTCTTGCAGTAGTTTCGCAAATGTTTCAGCAACTTCTCTGCTCTTATCATCGCATCCAACAATAATACGGCTTGGATATAGATTGTCATAGAGTGCCTTGCTCTCACGCAAAAATTCCGGACTGAAAATGATCCTGTCTGTATTGAATTTTTTTCTGACACTCTCTGTATAGCCAACCGGAATGGTACTCTTAATGATCATCATTGCATCCGGATTGCTTTCCAGTACAAGACCGATGACTGCTTCAACCGCAGACGTATCGAAAAAATTCTTCTGTGAGTCATAATTGGTAGGAGCAGCAATGATCACAATATCTGCATCCGCATAAGCTGCTTTACCATCTGTGGTAGCAATCAGATCCAGTTCTTTTTCATCTAAATATTTTTCAATATATTCATCCTGAATAGGTGATTTTTTCGCATTGATCAGTTCAACCTTTTCCGGCACAATATCCACAGCTATTACCTGATGATGCTGTGCCAAAAGGACTGCAAGGCTCAACCCTACATATCCCGTACCGGCTACTGCAATTTTCAAGTTATTAAAATCTCTCATTTACAGGAATCCTTTCTAATTCTTAATCAATTTATGCTCTCTTTATAAAGCAATAAACAATCATATCAACCCGTTCACTACTCAAGAATCCATAGACAGCTCAGAACGCACTACCCGTGCCGCCCTTCATCTTGTCCATTTCCTGCCTAACGATCCGCATAAATCCTTAAAAACATGCAAATTCATATGCTAAAAGCCAACTAACCCCTCACCACTCAAAAAGAAGTCCCACCATATGGTGGGACGGCGGAATTGAAAATATTGCTGGAAGTTTAGCATATTTTGAGGGTATCACTCTTAAAGGGCGGGTAAAACAAAAAAATCTCCGGTGCAGAATATATTATGGGCATAAAAAATGCAGCCCACCAAGCCACTTCTAAACTTCCTAAATAATATCAGGAAGCATAGAAGCAGCTCAGCGGGCTGGTTAATGGTTTATTCAATTTTTAATTAAACAGTAGCTTCGATCAATTTCTTGCCA
>CANQVH010000053.1 GCA_947627245.1 uncultured Lachnospiraceae bacterium | reverse complement strand
TGGCACCTTCCGTTTCCGGGGTTGCCGTGGCTTCACAGATCCTATGTATCTCCACCACTCTGAATAAGAGAAAAGCATTTATTAATTTGTACGATACTAACCTACAACGCCGCGTATCGTTTGTCAAGTACTTTCTGCTGTCAATCCTAAATTTGTCAGCTTCCGTTCCTTCCGGATGCGCGAGAATTTCCGTTTTTCGCCGCATCGAAGAAATTTCAGCAGAACCGCTCCACGATGTACCGGTTCGCCTCAAGCTCCTGACTGTCGTCCAGCGGCGCTAGCTCTGATTTGCCGTATTTTCGCTCCAGCGCGTTTTTGAGCAGGTAATCGCAGACGTGCGGATTCTTCGGCAAAAGCGGTCCGTGTAGATATGTTCCGACGACATTTTTGTATAGAATCCCTTCTGCGCCGTCCGTCCCGTTGTTCCCGAAACCGAATTTCACTTTCCCGAGCGGCCGGTTGTCCCCGATATGCGTCCTGCCGCCGTGATTTTCGAACCCGACGATCGGGTGCTCAAACAGTTCATTTTCGATCACAATATTTGAGATCAGGCGCGGACTGCCCTGCTCCGTGTACAGATCCACGAGTGAAAGCCCCTCGATCCGGCCGCTATCCGTATCGTAATAGTGCCCGAGCAACTGATAGCCGCCGCAGACCGCGATCACGACGCCGTTGTCTTCAACATAATCCCTGAAATCTTCACGAATCGTCTTCAGTCTTTCACAGACCAGCATTTGCTCCCGGTCCGAGCCCCCGCCCAGCAATACGATATCCAGATCGGAAAAATCGATCGGATCCGTGAGCTGAAATTCCCGGACCTCCGCCTCGATCCCGCGCCATTCGCAGCGTTTCTTCATACACTGAATATTTCCCCGGTCGCCATACAGATTCAGCAGATCCGGATATAAATGACCGATCGTAATCTTCATCTTTTCTCCATTCCCACCAGTATATTCCGCGTCGAAAACAGCGCCGTATAATTCACAAGCACATACAGATTCCCGCAGCCGTCTTTGATCCGCGCTTCGATCGCGCTTTTCACATCGTCGATCAGCTCAGACGAAATGTCCACATACTTCATGCGCAAACGCATATCCTGACAGCGAATCCCGCTGACCGTGATCGAGCGGATATTATCCTGTGAAAAACGGTCGAAATCGACATCCCAAAGCCACGAGATATCTGTCCCATCCTGCGCGTTGTCATTGATAACAATGATAATATCCTTCGGATTTTCGTCCTCCATGACCGCGGAAATATTCTGGTTGAAACCGGCCGGATTTTTTGCAAGATTCAGGACAATGTGCGTCCCGTCAATCTCAAACTGCTCCATGCGGCCGTTTTGCGGGTTAAAATTTTTCAGCACATCGGCAAAATGATCCAGAGCCAGACCGGCCGTCCTTGCCGCGCTGTAAGCCGCAAGAATATTGTAAATATTGTAAAAGCCGCGATAATGCGCCTGTATCCGACGACCCTCCACCTCAAAGCACAGTCCGTCCGACATGTCGATCTGCGAGGCATCGTAATCGATCTCCGGGCGTGTGAATCCACAGTTCGGGCAATGATATTTTCCGATCTGGCTGTAATGATAAAAATCATATTCCAGACGCGCGCCGCAGTTTTTGCAGAAACGGCCCTCCCGGATCTCGTGCGTGCTCTGCCCGGAGCTTTGATCTTTAAAGACCTGTTCCGAAATCCCGTACGTCCGGTACGGATTTCCGCTCTTCATCGCCAGATACGCGGAAAGCGCGTCGTCCCCGTTCACGATCACAGTCATTTCGGGCGCCATTTTCATTGCGCGGTCCAAAATATCCATCGTGATATCGATCTCTCCGTAACGGTCGAGCTGGTCCCGGAACAGATTTGTCAAAACCATGTAATCCGGCTTGAAATGCGGAAAAATACGCAGGGTCGAAGCCTCGTCAATCTCAATGCAGGCATAGTCCGCGTCCAGCTTTCCGTTATTTCCGGCCGCCAGCGCAAAAGCCGCCGCAACGCCGGAAAGCATATTGGAACCGGTATGATTGCACACCAGTTTTTTGCCCTCTGATTCGATTGCGGAACAGAGGAGATTGTTTGTAGTTGTCTTTCCGTTTGTCCCGCAGACCACAAAAATCTTTTCCCGCACCATAGAGGCCAGATCCGCAAGGATCCGCGGATCGATCTTTAACGCAATTCTTCCGGCAAGCGTGACGCCTTGCCTGCCGGAAAGTCTGCATGCGGTACTGACGATTTTTGCCGTCCAGACGGCGATCAGCCTTCGTACCCTCATATTATTTTAATCTTCTTCCTTCTGTTCCTCTGCCGGGTCTTCTCCCGCTTCTTCCTCTTCCATCTTCACGGAGGATTCGCGCACCTTCGCGACGCTCGCCACCTTCGCGTCCTTCGTCAGATTCATCAGCTTCACGCCGCTCGTCACTCTGCCAAGCACGGAAATATCCTCACACGGCATCTGAATGATGATCCCTTCCGTATTGATCAGCATGACCTCATTGTCGCTATTGACCGCTTTCACACCGACGACATTGCCGGTCTTCTCCACGATCTTGTAGCACTTCACGCCTTTTCCGCCGCGGTACTGCGCGGTAAATTCGCTGATCGCGGTCAGCTTGCCCATGCCGTTCTCCGACACGATCAGCAGATATTCTCCCTGTACGTCCAGTTGCATCCCAACGATCTCATCTCCGTCGGAGAGGTTCATTCCGATCACGCCCATCGAGGCGCGGCCGGTCTTTCTCACGTCCGTCTCATGGAATCGAATACACTGTCCGTATTTTGTCACCAAAAAGATGTCTTTCTTATTATCTGTATATTTGACCTCAATTAATTCGTCATCCTCACGGAGAGTAATGGCAGTAAGTCCAGTTTTTCTCACATGCGCAAAATCCGTGATCGGCGTTTTTTTCACAAGACCTTTTCTTGTCGCCATAAACAGGAAATGACCTTCGTCGTAATCCCGAATCGGAATCAGCGCGGTGATCTTCTCCTCCGGCGCAAGCTGCAGCAGATTGACAATCGCCGTGCCGCGCGCGGTTCTTCCGGCCTCCGGAATCTCGTAAGCCTTGATTCGATAGACACGGCCCTTGTTCGTGAAAAACATTAGGTAATCGTGCGTTGTCGTCATCAGAAGCTCGTCTATGTAATCGTTCTCGATCGTCTGCATTCCCTTGATGCCCTTGCCGCCGCGATTCTGACTCTTGAAATTGTCCGGAGTCATACGCTTGATGTAGCCGAGCTTCGTCATTGTGATCACAGCGTTCTCATCCGGGATCAGATCCTCGGCAGAGATATCAAATGCGTCAAATCCGATCGAAGTCCTTCTGTCATCCCCGTATTTCTCGGAAATTACAAGGAGCTCTTTTTTGATCACACCGAGCAAAAGATTTTCGTCGGCAAGGATCGCCTTGTATTCTTTGATCTTTTCCATCAGCTCCTGATACTCGTTCTCAAGCTTCTCCCGTTCCAGACCGGTCAGCGCGCGCAGACGCATGTCCACGATTGCCTGTGCCTGTGCGTCGGAGAGTCCGAAGCGCTCCATCAATCCTTCCTTCGCAATCTGAGCCGTCTGGGAACCGCGGACGATCTTGATTACCTCGTCAATATTGTCGAGCGCGATCAGCAGACCCTGCAAAATATGCGCTCTCTCCTCCGCCTTGTTCAGCTCGTATTTCGTTCTCCTTGTGACGACATCCTCCTGATGCTTCAGATAATAGGACAACATCTGCAGAAGATTGAGCACCTTAGGCTGATTCTTCACAAGCGCCAGCATATTCACGCCAAACGTATCCTGCAGTTGCGTATGCTTGAAAAGCTGATTCAGAATCACATTCGCGTTGACGTCTCTTCTCAGCTCGATATTGATGCGCATGCCCTCGCGGCTCGACTCGTCGGTGATCGCCGTGATCCCGTCGATCCGTTTGTCGCGGACGAGCTCTGCTATCTTTTCGATCAGACGGGCCTTATTCACCATAAACGGAAGCTCCGTCACGATGATGCGGCTTTTTCCGTTCGGCATCGTCTCGATATCCGTGATCGCGCGGACACGGATCTTGCCTTTTCCGGTGCGGTATGCTTCCTCGATTCCTCTTGTCCCGAGGATCTGCGCGCCGGTCGGGAAATCCGGCCCTTTGACGATATCCATGACCTCTTCAATGGTCGTGTCCCGCTGATTTTCCACACGGTTATCGATGATCTTGACGACCGCGGAAATCACCTCGCGCAGATTGTGCGGCGGGATGTTCGTCGCCATACCGACCGCGATGCCGGAGGTTCCGTTGACGAGCAGATTCGGAAATCTGGACGGGAGCACGATCGGCTCCTGCTCCGTCTCGTCGAAGTTCGGCTGGAATTCTACGGTATCTTTATTGATATCGGCGAGCATTTCCATCGAAATTTTGCTCAGACGTGCCTCCGTATAACGCATGGCCGCCGCGCCGTCGCCGTCGACCGAACCGAAATTTCCGTGTCCGTCTACAAGCGGATACCTCGTCGACCACTCCTGCGCCATATTGACGAGCGCTCCGTAAATCGAGCTGTCCCCGTGCGGATGATATTTACCCATCGTATCACCGACAATACGCGCGCATTTTCTGTGCGGCTTGTCCGGCCCGTTGTTCAGCTCAATCATCGAATAGAGAACTCTTCTCTGCACGGGCTTCAGTCCGTCCCTGACGTCCGGAAGCGCGCGGGCAGCGATTACGCTCATTGCATAATCGATGTAGTTTTCCTCCATTGTTCTTTTCAGATCAACCTCTCTGATCTGGTCAAAAATGTTGTCTTCCAAAATTGTGTCCTCCTGCCGTTCTGTGCCAACTGTCTCAAGAGCTTAAACGATTCTATTAAATATCCAAATTCTTGACCTTGCGGGCGTTTTCTTCGATGAATTCTCTGCGGGGTTCAACCTGATCGCCCATCAGGGTCGTGAAGGTCAAGTCGATTTCTGAAGACTGAGCTTCATCCATAGTTACCTTGCGCAAGATCCGTTTCTCCGGATCCATGGTCGTCTCCCAGAGCTGCTCCGCGTCCATCTCACCGAGTCCTTTGTAGCGCTGGATCTTGTTGTTCTGGTCGCGGCCGACCTCCTCCAGAATTTCATTGAGCTGAGCGTCGTTGTAGGCGTACCAGACTTTTTTGTTCTTTTCGAGCTTGTAGAGCGGCGGCTGGGCCAGATACACATAGCCCTGCTTAATCAGCTCCGGCATAAAACGATACAAAAACGTGAGCAGAAGCGTCGCGATATGCGCGCCGTCCACATCGGCATCCGTCATGATGATGATCTTGTGGTAGCGCAGCTTGGTGATGTCAAAATCCTCATGGATTCCGGTACCGAACGCCGTAATCATCGCCTTGATCTCCGCATTGCCGTAGATGCGGTCAAGACGGGCCTTTTCTACATTCAGGATCTTTCCGCGCAGCGGCAGGATCGCCTGCGTCGCGCGGCTTCTGGCCGTTTTCGCGGAGCCTCCTGCGGAGTCTCCCTCTACGATATAGATCTCGCAGTTCGCCGGATCCTTGTCCGAACAGTCCGCCAGCTTGCCCGGCAGGGACATGCCGTCCAGTGCAGATTTTCTTCTCGTCAGATCGCGCGCTTTTCTGGCGGCTTCCCGTGCGCGCTGAGACAGGATCGACTTATCGATGATAATTTTTGCCACCTGCGGATGCTGTTCAAGGTAAATCGTGAGCTGATCGGTCACAATGCTTTCCACCGCGCCTCTTGCCTCGCTGTTTCCGAGCTTCTGTTTCGTCTGTCCCTCAAACTGAGGCTCCGAAATCTTGATGCTGATAATCGCGGTCAGTCCTTCGCGGATGTCGTCGCCGGAAAGATTCTGATCGGTGTCTTTGATCAGCTTATTTGCCCTCGCATAATCGTTGAATGTCTTCGTCAGCGCGTTCCGGAAACCGGTCAGATGCGTGCCGCCCTCCGGCGTTGTGATATTATTGACAAAGCTGTAGCATCCGTCGTTGTATGCATCATTGTGCTGCATTGCCACCTCAACGTAGACGCCGTCTTTTTCGCCCTCACAATAAATGATATCCTCGTAAAGAGCGGTTTTTCCCCTGTTCAGATAGGTGACAAATTCCTTGATACCGCCTTCATAGTGGAATGTCTTCTCGATCAGCTCTTCTTCCCGTTCGTCAGTCAGAACAATCTTGACGCCTTTCGTCAGAAACGCCATTTCGCGCAGTCTCTGTTTCAGCGTATTGTAATCAAAGATCGTCTCCTCAAAGATCTCGTCGTCCGGAAGAAAGGTAACCTTTGTTCCGGTCTTCTCCGGATCGCAGTCTCCGATCACCTTCAGCTTATCGACAACTTTTCCTCTTTCATATCTTTGATGATAAATTTTGCCTTCATGGTAGATGTCAACCTCCAGCCACACGGAAAGCGCATTCACAACGGAAGCGCCCACGCCGTGCAGACCTCCGGATACCTTGTAGCCGCCGCCGCCGAATTTTCCGCCGGCATGAAGCACGGTAAACACGACTTCAACGGCAGGAAGACCCGCCTTTTGATTGATTCCGACCGGGATGCCGCGTCCGTTATCCGTGACCGTGACAGAATTATCCTTATGAATCGTTACGGTAATATAATCACAAAAACCTGCCAATGCTTCGTCGATTGAGTTATCCACGATTTCATAGACAAGATGATGAAGACCTCTCGCCGAGGTGCTTCCGATATACATGCCGGGTCTCTTTCTTACTGCTTCCAGACCCTCCAAAATCTGGATCTGGTCCGCACCATATTCTGCGCTCATTGAAATCCTCCTAAAGTTCTTTTTTCTTTTACTTTTCCCTCAATTACTTCAAAAAGTCTGTTTATCTTAAAATTATAACTTACAAAATCATCGATGCCTGTACAGGTAATCAGAGTCTGAATATCATGAATACTCTCAAGAAGATATCTCTGCCGGTTGCTGTCCAGCTCCGAGAGAACGTCGTCAAGCAAAAGCACCGGCGTTTCTTTTATTTTTCTTTTTACGATCTCGATTTCCGCAAGCTTCAGGGAAAGCGCGGCCGTTCTCTGTTGTCCCTGAGAACCATACTTTCGGATATCTATCTCATCGATCAGAAAACAAAGATCGTCCCTGTGAGGACCGGTGTTCGTTAATTTTGTTCGAATATCTCTTTCTCTGTTTTCTTTTAATTTTTTTTCAAAATTCTCTGTCTCTGTCCGTTCTTCGTACTCAACGGTGAGATTTTCTTTTTTTCCGGACAAGCTGCAATGTATTTCACGGATAATAGGATTGAGCTCTTCTACAAAATTTTTTCTGCGGTCAATCAATACCTTCCCGTAATTGACAAGCTGTTCGTCATAAACGTCGAGCATTGAATTTATTTCCGGATAGAAGGAAGAATCCTTTAATATTTTATTTCTTTGATTCAAAATTTTATTATAATTTGACAGGTGATACAGATAAATTTTGTCCAGTTGACAAAGCTCCATATCCAAAAATCTTCTTCTCTCCGAAGGACCGTTTTTTATGATATTGAGGTCTTCCGGTGAAAAGAAAACAAAATTGCCAAGACCGATCAGCTCACTGGCTTTTCTGACTGGCATTTTGTTGATCGCAATTCCCTTTGCCCTGTTTTTTTGCAGGTGCATATCGATTCTGTAAGGGATCTCTCCCTTTTTCATTTTCATGCAGATATGAGATTCTTCTTCGCCAAAGTGGATAACCTCCCTGTCCTTGCTTCCCTTATGGGAACGAGCCGTTCCGCACAGGTAGACGGATTCGAGAATATTCGTTTTTCCCTGCGCGTTATCTCCGTAAAAAAGATTTGTGCCCTTGTCCAGTTTCAGATCCAGATTGTCATAATTCCGAAAATGGTTCAATTTTATTGATTCGACAATCATTTGTCCACCATCATCAATCAATCTTTTATTTTACAATCCTGATCAGGACATCTTTGCATACGACTTCGTCCTGATCGAACAGCTTTCTTCCGCGCCGCAGCTCTGTCTCTTTGTTCACGGTCACTTGTCCGTCCTGAATCATGAACTTGGCGTCCACGCCGCTCTGCGCAATCCCGGCAGCCTTCAAGGCCTGTCCGAGCTTTATGAATTCATCTCTCAGTTTCACTTCTACCGTCTTCATATCTCTCTCCGTTATCAAGGCGCGTCGATAAAATTGACCGGAAGAATCAGATAAATATAACTTTCTTTTTCATCTCTGATAAAGCAGGGAGCTTTCGGATTCATATAATAAATATCAACAGTCTCTTCGTCAATCACTCTGAGCGCATCGATAAGGAACTTCGGATTGAATCCGATCTTGATGCCGTTTCCTTCCATTGTGATATCGATCATCTCATCCATTGTTCCGAGCTGAGAAGTAATCTTGAGTTCCATCACATTGTCTGCAATGTTCAGAATGATCGGCCTCTTGTCTCCTTCTTTCACCATGAGCGTTGCGCGGTCGATACAGTCAAGAAGCTCTTTTTTGTTGACAGTTACTTTTGTATTGTAATCATTCGAAAGCATCTGATCGACGCGGAAATAGTTTCCTTCGATCAGTCTGGACACGACTCTTGTTTTCTCAAATTCAAAGACGATATGATTTTCCGTGAAGTAAATGTCAACCATATCTTCTGTCCCGCCGGATAAAATCTTTGAGATTTCCATCAGAGTTTTTCCGGGAACAATGATCTTCTTTTCTCTGTAGGTTTCCTTCAGTATAATCTTGCGGATGGAAATTCTGTGTCCGTCCAGAGATACTACTCTCATGTGATCTCCGCTGATTTCAAACAACTCGCCGGTCATCATTTTGTTGCTCTCATTTTGAGCGATTGAAAAAATCGTCTGCCGGATCAACTCCTTCAAAGTAAATTGTGAAACACTAATACAGGTATCTTTTTCCACATACGGAAGATAAGAGAAATCTTCTCCGTCTCTTCCCATAATGTTGAATTTTGCTTTTTCACAGATAATAATCGTATTGAAGCTGTTGTCCGAACTGATAGAGACGTCGCTGTCCGGGAACTTCCGGATGATATCCGAGAAGAGACGGGCTTCAAGAGCGACTGTTCCGTTTTCCTGAACGGTTCCTTCCACTTCTGTCTCAATTCCAAGCTCCATGTCGTTTGCGGTAAACTTGATTCCGTCTTCGGAAGCGTTAATCAGGATGCATTCCAAGATTGGCATGGTAGTTTTTGTGGAGACAGCTTTTGTTACGATATTGATACTCTTCATCAGGTTGTTTTTGTTGCATGTAATTTTCATCGGTAGTTCTCCCTTCAGAATAAATATAAATTAAAAAAATCCGTAGTATTCTTATTAAAGGCTGTGGATATGTGCAAATACCTTTGAAAACAAATAATTACAAGCATTTTCGCGATGGAAAAGCATGTGAAACAAAAAGTAATCCGTTTGGGATAAACGGTTGTTTATAAACAGTTCAAAAGAAAGTACAATTTTTCTTTTTTCTTCTTAAAAATTAATCAACAAGGTATGTAACCGTTTTCCCGTGGACAAGTGAAAAACTCTGTTTATAAATTAATTCGGATTGATTTTCTTTTTCAGTATGTCAATCGTGTTGCGCAAAGTTTCCGAAGATTTCATTTCGGAAGCAATTTTTTTCGATCCGTGCAGGACGGTGGAATGATCGCGGTGACCGAGCTCGTCTCCTATTTTTTTCAGGCCGACGGAGGTCATGTTGCTGCACAGATACATGCAGATCTGCCGCGGATAAACAATCTCGCTGTTTCTCTTATCGCTTCTGATATCGTCCTCCGAGACGTGAAAATGCTCCGCGACGGTGGATAAGATAAGAGAAGGCGTGATTTCCTTTTTTTCGTCCGGAGAGATGATGTCCTGAAGCGCTTCCTGCGCGAGCAGCGTCGTGATTTCTCTGTTTTCCAGCTTGCTGAGAGCAATCAGCTTGTTGAGCGCTCCCTCCAGCTCACGGATGTTTGACTTGACGTTCATTGCGATATATTTGATGATCTCATTGTCAATATCATATCCGTCGATTTCTTCTTTTTTATGAAGAATCGCCATTCTTGTCTCATAATCCGGGGACGTGATGTCGGCGATGAGTCCCCATTCGAATCTGGAACGAAGTCTGGCTTCCAGCGTCTCGATATCCTTCGGCGGCTTGTCCGAAGATATGATAATCTGCTTCTTGTTCCCGTGCAGATCGTTGAATGTGTGGAAAAATTCTTCCTGCGTCGATTCCTTACCTATAATAAATTGTATATCATCAATCAGAAGAACGTCGACGTTTCTGTATTTCTCCCGGAATTTTGTCATCGCCGTATTGTTGCCGTTACGGATCGAATCAATCAGCTCGTTCGTAAAGGTCTCGCTCGTCACATAAAGAACCTTCTTGGACGGATTTTCATTCAGGATAAAGTGCGCGATAGAATGCATCAAATGCGTCTTTCCGAGTCCGGCGCCGCCGTGAATGAAAAGCGGATTGTACATTTTTCCCGGAGATTCGGCGACGGCAAGCGCTGCGGCATGCGCAAATTTGTTGTTGTTTCCGACGACAAAGGTATCGAAGGTGTATTTCGGATTCAAATTTGCTTTTTCCGCAATAGAAGCAGTCTCCGACTGGTTTGCCCTTGAGACCGGTGTCTTCGTGTCTTCGTTTTTCGCCTGCTCCGGAAGAATGAATTCGATATCGTATTCCTTTCCGGTTAGTTCGGCGATGGCAACCTTGATCGGAAACATATATTTTTTTGTAATATAATCAATCGCCATCTGCTGAGACGGGACAAGAATAGTCACAACGCGCTCGGAGACGTCGTATACCTGCAGCGGCATAAGCCATGTTTTAAAGGAAACCTCCGACATTTCGTGTTCTGCTTTTACGAGATACAGGATTTCCTCCCATTTTTCTTTCAGTTCTTCCATGATCCAAATCTCCAAAAAACCATTTTTTCCTACACTAATATTAACCTAAAATCGCTGATTTAGCAATGATAAGTTTTTATTTAAAAGTTATCCACATTTTGTCAACAATTTGTGGATAAAGTTACGTCAACCAAATTAAAATAATTGCTTGACTAAAAAGCCATTATTGAATATAATTGAGACGATGTTCTCTAAATATATACATGACATAAAAATTGCCAAATGCATATAAATTTGGTTCGAAGAGGGAGGTGCCTGACCGATGAAAATGACATTTCAGCCGAAAAAGAGATCAAGAGCCAAAGTTCACGGATTCAGATCCAGAATGAGCACAGCCGGCGGAAGAAAGGTTTTAGCTGCCAGAAGGGCAAAGGGAAGAAAAGTATTATCCGCATAAGGATTGCTGCGAGAAGGGCACCCCGAAAATCAGAGGGTGCCGTTTTGCGGCAGTCTTTTTTCTTTTATTAAGGAAAAGGAAACGACATGATATTTTCGGAATCCTTAAAAAAATACGGTGATTTTCAGCGTGTCTATCAAAATGGAAAATCATACGCAAATAAATATCTTGTCATGTATATTTTGAGACAGGACACGCAGAGGAACCGTGTCGGGATATCGGTCAGCAAAAAAGTCGGAAACAGCGTTGTGAGGCACAGGATCACGCGCCTGATCCGGGAGAGCTACCGATTACATGAAAAAGAATTCGATGATGGTCTTGACATTGTGATTGTTGCAAGACCCGGCGCTAAAGGAAGAGATTTCTTTACAATCGAGAGCGCATTGCTTCACCTTTGCAGGCTTCACGCTGTTGTGAGACAAGCCGACAAGAAAGAAGTGAAAAAAGAAAGTGAAACGAATCTTGATTCGTCTGATTAAGCTTTATCAGAAATATATCTCACCGATGAAAAGTACGAAATGTCCTTATTTTCCGACGTGCTCCCATTACGGTCTGGAGGCGATCGAGAAATACGGCGCGCTGAAGGGAGGCGCATTGGCAGCATGGAGGATCCTGCGCTGCAATCCTTTTTCAAAAGGTGGATATGACCCCGTTCCATGAGGAGGAAATTAGCGAATGTTATTGACAAAAAGCACGGCGTTTTTGATCGGGCCGGTGGCAAATCTTCTGGGATACATTATGAATGCCATTTTCTGGGTTCAGGAGAAGATCGGTCTGCCGTATATCGGACTGTGTATCATTCTTTTTACGATCGTGATCTACATGCTTATGATGCCGCTTACGATCAAACAGCAGAAATTTTCAAAGCTTCAGAGCAGGATGAATCCTGAGCTGCAGGCAATTCAGAAGAAATATAAGGGTAAGAATCAGGATCAGGCAGCCATGATGAAAATGAACGAAGAAACGCAGGCTGTCTACGCGAAATACGGCGTCAACCCGATGGGAAGCTGTCTGCAGTTGATTATCCAGATGCCGATCCTGTTTGCTCTTTATCGTGTGATCTGGAACATTCCGGCATATGTGACCTCTGTCAAGAATGCGTTTATGCCGCTGGCGGAAGCGCTTATCAAGCTTCCCGGCGCAGAAGAATTCATGGCGGATATTGCGAAGTCAAATGCCGTTACGTTTAAGGAGATGACAGATCTCACACTGATCGACGTACTCTATAAGTTCAAGTCGGCGAACTGGACTGCTCTTATGGACAAATTTCCGAGCATCGCCTCCACGGCGGCGGAGACACAGGAAAAGGTTGACCGGATGAACAGCTTCCTTGGCCTGAATATTGCGGATGCTCCGCTTCAGATCATTACGGCCGCGTTTGCTTCCGGCGCGATTCTTCTTGCGATCGGAGCGGCTTTGATCCCGATCCTTTCCGCAGTGTCCCAGTGGCTGAATTCAAAGCTTCTGTCGACCGGACAGGATACTTCGTCGAACCAAAACGATACGATGAACAGCACCATGAAGACGATGAATACCGTAATGCCGATCATGTCAGCGGTCTTCTGTCTCACGCTTCCGGTCGGTATGGGTATCTACTGGATCGCCGGCGCTGTTGTCCGAAGCATCCAGCAGTTGTTCGTCAACAAGCAGATGGACAAGATTGATGTCGATGAGCTGATCAAGAAGAATCTTGAGAAGACGAACAAAAAGCGTGAAAAACAGGGACTTCCGCCTCAGAAGATTACGAATACGGCGAAGATGAATACCAGAAATATCGAACAGAAGCAGGAAATTTCCGCGGAAGAAAAAGAAGCAAAGATCAAGAAATCAACCGATTATTACAACAATACGTCGACTGCCAAGCCGGGAAGCCTTGCAGCAAAGGCTCAGATGGTGAAGCAGTATAATGAGAGAAACAGCAAAAAGTAATACAGGAGGTAAAAGGAAACATGGATTCGATCAGAGTAACAGCAAAGACTGTTGAAGACGCGATCACCGAGGCTTCCATAGAGCTCGGTACAAGCAGCGATAATATTGAATATACGGTAATTGAAAAAGGCACGACCGGGTTTTTCGGAATCGGTGGAAAAAAGGCCGTCATTGAGGCAAAGAAAAAGTTTACCGACGAGGATCTTCTGAAGGAAGTTTTCGGCGAGACAAAGAAAGAAAAGAAAGAAAACAAAGAAGCGAAGAAGGAAGCAAAGAAAGAAGAGAAAAAAGAAGAAAAAGAGACAAAGAAAGAGAATAAAGAAGGAAAGAAAGAAACAAAAAAGGATACAAAAAAAGAAGACATAAAGAAAGAGGCGAAGAAGGAAGCCGCTCCCTCTCCTGCTCCTGAGGCGGGAAAGCCGGAGGAAAAGGATGCGTCCGAGAAGAAGGAAGCGCCTAAGGAGAATTCTGAGCCGAAGCAGCCGAGAGTTCCTGCAGATCCCGAAGAAGTATGCAGAAGAGCCGAGGCGTTCCTGAAGGATGTATTCCGCACGATGGAGATGGAGGTCGAAGTGACGACGCGGTTCGAGGAAGACACTCTTTGCGTTGATCTCAACGGAAACGACATGGGTATCCTGATCGGAAAAAGAGGTCAGACACTGGATTCCCTTCAGTATCTCACAAGCCTTGTCGTAAATAAAGGAAAAGCAGCTTACGTCAGGGTAAAGCTCGATACGGAGGACTACCGCAGCAGACGGAAGGCGACGCTTGAGAATCTTGCAAAGAATATCGCGTTCAAGGTGAAAAAGACAAGAAGGCCGGTTTTCCTTGAGCCGATGAATCCGTATGAGCGCAGGATCATACATTCCGCGCTTCAGGACGATCCTTATGTGACGACGCACAGCGAGGGCGAAGAGCCGTGCCGCAAGGTAGTCGTAACGCTTCGGAAGAAATAAAAATTGCCATATTAACCATGCAGAAAAAAATAGCTCGTTCGGAAATCAGACGGGCTATTTTTTTACAGACATGTGACAGGGGTATTGAAACATGGAAAATGATACGATTGCCGCGATTTCGACTGCGGTAGCCGATTCCGGGATCGGAATTGTCCGGATCAGTGGAGACGAGGCGATCTCCGTGATCGACAGGATTTATCATTCAAAGGATAACAAAAAGAAAATATCGGAACAGCCCTCTCACACCATTCATTACGGATTCATACAGGACGGGGAGGAAATCATCGACGAGGTGCTGGTGACTTTGATGCGTGCGCCGAAAAGCTACACGACGGAGGATGTCGTAGAGATTAACTGCCACGGCGGGATCTATTCGACCCGGCGCGTGCTGGATACGGTGATCCGGCACGGCGCAAGGCCGGCGGAACCCGGCGAATTCACGAAGAGAGCGTTTTTGAACGGACGCATCGATCTGTCACAGGCGGAAGCCGTGATTGATCTCATTCATGCAAAGAATGAGTTTGCATTAAAGAGCTCGCTCAGTCAGTTGAAGGGCTCCGTCAGAGAAAAAATCGCGCAGTCAAGAGAAAAGATTCTCAGACAACTGGCGTTTATCGAAGCTGCGCTGGATGATCCGGAGCATATCAGTCTCGACGGTTATGAAGAATCCTTAGAACGGGAGGTAAAAGAGCTTCTTGTTCAGGTCCGGGAGCTGATCGATTCTTCGGATAACGGACGGATCCTGAAGGAAGGGATCCAGACAGTAATCCTCGGAAAACCGAACGCCGGCAAGTCTTCTCTTCTGAACGCTCTTCTGCAGGAGGACCGCGCGATCGTGACCGAGGTGGCGGGTACGACGAGAGATCTTTTGGAAGAGACGCTGTCCCTGAATGGAATCCTTTTGAATCTGATCGACACGGCAGGAATCCGGACTACAGAGGACGTCGTCGAAAAGATAGGGGTAGAAAAAGCGAAGGATAAGGCAAAACAGGCGGATCTTGTCATTTATGTCGTCGATTCCTCGACAAAAATAGACGAGAACGACCGGGAGATCATGCGCGTTCTCTCGGAAAAAAAGGTAATCATACTTTTAAACAAATCAGATCTTCCGCCGGTAACGACCGTCGATAGGATAGAAGAACTGATCGGAAAAAAGGTTCCCGTTCTGAGTATTTCCGCAAAAAATCAAACAGGGATCGATCTTCTTGAGGAACAGATCAGGGAGATGTTCTGCAGCGGGAAGATCACATTTAACGATCAGGTTTATATTACAAATGCGAGACAGAAAGCGGCGCTGATCCGAACAAAAGAAAGTCTGGAGAAGGTACTGCTCAGTATAGAAAATCGGATGCCGGAGGATTTCTTTTCCATTGATCTTATGGATGCCTACTCTTCTCTCGGGGAGATCATCGGAGAATCCGTCGGCGATGACCTGATTAACGAGATTTTTTCAAACTTTTGCATGGGAAAGTAAAGCATCAGGAAAACGGGATCGGAGAATCGGAATATGAGCAAAGTGGAAGAATATACAGACGTAGTTGTGGTCGGCGCGGGACATGCCGGGTGTGAGGCTGCGCTGGCATGCGCGCGGCTCGGCATGAATACGGTCATGTTTACGGTCAGTGTCGACAGCATTGCCCTGATGCCCTGCAATCCGAACATCGGAGGAAGCTCAAAGGGACATCTCGTCCGCGAGGTCGACGCGCTTGGCGGAGAAATGGGCAAAAATATCGACAAAACTTTTATTCAGTCGAAAATGCTGAACAGCTCCAAGGGGCCAGCCGTCCATTCTCTGCGCGCGCAGGCGGACAAGTCCGATTATTCCAGAAGCATGAGACATGTGCTGGAGCAGACAGATCATCTGCAGATCAAACAGATGGAGGTCACGGAACTGATCGTTGAAAACCGGATTCTCACGGGGGTCAGAACATATTCCGGAGCCGTCTATCACTGCAAGGCGGCGATTCTGTGTACGGGGACTTACCTGAAAGCGCGCTGTATCTACGGAGACGTCAGCATGCATACGGGCCCGAACGGACTTCAGGCGGCGAATTATCTGACGGATTCCCTTGTCAAAAACGGTGTGAAGATGTATCGCTTTAAGACGGGAACGCCGGCGCGAATTGCAAAAAAATCCATTGATTTTTCCAAAATGGAGGAACAAAAAGGAGACGAAACGATTGTTCCGTTTTCTTTTACGACTGATCCTGACAGCATTCAGAAGGAGCAGGTCTCCTGCTGGCTGACCTATACGAACGAGCAAACGCATGAGATCATTCGGGAAAATCTGGACCGCTCTCCTCTCTTCTCCGGGGCGATCGAGGGAACCGGGCCGAGGTACTGCCCTTCGATTGAGGACAAGGTAGTACGTTTTTCGGATAAACCGAGACATCAGGTGTTTATCGAACCGGAAGGGATCCATACGGATGAAATGTATATCGACGGAATGTCCAGCTCGCTTCCGGAGGACGTCCAGATCCGGATGTACCGTTCCGTGCCCGGACTGGAGAACGCGCAGATTGTCCAGAATGCTTACGCGATTGAATATGACTGCATCGATGCCAGACAGCTCAAACTATCCCTTGAATTTAAAACTATTTCCGGCTTGTTCAGCGCCGGACAATTCAACGGAAGCTCCGGATATGAGGAGGCTGCTGCGCAGGGATTGATCGCGGGAATCAATGCGGCGAGAAAAATACAAGGCAAGGAACCGTTCCTTTTGGATCGCTCGGAAGCCTATATCGGAGTTTTGATCGATGATCTTGTCACAAAGGAAAACCTTGAACCTTATCGGATGATGACTTCGCGCGCGGAATACCGGCTTTTGCTCCGGCAGGACAACGCGGATATCCGCCTCACAAAAAAAGGACACGAGATCGGATTGATTGACGATTGCCGTTATCAGAAATTGCTCAGAAAAGAAAGAGAGATCGAACAGGAAATTGCCCGTGTGGAAAAAACCTATATCGGGCCGAGAAAGGAAGTTCAGGATTTTCTGGAATCTCATGGGAGCATCGGACTGAGATCTTCCGCCACGATTGCGGAATTGATCCGCCGGCCGGAGCTGTCCTATGAATCGCTCGCAGAGATCGATCCGGGACGTCCTGCTCTCTCAAAGGAAGTAACGGATCAGGTGAATATCCTGATTAAGTACGACGGATATTTGCAGCGCCAGATGCGGCAGGTCGGACAGTTCCGCAAGCTCGAACGAAGAGAGATTCCGGAGTCGATCGATTATGATGACGTGCCGAGTCTGCGCATAGAAGCCCGTCAGAAGCTGAAGCTGTATCAGCCCTCTTCGATCGGACAGGCGTCCAGAATCGCGGGAGTGTCTCCGGCGGATATTTCGGTTCTTTTGGTTTATCTGGAGAAGGAAAGACAGAGGAAGAAACATGAATAAAACGGATAACAATAAATCGATAATAATAGATATGTTCAAAAAACTGGACATTGATCTGTCAGAAGAACAGACCGACCAATTTATGGATTATTATCGGATCCTGACGGAGAAAAATGAGGTTATGAATCTGACCGCTATCACAGAATATCGGGATGTGGTTCTGAAGCATTTCGTGGACAGTCTTCTGATCGTAAAGGCGTATGACATGAACGGCTGCAAGCGCGTGATTGATGTAGGAACGGGAGCCGGTTTCCCCGGAATTCCGCTTAAAATCGTGTTTCCTCATTTGAACATCGTACTTCTGGATTCTCTCAAGAAACGAGTTTCTTTTCTGAATGAATTGATCCGCCTCCTGCAGCTTGAAGGCGTCACAACAATTCACGGACGGGCCGAGGATACCGCGAAGAATGTAAAGTTCCGGGAGCAGTTTGATCTTTGTGTTTCGAGGGCAGTCGCCAACCTCTCTTCTCTTTCGGAGTACTGTCTTCCATTCGTAAAAAAAGAAGGAATGTTCATCTCTTATAAATCGACAAATATCGATATGGAAATCGAAAATGCGGGGAATGCAATCTCCATTCTCGGCGGTGAAATAGAGAAGATTGAGAGATTAAGCCTACCGGACAGCGATATCGAGAGGTCGTTGATTTTGATAAGAAAAAGAAAAACGACTCCTTCCAAGTACCCGAGAAAAGCCGGCGTACCGTCAAAAGAGCCGTTATAAGATAGAAATTATATGATCGGTCAGATTGCATGAAGCAGATCCAAGATCTGCTCCGGCGCTTCCAGTTGAGGCAGATATTTGGATTTCGGTATATGAAAGGTTATAATATTCTTATTTCGCTTCAAATAAGAGGCTTCTATTTCTTCCCTGTTTTTAATCTGGCTTCCGGTGATAAGGAAAATTCGATTTTCGGCTTTTGTCAGGGCTTTTGAGATATCGGCATTCAGATAATTGCCCTTCAGGCTTGCAAATAACATTTTTCCGCTGCCGTTTGCCAAGTGCGCGGCATTATAATATGATTTGACTGTAGCCGGATCAACCTTGAACGGACTGTAAAAACAATTTTCTGTCAGTTCATATTCGATATTTTCCTTATTTACGGCAATATAATACAGGAATTTTCCGATCACGGGCAATTGAAACAGTTTGATTTGCATTTTGGATTTTTCATCCGGTATCTTTTTCAATTCGTTGATGTCCGTCGGATTGAGCATGATAATATTGTCAAACAAAGATTGATCCGCAGAGTTTGCCATGATCACAAAAGAAGAAGAAAGGCCGCTGGCGATGACATCCGTCTTCTCTCCTATCACGTTTGTGACGAAATCCTGAACCATCTGAACATAAAAATAATTGGTGTAGGTAATGAGCGGCTTATCGGATTTTCCGCAGCCGATCAGGTCTACCGCATACACGGTATGATTCTTTGCAAGTTTATTCAGAATTTGCGACCATTCAAAATTCGAGGAACTGACGGTCAGATCATGAAGCAGCAAAACAGGCGATCCCTGACCGCAAACCTTGTAGTATATGTTTCCGTGTTTCCAATGATAATATTTTCCGCTTGTTCGTGTATTGGTATTTACGGCCAGACCGAATTCGATATATTTATTTATAATATGAAGGATACTGGTTGTGATCGCAGAGGTTTTAATCAATGATTTAATTTTTCCCATAATGATATCGCTCCAAAGTTAAAATTTCGAGGTTCTGAAAAATGTTTCATGTGAAACATTAATATTATAAACAATTTTTTGAAATAATACAACGATAAATCTTTTCAATTAAAGAAAAAAGTAGTATAGTGATTATTGTCAGGTTCAAAAGGAGAAATCATTATGATCAGGGAATACATGAATGAATTAATACTTGAAAATGATGAGAAACTGAGGAGTTTGGAGCAGCAATTAAATGATTCCATGAACGATCTGGATTGTGCGGAGAAATGGCTGGAGAATCTGCAGATTGAGGCGAATGTAGATAAGAATATATTTTCGCCTCGTGCTGCGGAAGTCGATTTCGATGGAAAGATGGAAGAAGCGCAAGGCAATATCGATAAAATAAAACAGGATATCGAATATATCAAGTCCTTCATGGAAACGCATTTCAAGAAAAAGCAGGAGTATGACAGGCTTTTGGCAGAGCTTGATGAAATTGGAGCTGCTTCGACAGAGCAAACTATTGATTCGACAATGACACAGGAAGCGGAACCTGCAGATTCCCTGAAACAAATAGTAAATTTTCTTGATGATTTATATAAGAAGACGGATTCATGTCTTGCTTTGTTGTACAGTGATCGTCTCAAATGCAAAAATGAATTGAAGGATATGAAGTCGGCGATCCGAAAAATAGCGGATTCCCTGAAAAAAGAAATATAAAGATGTTTCATGTGAAACATTTTTATGATAATATAGTTTTGTCGAATGGGTTACGAAGGGAGAAAATATTTGGTATGGGAAGGACAATCGTAGTTGCCAACCAAAAAGGCGGCGTGGGAAAAACTACAACGGCGATCAACCTTTCTGCCTCGCTTGCCGAATTAGGCCAGAAGGTTTTGGTGGTCGATATGGATCCTCAGGGAAATACGACGAGCGGATTTGGTATAGAGAAAGATCAGGTAGAGAATACCGTTTATGAGCTTTTGCTGGGGGAGAGTAAGCTGGAAGACTGTATTCAGAAAGATAAATTTCCAAATCTGTCGGTCGTTGCGTCAAATATCAACCTTGCCGGTGCGGAAATCGAGCTCCTTGGAATTGATGAGAAGGAATTTTTGCTGAAAAAGGCGTTGGACAGTGTAAAGGGAGAGTATGATTTCATTGTGATTGACTGTCCTCCCTCGTTAAATATGCTGACGATCAATTCTATGTGCGCGGGAGATACGGTTCTCGTACCGATTCAGTGTGAATATTATGCCTTAGAGGGTCTCAGCCAGTTGATCCATACGATCGATCTCGTCAAGGAGCGTTTGAACCCGGATCTTGAGATCGAGGGAGTTGTGTTCACGATGTTTGACGCGCGCACAAATTTGTCGCTGCAGGTAGTTGAGAATGTGAAGAGTAATTTGAATCAGACAATATATAAAAGTATTATTCCGAGAAACGTGCGACTGGCGGAGGCGCCGAGCTACGGTCTTCCAATCACGGAGTATGACAAGAAATCTGCGGGCGCGGAGGCGTATCGTATGCTGGCGGAGGAAGTAATACATAGGGGAGAAGAAGAATGGCAGTGAAGAAGACAGGACTGGGGAAGGGACTGGATTCCCTGATACCAAAACAGAATACGGTGAAGAAGACGGCGGAAAAGAGTACGAAGCCGTCAGAGCCGAAAACGGTTGTTAAAAAAGAAGAGGTCAAATTAAAAATTACGGAAGTCGAGCCAAACAGGGAGCAGCCTAGGAAAAATTTTGACGAGGATGCGCTTCTTGAGCTCGCTGATTCGATCCGGCAGTTCGGCATATTACAGCCGCTGATCGTTCAAAAGAGAGAGGATTATTATGAGATCATCGCCGGTGAGCGCAGATGGCGTGCCGCAAAGATGGCCGGACTGAAAGAAGTTCCCGTCGTTATCCGGAATTACGACGACCGACAGATCGTCGAGATATCCCTGATTGAGAATATTCAGCGCGAGAATCTGAATCCGATTGAGGAAGCGGCGGCTTTTAAGCGGCTGATGACGGAGTTTCATTTAAAACAGGATGAGATTGCGGAACGTGTATCGAAAAGCCGCACGGCCGTTACCAATTCAATGCGTCTTCTGAAGCTGGATGAGCGCGTTCAGCAGATGGTGATCGACGACATGATCTCTACAGGACATGCGAGAGCACTCTTGGGAACGGACGACAAAGAACTGCAGTTTCGGCTGGCGCAGCAGATCTTTGACGAGAAGCTGAATGTCAGGGATGTAGAGCGGCTGATGAAGGCTGTTTCCGGAAAGGAAAAGAAGAAACCGCAAAAGCCTGAGCTGAAGAATGCGTTCATCTACCGGGATCTTGAGGAAAAAATGAAGGCAATGCTCGGAACCAAGGTATCGATCAATCATAAGGCAAACAATCATGGTAAAATCGTGATTGATTATTATTCAAATGAAGAGCTTGAGAGATTGATGGATCTCTTTCGGTCTTTGGAAGGTCATGCGGAATAGCAAAATCACATATTGTATATAGGAGAATATATAGATGCAGAGTAATGTTTTGAATTCACTGGGAATTGATCCCGGCATCATCGTAATTATCATGATGGGTATCATGGTTTTCGTGCTGTTGTATATGGTTCGCGTTTCCATGAAGATGACCCGTTTTCTTAAACGATATCGCATTTTTATGAAAGGTAGAGACGCGGCTTCTCTGGAAAAAGCGTTTGCGCAGAAGTTTCTCGAGGTCGATAAGCTGACGGAGATGGCGAGTGTGCAGGCAAATGAGATCCGCAGAATGAAGGAGATTCAGAGCCGCACGGCGAACAAAATCGGTATCGTGAAATATGATGCATTTCCGGACGTGGGCGGACGGCTCAGCTTCGCGCTCGCGATGCTCGACGAAAGCGATTCCGGCTTTGTGCTCAATGCAATCCACGGCCGCGAGGGCTGCTATACCTACGTGAAAGAGATCGTCAAAGGCGAGTCCTATGTCGTGCTCGGTCAGGAGGAGAAGGAAGCGTTAAGGCAGGCGGTGAATTATTTTAATGATATGCAATAAGTAAGAAATGATAAATAATTCAGCCATGCCACAGACGCGCCGGCATAGCCGTCGCCCGCTTCTTCGAAGCTTTGTGTGGCGGACGTTCAGCCATGCCACAGACGCGTCGGCATAGCCGTCGCTCGCTTCTTCGAAGCTTTGTGTGGCGGACGTTCAGCCATGCCACAGACGCGCCGGCATAGCCGTCGCTCGCTTCTTCGAAGCTTTGTGTGGCGGACGTTCAGCCATGCCACAGACGCGCCAGCATAGCCGTCGCTCGCTTCTTCGAAGCTTCTGTCTGTGGCTGGATGTGCGTTCCGCACATCCCTGCGAAAAGATAATCCAGCCTCTGACGTATAAATACGTCTCGGCTGTCTTATCTTTCCTCAGTATGGCTGAACTGTTGAATTTCCACTTTACGAAATGTGAAAAATAGTATATGATAAAGGCTATTCGACACAGAGATATTTGAAGAAAAAATTGATTGAAATTCCATTTCAGAGACTATAAGAAACCGGAGGCGGAAACATGTTAGACATTAAATTTGTCAGAGAGAATCCCGACATTGTGAAACAGAACATCAAAAATAAATTTCAGGACGAGAAGCTGGAGCTGGTCGATCAGGTGCTTGAGCTCGATAAAGAAAACCGCGAGATCAAGAAAGAAGTTGAGGCGCTGCGCGCGAATCGGAACAAGATTTCCAAGCAGATCGGCGCGCTGATGGCGCAGGGCAAAAAAGAGGAAGCCGAAGAGATCAAGAAGCAGGTGACCGAGAATGCCCAGAGGACTGAGGAGCTCAGTAAGCGGGAAAAAGAAGTTGAAGAGGAGCTGCTCAAGATCATGATGGTGATTCCGAACATTATTGATCCTTCTGTGCCAATCGGCAGAGACGACAGCGAGAATGTTGAGGTGCAGAGATTCGGAGAGCCGGTAGTTCCGGATTTTGAGATTCCGTACCATACAGAGATTATGGAAAAATTCAACGGGATTGATATGGAATCCGCAGGCAAGGTGGCAGGCAACGGATTCTACTATCTGATGGGCGATATTGCGCGTTTGCATTCGGCGATCCTTTCCTATGCGCGCGATTTTATGATCGGCCGCGGATTTACCTATTGTATTCCGCCGTTTATGATCCGCAGCAATGTGGTGACCGGCGTAATGAGCTTTGCCGAGATGGACGCTATGATGTATAAGATTGAGGGCGAAGACCTGTACCTGATCGGCACAAGCGAGCATTCCATGATCGGAAAATTTATTGACACGATCCTTCCGGAAGAGGAGCTTCCGTATACGCTGACGAGCTATTCCCCGTGCTTCCGCAAGGAAAAGGGAGCGCACGGCATCGAGGAGCGCGGCGTGTACCGCATCCATCAATTTGAAAAGCAGGAGATGATCGTCGTCTGCAAGCCGGAGGACAGCAAGATGTGGTTCGATCGTCTGTGGCAGAATACGGTTGACTTTTTCCGGACTCTGGATATCCCGGTGCGCACGCTTGAGTGCTGTTCCGGAGATCTTGCCGACCTCAAGGTGAAGTCGGTGGACGTCGAGGCGTGGTCGCCGCGTCAGAAGAAGTATTTTGAGGTTGGCAGTTGCTCGAACCTCGGGGACGCGCAGGCGAGAAGACTGAAGATCCGCGTCAACGGAAAGAACGGAAAATATCTGGCGCATACGTTGAATAATACGGTCGTTGCTCCGCCGAGAATGCTGATCGCGTTTTTGGAGAACAACCTGAACGCAGACGGAACCGTGCGGATTCCTGAAGCGCTCAGACCGTACATGGGCGGCATGGAGCTGATTACCGTGAAGTAAGATATCGGGATTATAAATTCAGCACAGAAAAAGAAATAATGTCTCTACAGGAGGAAATCATGCATTCATATTTGAGAGCAGTTGGTTTCAGCAAACTTGCCAGTGAGCCTGAGACGGAACAGCTTCTGGGAGAAGTGTTCCGGGACTTCGATCACAGAAATATCGCCAGAGATGAAAACAGTGTCTTTGTCGAAATGGAGAAGGAATACGGCCCTGACATGGGGATTATCGTGTGTGGGAGTCTGGACAGGGAGGGTTTCCACAGAGAATACTATTTTCCGTACTACAGAGGAAGCGGTATCACGACCACGGAGGAGGTCACGGTCGAAAAACGTGTGAACGGGGACTCTTTTGCGGGTGTTTGCGAGGACGGCAGACTTGGTGTTTCCCTCATCTTTTATCTGCAAAATCCTGCGGAGTGCCAGAAAGAACGCATCCTGAATCAGCTTTTCGGCAGAAAGAGCTCACTGACGCTGTCCGGTCTGTCGACAGAAGGAATGATCCTGCTTCCGGTCAGGAAGGATGTAGAACAGCCGGAGGTGCGGGAACAGAACATCGCGCAGAGGAACCAGTTGATCGCCGCGGCGAGAAACGGCGATCCGGAAGCGATCGAGAGCCTGACGATCGAAGACATGGATCTCTACTCCATGCTTTCGCGGCGCGTTTATGAGGAGGATCTGTATTCCATCGTCGACACATTTTTCATGCCGTACGGGATTGAATGCGACCAGTACCAGATCATGGGAAATATCAATTATTACACGAAGGTCAGCAATCCGGTGACGCGCGAGAATGTGTACCAGATCAATCTCGAGTGCAACGACATGACTTTTGACGTCTGCATCAACGAGGCGGATCTGACCGGCAGTCCGGAGGTCGGCAGGCGCTTTAAGGGTACGATCTGGATGCAGGGCAGGGTGAATTTTGAGTGATTAACTGCTTGTGTTTTAAGGAAATTTATAGTATACTCTATTTGCTGTCCCGCTAAGGGACAGACAGGTTCCCTTAGTTAAATGGATATAATAAGCGCCTCCTAAGCGCTAGTTGTGAGTTCGATTCTCGCAGGGAACGTC
>CANQVH010000052.1 GCA_947627245.1 uncultured Lachnospiraceae bacterium | reverse complement strand
TCGCGGACAGACTGCAAGTTGCGCACGTCGCCGATGAAGAATTTGACTTTTTTCGCCTGCTCGGGGCATTTTGCCTGCAACTCGTGACGCATGTCGTCCTGCTTTTTCTCGTCGCGCGAAAAGATACGGATCTCGGCGATGTCGGTTTGCAGGAAATGTTTGAGGACAGTGTTGCCGAAAGAGCCAGTGCCGCCGGTGATCATAAGGACGGCATTGTTAAAGTTATCCATATTCATTTCCTTTCTTTAATTCATCTTAAAATGATTTTTAAATTTCACAAACAATGATATCATATATTTATTTTTCAATATTAGATGTATTCCATAATAACCAATTGCAGAAACCATTATGGCAGTTATCATACGAATAATCATATTTGATATTATTTGATATGTCAGTAATACTATTGCTGCAATCCATACACAACCAATTATTGTTCCGACTATGGTTTTCTTATCAAAAAGAATACTTTTGTTAATTTTATGCTTTTTAACAACTATCGCCTGCATGACCATGACAATCGCTTCAGCCAGAACTGTCGTTATTGCAGCTCCTATGTGTTTGAATAGAGGTATCATAAAGATATTCAAAAGAGCATTACTAATAGCTGCTAAAAGCATGATAACCGTTATTTCTTTTTCCATTTGCATCGGCAACAAAATCGTATTTGTGTACAAGATTCCAAATAAAGAAATTACAAGGCTTATGCACAATATCATGAGTGAATATTTACTCTCATAAAACTCTTTTCCTGAAAATATTATTGTTATTTCCCCTGACAGAAGTAACAATCCCAAAGATGCAGGCATAACATTCATAATTGTTAAATTGAATGCATTAGATACAAGCTCACAATATTTATCCTTTTGAGCGGTTGCATAATAATACGATAACCTTGGGAGAGTTACTAAAATTGCAGCTGAAAGTAATTGTTGTGCAACGCTGTAAATTTTAGATGACGCAGTATACAATCCCACCTGATAGTCACCTTCAAAAATTCCCAGCATTGTTATATCTGAATTTACATATATTATCGATGCTATTTCTGAAGCAAACAATAAAAATATTCTTGGTATATACTGCTTTGTATTTGACAAATTAAATCTAATTTTTACATGTCTGCGAATATAAAAAATATTAGAAATATATCCGCCAATATTGGAAATAAGCAATACGATCGTATAAGGCACAATATCGCTGCTGTCTTTTACAATCAAAAACATCATACATACAGATATTATTTGAACTATCAGCGTTCTTACAGCTATGTATGAGTAATCTTCAAGACAAGAATTAAGCCACTCCATTCCCAAAGTCGTCATTATTATCGTCAATGACTGAATTGCAATAAGTAACAAATATGAACGAAGCTTTACAGAAATCAATAAAGTTAAAATCAAGAAGATATATGAAATTCCTGTTGAAATCAGATTTATCGAAAACATCTGTGAAGAAAAAGTGTTTAATGCGTCTTGGTTGTCGCGAAGCCTTGCTCCTTCTCTGACTGCAAACCTATTTATGCCAAGTCCCGCAATAAGCACAAAATAATTTACAATCGATTTTGAAAAGCTATATTCGCCTATACTGTTTACTCCCAGAATTCTAAAAGCATATGGATATGTGATAAGCGGAAATGCCAATACTGCTAAAGTTTTCAGGACGTTTAAAACAGAATTAATCTGGACGGATTTTCCTTTCACTGATTATTCTTTGCCTCCCTATAAATACACATCATACTTTCAGCATTTCTTTTTCTGTCATAATATGTAAGCGCGTCTTTTTTGAGGATTTGCTAAATCTTTTGCTTAATCATCAATATCGCCGTCGCGGTAAATGAGACAGTTGACGTTATCTTTGATAAGAAACGGCGCCGAGCCTATTTCATGACTTGCGACGACCGCACATCCGCTGTTCATGGATTCGTTCAGAACCGCGCCCAAGCCTTCATAACGGTCAGAGGTGAAAAGGAAAATCTCGCTCTGCTACATACAGCTTCTGACCTGAGCCGGCTTCATGCTTCCGAGCCTCAGAAAACGGGCTTTGATGGTGGTTATAATAATTAGAAGCAAATACGATTTTCATATAAATTCACATACTCTCCGAACAGCTTATCTTTGTCAAACGCTTTCGCTCTTTGCAAGCAGGCTTCCTGCGAAAAGGGCTTTTCTTTTGTTATGCGAATGATCTCCGATTCCAGCGCGTCTATATCACCACAATCCACAACAGTGCCGCAGGTTTCGTCCGGTATCTCGGGACTTCCGCCCGTTCGGAATGTCAGAACGGGAGTTCCGCAAGCTATTGATTCCATATTGACGGTAGGATAGTTTTCCTCACGCGTCGGATTCACAAACAAGTCAGCGGCAGTATATATCTCAGCGAGTTCTTTTTGATTTTGTGTCCGATGAACGGAAATGATATTGTCGGGCAGCTGCTTATCCACGCCGTCGTTTGTTCCTACTAACACAATTTTATATTTTGAATCGTCAAGTCTTTTTGACAGTTCGACGAACACGTCCAGTCCCTTTCGTGCACCCCAACTGTCGGCAACTCCGAGAAGCACATATTTGTCGACTATCCCGTGCTTCTGCCGGAAATCGCTTTCGGTTGGATGGAACACTGACAAGTCGATTCCGTTGTTAATGACTTTGACGGGGTTATCTTTCAAAAACGACTCTTTGACGAGATCAGCAAGCCACTGCGACGGCGTGACGATCGTCATATCTTCGATTCCGGTGAACCATTTCTTTTTTAGCTTCCACATTTTTTCGGTTTTATCTACAAGAGCCTGCGGATAGCTATCTTCCGGATATGGACAATTTCCGCATCCAGTCTGCCACTTGTCACATTTTGTCATGTCGAAGTACGGGCATCTGCCTGTGAACGACCAACAGTCATGGAGCGTCCAGATTACGCGGATACGATGCTTTTTAACATAGCGAAACAGCATCGGGAGATTTATGTAGCTGTTGTGCAGGTTATGAAAGTGGATGATGTCCGGCTTGATTTTGTTCAGCTTTGATAAAAAACGAAGCGTGGTAATCGGGGCAAAGCAACCGTTGTAGCCGGTGAATTTAGCAAGCTCACGGTTAAGCCGCGAAGTAACAAAACTGCAAAGTACAATATCGCGTTCAATCGTCGGAAGGTTGATCCTGCTGCCCGGATACGCCTGATATGCAATATAACCGTTTTTCTCCGCCAATGCAGACACGCTGCGCATGATTTTTCCGGTACTGCCGCGGTTTATAAGATTAATGGAAGCAATGCCTTTCAACTGAATTTACCGTCCTATATAATCATTTAATTTCCTTTTTCTTTTATAAATTGCATCAGATAAAAATTTAATTACCAGTATTAAAATTAAGTTTGTTATAGATAATACCGGAGTTAAAAAGCTTAATGCATAATCTCTTGGCAAAAAATATAATGATCGAATAATATACAAATAATACGCACCCACCGCCCAATTTGAAAGCTTAACTATAGTAACTTTTTTTAATATAAAACCGAGAATCAAATTATATATAATAACTCCCACATACGAATAATCCAAAAATAACTCAGCCAAATATGCTGTTCCAAAAGAACCGCCCATATTAAAATAAGCCGGTTCCATTATATTAGTCAGGCTATTCCCTAAATTTCCTGAATGCAATTTTGAACCATCAAAATTAAATCCAAAAAGTGTTTGTCCCAACCACCGTGTTAGGGAATTATAATTAACTATAGGTGAAAATGTGTAATTGCTATTTAAATAATTCAGTTGTGATTTGTGATCTATTGTATTTTTCAGAACATCAATTGCTCCACCTTGTTGCAAGAAAAATTCTCCAAATCCATGAAGTAGACTCCCACCTTCTTCACCTAACCTAATAGAGCTATATACGCCCATATATGATATTAATAACACTGCCAATGCAACAAAGATATATTTCATTTTTACTCCAGAAAATATCGGTACACTTGTCACTTTATTTCTAAATATAGTATAAGTTATTAATAACATAATTGCTGTCATTGCATCACCGCGGACGCCAGTTAACAATTTAAGAAAAAGACCAATGCCATATATTCCAAATGAAATATATGTACTTTTTTTACCTGGAAAAGTCATTAAATATATAAAGAAACTCGTTTCATTAATTACTGAGAGTTTATGTACAATAGAAGGAAGTGTCGAATTATAATCGGTATACAAACCTATGTAGCCTAAATTTCTGACCAATAATATTTTTTCCAACGTTACAACCCACGCAAACAATATTGTTGCATAGAAAATAGCTTTACTTAACGAGCTAACTATGCCCATATTGCCATTGTCAACATTTACGTCTTTTATAGAGACTTCTGCCTTTGTTTTACATAATCCTGAACCGATATAAATACTTATTACCGCAGCATATATTATTGAAAGTGGTTTAAAATAAATGCAATTTCCGTCATAATTAATAAACAAATTTACAAATGGTCTACTAATCAAAAATGTTGTAAACGACACCATATAAAGTAAAATAACTATTCCATTTTTTAAATTTGATATAGAATTGAAAACGATAACTCCAATGACAGCAACAACTGCAAGCAACAGCAAATTTGCGCTTTCAACTAATTGACCGCATAAAAACATAGCTAAAGATATGCAGATGCCTATTACATTTAAACATTGTGAATTTTTTGAAATACTCATTGCTTTTTCGTCATTCCTTGCAACATAGCCAAAATTCTTTTTGCCTGTTTTTTAGCACCGTTATGCTTTAAAACAAAATCATAACTTTCTTTGCCTTTTTTGATTATCTCTTCATGCGTCATGTTGTACGCATAAAGCAAAACACTTTTAATATCGGAAATCTCTCCGTTTCTGACATACATAAAAATATCATCATAATCATCCGACATTCCATCGAGCTTATATGCAATTACCGGACGACCGGCTAATAGGTATTCCAGATTTTTTGAAGGAAAAGAATACTTTGTATACTCTCCGTTATTTGTTCGCGGATTGATAAAGAAAGAAACCTTTTTCCCAATCTCACGCAACTCAGATTTGCTGATCTGACCGATATAACGTATTCTCGAATCTCTTTTTTCTGCGTCGGTTATGATATTTTCTGCATTTCCCTTACCGCAAAACCAAAGTCTGTAATCCTTTAGTTCGTTAAGCTCTTCAAACGCCTTTATGAGTGTTTCTATGTTATACTGAACCGACAGATTTCCGGCGTAAAGTATTATCTTTTCATTTTCATCACCTACAAAATTTGGAAACTGTGAAAACGTATCATCGACTACTCCGTCTACAATAACATACGGAGAGCCAGTTTTGTTGACTATGGTATTCATTTGCTCGGTTAATAAAACATAGCAGTCGGCATTTTGAGCATTTTTAATGGTATCACCATTTAATAGCTTCAATAGTAGTTTTTTAAATTTAGAGTATCCCATATCATTTCGCAGGTTTCCGGAAAGATCCGGAACAATAAGGCAAGTCTTGACAGGATAGTTATTTTTCTTTATCCATTTTATAATGTTTAAAAACGCTTTGTTAAGGTCATAAAAAATAACAGCTAAATCCTCGTTGCGATTAACAGACATCCAAGCTTTTATTTTTCTTTTGATCTTTTCTTCATATATCAAAGACTTGAGCAAAGAAATATTTATGTAACCGATCGCATCATAATCGCACTCGTGATATGTCATATGCCTTTTACTTATCATAAATTTCTTTGAACGCTGCGGAAAGCTTCCAATCGGAACCACGCCAATAATATCAATGCATTGACCGTTTTCTATTATTCCGTCAATAATGTTCCACTGCAATACATTAGAGGCAATAGGTAGCCCACCTTTGCTGCTGCCGATCAGTGCCTTTTCATCATTTTTATTGTATATTGAGCCCGCAAAAAGAAGCTTCATCGAAAACCTCCGCATTATGATTCGGATAATCAAAATATATTTAAATACCCCGAACCAGCTATAGATTTTTTGTATTTATCCCTCGCATACTCCACGGCTTTTATTTTCATATCTTCAATACCGCCGGTCGCTTTGTGTTCTGCCAAATCTCTAATCGTTTTAACAAATGCTGTCTGATTTTCCAGCGGTAAAACATACCCGCAACCGTTTTCTTTTGAATCCAACCATGGCGTTCTGTCGCTGATGACCGGTACACACCCCGCAGCCAGAGCCTCATATATCACATGCCCGAAATTTTCACCCTTTGTCGGGAAGAAAAACGCATCATAATCCGAAAACACATCGATTACTTTTTCGGAATTGACCTCGCCGCAGTAACGATAGTGAATATTCTTCGGCAAGCTTTCGAGTTGCCTTCTGCACTTGTCCCAATACTCGTCATTTTCTGCTGTGCCGTAAACATCAAAAACTATTTCTTTGTCTGTTATCTTATTCAATATCTGCGTGCAATACTCCAAATTCTTTATTGGCGAAATTCTTGACAAAAACACAAGTTTCAAAACTTCATTTTCTTGATTTTTGTTATTCTGTATCTTGGCGATCTGAGCGTCAAAATTGACTTTTCTCGGCAAATCCTCTGCGATGATATATTCCTTAATCGTACTACCGAGCGCAGCTTTTGCCTCTTCACGCTCAATCTCGGAAGTAAACGACCAAACAATATTCTTAAACAAACCCAAAGACTTAAAAACGAACAAAAATGCTCGCTTTTTAAAAGCTTTAGACGCTATCGCGGCTTTGGAAAAGACACCCATCGGTGCAACATAAAGCTTTTGCGATTTATTGAATTTATGTAAAAGAATTGCGTTTATAGTGCAGCCGCAAAAAAGTCCGCAGGAATAAACCGTATCGAAATCAGCCGAATATTTTTTAATCGACTTAATATTATAATCCTTCGGCGGCAGGTACATCACGTTTGCATTCCCAACGCGAATCCATTTATGAGTTTCGACGTCGTAGCTGTCAGTGCAACCCATATCGCAGTTTTGCGTGAGGATATAAATATCGTTTTTATCTCCGAATGCGTCGGCGATATTCATGACTGTCCGCTGCGGTCCGCCCGAGCGAAAGCCGGGGTAGTAACATGAGTTTAAGAACAAGACTTTCGACATTTTATCATCCTTATTTTAGAGAATTTAACCTTTTTCTCCATCTTTATGTGTTAAGATAAAGGTTGTTTTATAATTGTTCTATATGTATTGCATACTGAATATTCACGTTTAAGATATTCAAATCCGTTTTGACCTAATATATCCAAGTCAGCCGTTATGACTTTCTCTAAAATGTTATTGAATGTTTGTACATCATCGCTCTCGCACCACCACCCGAATCCTCCGTCAACGATAATTTTTCCTATATCCGTATTCGGGTCGGTACACGCCAGCACCGGCAGCCTCGCTTGCATATAGCTCAAAAGCCTGCTCGGAAAATTCGGGATAGTAAATCTATGGTCGAGAAAAATCATGCCCACATCGCACGCTGCAATCATTCTGTCATATTCATCCTTCGGGATACTTCTCATCAGCTTCATGTTCGTCGGCTTGCTTTGCTCGAAGAAGTCATCAAGCTTGCCGTATTCAGTTCCGCTGCCTACGATCAGGAAAAATGCATCTGTATTATCTATCTGCGATTCCAGGCACTCGATAATGAACGGTACTCCCTGTGGCTTGCCGAGGTTGCCGCCATAGACAAATATCTTTTTGTCTATCGGCAGACCATATTTTTTGCGCATATCAATCTTTTCATCATCAGTAAGACTCAAGTCACGCACTTCAATGCTGTTCGGACAAATTTCAACCTTTTCGGGCGGTATCTCCGGGTTATGCTTCAAAATGTACTCGACATTTGCCGGCGACATACAGCCTATGCGGTCAGAAACGGCATACAGCTTCTTCTCCTTTTGGCGAAAATATTTGTAGATGATGCCTTTTAGCCCTCTCGTGCTCAGCATTCCTATGTCTACTGCGTTCTGCGGGAAAATGTCTTTGAGCATGAGATAAGATTTTGCATCATCGCGCTTTTTGACGTATTTTACTACATTAGCAAATGTAATCGGCGGTGTCGGATATAAAACGAGGTCAAACTTAATATCTTTAAAATATTTCTTGACAGCTCTTTTGAATCGCGGCTCAATCAGAACAGTGTTTATACCTTTTTCAATGATATTTGTCTTTTGGATTCGGCCGGTTTTTACTTTGACTATATACGATTTTGATTCGTTTATAATATCACTTTCGTGTATAGATAATTTTTCCACTGGCGTTAGAATATTTACTTTGTGCCCACTTTTTATAAACTCGCGCAAAAGATCTGGGTTTATATGATGCTCATTAATTGATTTAAATTCTCGCAAACTAAAAAACAATATATTCATTAAATGCGTCTCCTCATTTTTAAATCAATTTGCCTAAACAACTGTTATCTTCAATTATTCTCTCATGACTTATCAACATTTTCTGGATAGTGTTTAATATTAGCTTTTAAGTCAGCCGCCACCGCTTGTATTTTTTTACTAATTCATACATACAGCGCTCAACATCTTGCATGCGCCATGTGTCAAGCCATTTGGGTTGTTTAAAAGATTATGCCATAAAATGTTGACATCCCATGTCTTTATCATCAGTAATATATCCTTTCCCATCTTATTTGTTTCTCAGAAATGATAGTAATCAGCCATTTTTATTGTCAAGAAAATCAAAAATCCAACAATTCCTTACTGATATTTCTTTCCGCCCTTTGATAGTCTTCCAAGAAATCCACTTCGCCCCAGAAGCGACCGTTGATTTCAATCATGCGGACGTCGTACTTTTTCATATCAAATACTCTCTGGAGAGCGCCCTCAAAATAAGAAGTAAACAACTTGTCCCGAAGAACTCCGACAGTGCTTGCGTTGAGATCGTCAACAACGTTCTTTTTTATTTTTGCAATCCCGATAAATTCGCCGGCAGCTGCCTCCACAGGCATATTTTTTGTGATCTCTACTATCTTATCGTTTTCCAGTCTCACTTTCATCGCCTCGTCGTCGCAGGGCTTTGTATCGACCGGAAGCACAATATCGCCGTCCGATGTGAGCAGCTGCTCAAAAATATGTATATCGCATATTGTGCCGGCGTGAAGATATATAAAATCATCATGCAGCTGCTTCATTCCCATATAATACGAACCTATAACGTTCGTAAATTCATAAAACGGATTGTAAATCAGTGTGATGCCAGGGATACCACTTGTCGCTTCAATCATTTTTTCGTCCTGAAATCCCGTCACCACGGTTATATCCCAAATTCCGTATCTGTGAAGCATTGCAATGTTAATATCAAGAATTCTCTTGCCGTTGATTTTTAATAAGCTCTTAGGAAAATCCTCCGTTAAGCTTCCGAGCCTGCTGCCCTTGCCTGCTGCCATAATAATTGCCTGCATGATTATGCCCTCCCGTGTTTACATAGATTCTTTATAAAGAGTTACTATAATATTTTCTTCATCAGCCAGTTTATCGTTTTTTAGATTGCCGCTGACCATTTCCGCAAGCTTTTCGGCGCTCGGCACTTTTCCGAGATCAGTAATGTTCCGAGAAATATTCATTTTGTCCAGCCATTTTCTGATGCGATCCTCAGGCTGTCCTTCTTCGCATCCGAGCCAGTCAAGAATTTGTTTAACTCGTGTTGTATTCACTATGCTTTCGTGCTTTATCCAGGCGGGATAAAGCGCTATCAGTCCCGCACCGTGACTTGTCTCGGTAACAACGCCGATTGAATACTGCAAGCGATGAGGCAGGCAGTTTCCGATATTTTTCAAATTGTAGCCCATGATATGACTTGCAAAGCTCATCATCTCACGCGCCTCAATGTCGTCAAGATTCTTGGCGAGCCTTGGGAGCGCTTCTCCGACGATTTTTATTGACTTTTCGGAAAGCATTTCGGAAAACGGGTCGGCTTTGACGGCGCAATAGCTTTCCGCTGCGTGCGCAAAAACATCAAAACCGGTTTCCATTGTCACCGCCAGAGGAAGTTTGAACGTATAAGTAGGATCTACGATCGCGACCGTTGGGGTCACTTTCTCTCCGCGAATGCCGGATTTTATCTTTTTCTCTCGGCTTGATATGATTGCCCCTTTGCTGAGTTCCGCACCTGTTCCCGAAGTGGTCGGAATGGCTATAATGGGCAGAGTATCATCGGGAGGCGTAAGTCCCTTGATCAGATATTCTTCAATATCGATGTCCGAAACTATACCCACCGCTGTTGCCTTCGCAGCATCTATCGCGCTGCCGCCACCGAAGCCGATCACTGAATCGACATGATTTTCCCTTCCGAGCTTTATTGCTTCTCTGATCTCGGCAACATCGGGATTTGCCGTTACCTCGTCATAGTAAAACACTTCCGAATCGAGCCAAGACACCAGCTCATCTACAAAACCCAAATCCTTTAATACACTGCCTGTTGTTATTAAAAGAGTTTTGGAACCGATGATATTTTTCTCTTTCTTGACTGCTTCCTCAACGCACTTGTTGCCAAAGTATGTTCTTGTAGTCATCGAAAGCTGATATGATCTCATATCTATTCCCCTTTACAAATTCTCGATTTGCGTCTCCCCGGTATTTCTGATTTTTCCAAGTACCTCTATCCGTCTGTCAAACATCGGGACTAAAGATTTATACGTCTCTTTAAACAGTTTATATACGACGTTATACTTCTCATGGTTATCCATATCCGGGTGAACCGTCGCTCTTATTTTCGAGAACTTATTTGAAAGCTCCGAAAAGGGTATTCCCTCCTGACCGTTTAATACCATCATCGCTGCGCCTGACGCGGTAGTTTCAAATTCGGATAAAACAATTACCTCTTTACCGGTAACGTCCGCTTTGATCTGGGATATTAAATTGATCCTTGCAAGACCGCCGGAAAGACGAATCGTTGTTACATTTGCGGTAGTCTCGCCTATCGCCTCCATCATCGTGCGATCTATAAACGCGGCGGCCTCAAAAACAGCCCTCGTCATATCTTTTCGTGTATGTATTCTTTCAAGACCGAAAAATGTACCTCTTGCATTGTCGTTCCATATCGGAGCCCGTTCGCCGAGAAGATAAGGCAGAAAAATAATGCCTCTTGCGCCAATATCCGATTCCGCAGCCTCTTTTTCCATTACTTCATACGGATATTCTTCTTTTGAATAATAACATTGCTTGACCCACTCTATTAAACCGCCGCCGAGATTATTTGAACCACCGATAATGGTAAATCCTCCCTGACGGAACGGTGTTGAATAAACGCGGCCGCTTGGAAGGAGCTCGTCTTTTTTACTGAGCATACGGAATGCTGTCACCGTTCCGCTTACATCGCTTGCGTCTCCTTCGCCGGATACGCCGCTGCCTACAAACGAGCATATAGCGTCATAGGAAGTAACAACGATCTTTGCGCTATTATTGCACCCGATTTGATTTGCCGCATCCTGCAATATCGTTCCGACGCATTTCCCTGTTTTCACAACAGGAGGCAGCTTGTCCGCGGGAATACCGAGCTCTTCAAGAAGCCGCGAGGGATATGACATCGTATTTAAGTAATAATGATATTTGACTGCATTTAATTCATCCGTAGCAACTACCCCGCTGAGATGGTAAAGCAAGTAATCGTTCGGAGATAAAAAATATTTTGTTTTTTTGAATATAATATTCTCATTATTTTTAATCCAGAGAATTTTGGGCAGCATTACGCTGACAGATATGGGAAGCCCGGTGTCTTTTACCGTATCTGCCGCAAAAGCGCCGGCTTTTATCTCGTTGACCTCTTTTACTGCTCTTTTATCCGAAACCATAATTGCATTCCCGAGAGGTTGACCGCTCTCGTCCATACACACAAGACAGGAGGCCGATGTGGTAACGGTGATGTAATCTACAGTATGAATTCTTGCGTCTTGAATAGACGAACGCATTACTTCTATCGCTTTGTCCCACCATTCTTCGGGATACTGTTCTACGCGAATATCATCGATTGCAGAGGTGAGCGTTCTGGAAGCACTTGAAATCTTTCTTCCGTTTTCATCAAATATTATGCTTCTTATACTTTTCATGCCCATATTAAGGACTAATACATTCAAAACCTTTTACCTCCGTTATTTTCTACGCCCGAGAAGCTTCATCTTAGCAACAGCTTCCGACATGATTTCATCATGAATTATTTTTGATGCATTGATAGGCTGCGACCAAGCCCCGCAGGATTTTTCAATTCCTCTTTTGTATGCCGTTTTCAAGTCGGTTGAGATGTTAAGTTTTTTAACCCCCGGAATATGAATCAATTTAGTCAAGACCTCATCCGACAGTCCGCTTCCGCCATGAACCACAAACGGTTTATCCGTTATGGACGTGGTATATTCCACAAGGTCATAGTGCAGATCCGGCTCTGCTTTATATTCTCCGTGAGCGTTTCCAAATGCCACAGCAATGAAATCAACATCGGTTTTATGTAAAAATTCAGCAATCTCTTCTCTTGAAGCAATCGCGTCCTGCCTAACGATTACATCATCCTCAATTCCTTTTACCTGACCGACCTCAGCTTCGACGAAAACGCCGCGGGAATGAGCGTATGATATAACCTCGTTCGTAAAATCAACGTTTTGCTGGATAGGTAGAGATGAGCCGTCTGCCATAACCATGTCCCAACCGCTGTTTACCGCATGAAATATAGTTTCCTTTTCCTTGCAGTGATCCAAATTGAGCCAAGCCTGAATTCCTTTATAAGCTGCATAAGACTTTACAAAATCAGAAAACACACGGGCAGGAAGTGATTTATAAATTCCGGTCGAAGTTTGCAGTATGACGTCATGCCGAATTGATTCCGCTGCGTCGATGACCGCTCTGGCTGATTCAAAATCCCATATATTAAATGCAAAATACTGACCGTTATTCAATGTTGATCACCTCAACCAGCTCGGTATACATATTTTCGGTATCCGTTGTGATTTTGCCAAGTTATGAATCGGATTGCCCGCAATTAAATGAATCGTTTCGGAATATTTGTTCGACTCACTTACGGTTTCCCCGAAAAAGAAAATTGCTGTGTTTATACCCAAGCCCAAAACAACAATTTATTATGCCTGTATTTTGGATATCAAAAACATCGGGAACAATTATATAGCGTTATTTTACATGCTCAGGTTTTCTGTCTTCTTCAGCCGGTAATTTCATATAGTCGCCATAACAAATTGTTAAATATACATCATATTTTTGAGGAATATAAAATTTCGCATCTTCAAAATCTGTCAAAACTGCATCTTTCCAGGTATCGGAGGGATACTTGTTCCTTATCCATCTATAAAAAACATTTGAACAGTGAACACATTTTGTTTCTTTTTCGTTTCCTATCTGCGAAACTGCATCATATCTTTTCCGAAGAAATTCTGTAGAAAACAATTTTCCCAACATATGCGTCGTAAATAAAAGTACTTTGTTTTTAAAGGAAAAACCTTTATATACCACTTCTTCCTTCAACATTCCCTGCAATGCTGACAATCGAAATAATTTCATCCGAAATCTGAACGGATTATCCGGCACATTATCGTTTACAAACACATCTAAAGTGGGAATGTATCCTTGTATAGCTTTCGCTTCTTTTTTTTGAATGCGATAGATCCAAATCGTCTTATACATCTTTAATTCATCGCATTTTTGAAAGCTTTTAACCAGCTTATTGTAATTTATCCTGTCGACACAAATGTCCAAGTCATCATCCCAAGGAATGAAGCCCTTATGTCTAACTGCTCCTAAGCATGATCCCCCATACAAGAAATATTGAATTCCCTCTTTTTCACAGAAATTATGGAATATTTTCATTAAATCCAGCAATTCGTCTTGTATTTGCTCAGTACCATACTGATTTGGTTGAACCATTTGTTTTATCCTCCGAGCTTGTATATTAATCAATTTTGAATACGATATGACGGGAAATAGTCCATGACACTCGAATCAATTCCGCGCAAATTGCATAAACTGTCATATTCTTTTTGATTAAATATTTTTCTGCCTATAAAAAAGTGATCAGAACAGCATTTATTAAATGATTTTTTAAATATCAGTAAGCTGTCTTCTCCCGAGCCAACACCGCCGCCAAGATAAAGCGTTTTACAGCCGTTTGCTGATCCCCATAGCGACGCTTGATATAATAGAAGATTAACCGGTGCCAATGAGTTGTATTCCCTTAAAGAACCCGAAAGATGATAGTTCATTCTGCCGTTAGCCGCGAGCATAATTGAAGCGGCTATAATAGTTCCGTCCGGGATTTTGGCATAAAAAACTTGTGCATTCTCCGGAAGATCATTTAGTACGCTTTCATAAAACTCATTGCCAAAATAATAGTAATCTGCAGCATGATCTTTATCCATGGTTTTATTGTATATTTCCCGAAATACATCGTATATTTCGGGATATCTTCCGTGATAAATCTGCACTCCGTTTTTCAACGATTTCCGAATTTTATTTCGGTTCTGGCTAGTGAAGTTATCCCATATTATTTCCGGTGAAGACAGATCGATAGAGACCACTTCTCCAAGTGGGATAACATCGTAATATTCGGCTACCTTTTCATGATTTCTTATAATAGGGTGAAAACGAACAAATTCAGATATAATACCCAAGCTCTTACAAAACGCCATATATTCTTCAAAAAGAGAATTGATGCTTTCGTTATTCGGATTTTCAATCAGCCATCCGCCGTAACCGTAAGGAGTGGAAAAATCAAAGTATTTTCCAGGCTCCAGTTTTCCGGAAAACTGCGCTGCATCGGCAATATCACGCTTCATTACCACATTTATTCCGCGAACTGATGAGTTTTTACTTTCATAGTAAAAAAGCAGAGGTTCACCGTCGCCATGCAGCTGGAACGCCTTTACATATCCGCTGAGCCAGTATGTATCATAATCAGCAAAAGAGCGGACAATTTTGTCCCAATCAGCTGAAATTTCGGTTGTTAAAACTTTAATCATTTTCATTCTCCCTGCATAACAATTCTAAATTGTTCATTTACCACAAAACTACTTTTTCTTGATAAACAATGTGGTGTAAGCCGCCAATCCGGTAATCAGGATTGTTTTCATATAAACTGTGCCCTCATCTCAATATTATAGTTTGCTTACCGGTATTGCCCAAACAACAAGCAGAACAACCGTAATCACTCCGCCGAGCGCTATACCGGCTATAAGGTATTTGTGCGTTTTCTTAACCTCTGCAGGATCCTTTTCAGATTCGGGCACAACAAACAGCTGCGCCCTTGCCGCCTTTTCTTCCTCCGTCACCTTTGTAAGAGCAGACCCTATAACAATTCCTATTATGTTCAGGATAATGCCTATAATGACCGGGTCGCAGACCGCCGGAAGGGTAACATCGAATATATTAGAATATAATTTTAAGGCAAAGCAGCCGCAGAAGCCGACAAGCATTCCCACAAATGCGCCTGTTTTTGTTACCCTTTTTGAAAGGACACTTGCAAGGGCAACCGGCATCCAGGCGCTCGCAACGATAGCTCCGCCAAAATACATGATCCACAAAATTTGCGGAGGATTAAACACGGCAAGCAGGAGTACAATAATGCTCACGATAACCATTGCTATTCTGCCGACTCTTATAGAATTTCCTTTTCCGTGAAACATATCATTTGCGACAGAGGAACCTACAAGAGATAAAAACGTTGTTGCAGATGAAATGCCTGCCGCCAAAACACCAGTAAGCAGCAAAACGCCAAGGAATTTAGGCAATATGTTCATAGACGCCCAAATCAAAACATGTGACGGGCTTTCCATATCCGGCTCAAAAAGATTAACTGTAACGGCGGCCATACCTGCCAAAAGCTGGAGAGCAAAAATTCCAAATGCCGAAAACAGTGACGAGCGCACAACCGTATGCTCATTTTTTGCCATCTGGTAGCGGCTGGATTGCCACGGTCCCACCATACATACGGAAAACCAAACAATTCCGTAAACAATGCCCCAAACCACATTTTCAATACCGTTTGAATACATATAGTCGGGATTACCTCCCCATGACAGCAAGCCTGTAACCTCAAAATTATTGAGTCTTTCAACCACCGTGTACCAACCGCCGGCTTTTCCGGTAATGACAAATACGGAAATCACAAGTGCGATTGTAAAAATGCTGAACATCAGCGTATCTGTAATCAAGACGCCGCGTGAGCCGGACACTACAGTTACTATGCAAAAAACAATAACTGCCAATACGATGCAAAGCTTGTAGTTTACGCCCGTAACAACGTGCATCAGCGTTCCGACGCCCTGCACCACAGACAGCAGATAAACCGTCATTGTAACTACAGCAGTAATTGTGGCAAGCTTATGCAGCTTTTCAGAGCAAAATCTTTTGCCGAAAAATCCGGGAATGGTCATCACCTGAGACCTTCTCAGATACCGTCCGAAAAATACAGCTCCGATTATGTATCCTGCAACCTGCATTGTCGCAAGTATTGTCATCGGTGAAAAAATGCCGCTGTAATACTCGCCGGCATCACCCATGAACATTCCCGTGCTGACGTAAGAGGCAATCATGGAACCGACAATCAGGAAAATCGGCGCATTTCTACCCGCAACGTAAAAATCATTTGCATTTTTCACCTTGCGGCTTACGAGAAAACTAATCAATAGGTAGATGGCAAAAGATATGCACATCCCGATAAAATAAATATTATTCACTTTTTGTTTTCCCTCTTATCGTCGTTTTTTATATAAATATAGCTTATTATTCCGGACAGCATCACCCATATGCCAAGACTGATTGAAATTACTATTTCCATAATATCTCTCCCAACTTACTAATGACATAGCAATAAAATTATATCTTTAAGTTGTTTTCGACACGTTCATAATCAGTAAAGCGAATCAGCATATCCTCGCCATCTTCATTAAAAACTTTAAAATTGCCGTTTATATACTTCAGCTTTTCAACCATGCTTTCGGTATCACTGCACAAAAAGGCCATATTAGCAAACGGAGCCATTCCAATAACCTCCGCGCCTTCACGCTTCGGCATGTCAACATATATTTCGTTTAATCCTTTTATTTTCTTCAAGCCCTCAATCTTTGCAATCTTACCGCTTTTCGCAGTGAAAAAGTGAATAAAACCAAGTTTTAGTTCCAAGTTTATGTTTTCAGATTTTATATTATTCAATGTATGCGGTATGCCGAGCGCATACTCAACCATCCACTTGCAAGCATTAAATCCGGTAATACTTTCTAAAAGATGACACGATGCCAAAGCAGATGGGAACCGATACCCCATTTCAAGAACATAAAACTTACCATCAGTCGTATCGCGCATAACATCTGCCCACACGACGCCGTCTGAGCAGCCAAGTTCTTTAAAAGTAGAAATCAAAGAATCATTGATTTCATCCAGATACTGTTGATAATATTTTTGTGAATTATATTCAAACGAATATATATTGGCAGCACCGTCCGAGTTGTGAAACAGCTGTGCATAGCTGACAAGCTTTATTTCGCCATTGGCAACGGCATAATTTATATGGTAATCCTCACCGACAAGCTTTCTCTCAACTATAAACTTTCCATTTTGAGATTTTTCGATTGCATATTCAATGGCACTAAGCAGCTCTTCTTTATTATTGCAATAACTCATCCCGCGGTTTCCGCTATTATCAACCGGCTTCACAACTACAGGAAACATTATCTGACTTAGTTCTTCCTCGGTCGGCGTTTTAGAAACATAGTAAGGCTGCGGCACGGAAACATTATTTTTTAAACATATCTTCTTAAAAAGACTTTTATCTCGAGATGCTTGCCAAGCCATGTCTGAAGAACAATACAAGGGAAAATTAAGTCTTTTGCACAGCTCCCTCAAGCAGTCAAGGTTTGTATCGCTTGCGCCACAGATTGTAGCTGTAACACCATTTTCAATACACTTCTCACAAAGTTCATCAATATTCCTTGTGCTTACCATCCATTGCTCATCACTTGCTTCTTTTGTGGGCGACCAGTTCATCAAATCTGAAGTTATCACATACACGCCCATTTTTTTAGCTTCTCTGGCACATTGGAGTGTAAAAAAGTCACCGCCTAATATTAGCAATTTATTTTTATAAACCATTTGAAATACCTCGTTATAATCTGAAATTTCATTTTTGAATTAAGTTTGACACATTGCTTCGTTCTACATTCAAATTACCCGAATCATCGCTTTGAGCAACTATGATATCTACGCGACAAATCACTTTATAAGCAGTTTGAATTAAAATTTTTAAATCCCTGTAGAAAGATACATTTCCGACATATTCTAAATCATGTTTAAAAATATCTTCCCAACTTACTGCATTTCTCCCGTTTACCTGCGCCAAACCAGTCAATCCTGGCCTTACCGTATGCCTCTTTCTTTCCTCATCGGTATAATAAGGCAGATACTCCACCAACAGCGGCCTCGGCCCGACGATTGCCATATCTCCCTTGACGATATTCACCAGCTCAGGCAGCTCATCGAGGCTCGTTGAGCGCAGGAACTTGCCATAGCGGTTCAGTCTGTCCTTGTCGGGCAGCAGGTTGCCGTTCTTGTCTTTTGCGTTGGACATCGTCCGAAACTTAATAAGGCTGAAAATCTTCTCATGCCCCGTCTTTTTGCTGATCTTCCCCGGGCGCTTCTGCACGAAAAACGGGTTGCCTTTCATCGCTATCGCGCCGACGATCGTAAGTATCAGCAGCAGCGGCGAAAGGATTATCAATGCGGTCAGCGACAGCATAAAATCCAGCGGCCGCTTAACGTATTTAGCGTACATATGTAACCTCTTTATTCAAAACATCTTCTAATAATCTCAATAACCGTGTCCTGTTCCTCTTCGGTCATCTTGTTGTCAGAGGGCAAACACAAGCCCCTCTGAAAAATATCCGCGCCCACGTCGGTCGGCTTCTCGCCCGCGATATACGCGTTGCTGTTCGCTCTGCCGTTGCCGTCTTTGGTGATGAACGCGTTCATTCTGTAAATCGGCTGGAGGTGCATCGGCTTCCAGATCGGTCTGCCCTCGGCGTTATAGCTTGCAAGAGTTTCAAGTATCTCGGTCGGGCAGCTCTTGCCCTTTTCTTTGATGTATGCCGCCTCGCTGTCTCCTCGGACTTGCTTGCACATCGCCTCGGGGTCTATAATCAGGCAGCTCAGCCAGAAGTTAGGGTCGCTGTCAGGACTGTAGGGGTTCATTGAGATTGGGAGGTCTTTCAAACCTTCCTTGTATCTCTCATAAATCGCCTTTTTCTGCGCGATGTGCTCTTCGAGGTGAGGTATCTGCCCACGCACGACTCCGGCAATGACGTTTGACATTCTGTAGTTATAGCCAATCTCCTCGTGCTGGTACCAAGGCGCGTTCTCGCGGCTCTGGGTAGACCATTTGCGGACTTTCTCGGCGTCAGCCTTGCTGTCCGTGAGGAACATTCCTCCGCTTGAGCCGGTGATAATCTTGTTTCCGTTGAAGCTTATGGCGTTGTAGTCCCCGAAAGTGCCGGTCTGTTGACCCTTATAGGTTGCGCCAAGTGATTCCGCGGCGTCCTCAATAATCAAAGCATTGTGGGCTTTGCAGATATTCCTGATTTCGTCCATCTTTGCAGGAGTTCCGTAGAGATGTGCAACGACAACAAGTCTCACCTCGGGATATATCTCAAAAGCCTTTTCGAGAGCTTTGGGATCCATATTCCAGGTATCATACTCGGTGTCGATGAACACCGCTTCGCCGTTCTCGTAGGCGATAGGATTGACCGTCGCATCGAAGGTCATATCCGTGCAAAAGACCTTGTGACCCTGAAGCGTTCCCTCATTCGTTTTCGGCATACCGTAGAGCTTTTCGCCCGCAAGCTTCGTGCAAAGATGAAGCGCCGCCGTACCCGCCGAAAGCGCCACGGCATACTTACAGCCGACCTTTTCGGCTATCTGCCGCTCGACCTCGTTGATGTTCTCTCCGACGGTGGACATCCAGTTCGTCTCATACGCCTTTTTGACGTATTCCAATTCCTCGCCGTGCATAGTCGGGCTCGAAAGCCAGACCTTCTTTTCAAACGGTTTTATCAATCCTGTTACCTTCTTTTATGCTATCGTCTGCAATTTCTTGCTTTTATCATTCGTAGGGTGGAAAGTCGTAACCACGCTCTTTGTGAGCTCGTAGACCTCCGCTTCGTTCTCATCGTAAGCAGCGTCCAACAGCTTTTTTAGCTCCTTGAAGAAGCCGTCATACTCAAACGGAATGGGTTGTCCGATGTGGATTTTCTTGTTCTCGGTGGTCTTGAGGCCTTCCTCCGCCATTAACTTTTCCTCATAGAGCTTTTCGCCCGGGCGAAGTCCGATGTATTCGATCTTTATGTCCACATCGGGGACTTTTCCCGAAAGCCTTATGAGATTTCTCGCCAGCGTATCTATCTTTACGGGCTCGCCCATATCAAGGACGTAAATTTCCGACCCTTTGCCCATAACGCTCGCCTGCAAGACAAGGCTTACCGCTTCGGGTATCAGCATAAAGTAGCGGATTATGTCGGGGTGGGTGACCTTTACCGGCCCGCCCTGCGCGATTTGTTGCTTGAACAGCGGTATGACCGAACCGTTCGAGCCTAAGACGTTTCCGAACCTTACCGCGCAGAACTTAGTATGAGAAACGACCTTTTCATCGCTGTACGGAATATCCCACTCACCGTCGGACTGATGCGCGTGGAGCCGCGGAATATCGTTCTCGCGATGATTCTTCACCATATAGTCGAATGTTTGGATTATCATCTCGCAAAGCCGCTTCGATGCGCCCATAATGTTCGTCGGATTGACGGCTTTGTCGGTCGAAATCAATACGAATCTCTCGCAGCCGTTGCGCATAGCGGCGTAGGCGGTTTTGTATGTCCCGATTGCGTTGTTTTTGATGGCTTCGCAGGGGCTGACCTCCATCAGCGGAACGTGCTTGTGCGCAGCCGCATGGTAGACTATCTGAGGTTTATATGTCGAGAAAACCTCCTGCAAGCGCCCGCTGTCGCGGACAGAACCTATAAGTACAACAAGGTTGAGATTCGGATACTTGCTTAAAAGCTCCTGCTGAATGGCGTATGCGTTGTTTTCGTAAACATCGAAAATTATGAGCTGTTTTGGGCTATGGCTTGCTATTTGTCGGCAAAGTTCACTTCCTATTGAGCCTCCTCCGCCGGTGACCATAACCGTCTTGCCGGTCAACATTTTGTAAACTGGCTCAAGGTCGAGCTTTATTATCTCTCTGCCCAAAAGGTCTTCGATTGCTACGTCTTTAAGGTCGGTCACATTTACCTCGCCGTTTGCAATTTGGTAGATGCCCGGGAGGCTTTTTAGCTCGCAACCCGTCTCGTGGCAGATGTTCAGAATCTCCTTTTTCTCGTCAGCCGAGGCAGACGGGATTGCAAAGAAAATCTTCTTAACCTTGTACTTTTCGACCGCTGAGAGAATAGAATCTCTGCCGCCGACTACGGGTATGCCCTCTATGTACCTATCCCACTTATTGCGGTTGTCGTCGATTATGCAGACGACATTTCCGTCGGAACGGTTGCTGCGGATTAAGTCCTGAATAATCATTCTGCCGGCGTTTCCCGCGCCGATGATCATTATATTAGCGTCGGATTTTGCCCTTGCGCTCTCAAACAATGAGCGTTGGAACAGTATAAAGCGGTAGGAGAAGCGAACAGCAAGCACCAGAATGAACTGGATAACTGCACCTATGAGGTAGTAGCTTATAGGCATTCTGCCAAAGATAACCGTGATGAAAATACCGTGGAAAACGGCGGTAATGGCCGTTGAAGCTGTCACTCTGAGCAGCTCGGTGTAACTTGCAAAGCGCCAGATACTTTTGTACATTCGCAGAAGCCAGAAGATAACGAGGCTGAATACCGTGTAGATCGGCGCGAATTTCAAGAACGAGTAGAAGAAGTTGCTTGGAATTGCAGTGTACCGGCAATCAAAACGGAGCCAAAGGGCGAGGAAGTAAGCAAGGTTTACCGCTATTGCATCGTAAATAATCAGATATACTGTCACAATTTGCCAGTGCTCAAAACTCTTTTTAATCTTTTCTCTCATTTCTCTCACCTCGTCTTTCGACGAATTTTTAGGGGTTATCCCGCGCTTCCGTCCAGCCTTACCCCTATTTCAGCCAGTTTGCGGACTTTTTCGGACTCCAGCCTGCCGCTGCGGTAACGCCGCTTCTGTGAACGCACCCATTCGCCAAGCGGGTAGCCGTCCGGCGTAATAAACGTCTGCGGAATCGGCAGCCCCCCTCCGCGTTTGCAGTAGCTCGCGGCGTACCGGTATCCGTTATCCCACTTGCTGTCGTTTTGGTTCCAGATCATGCCAATTTTATTTAACGATGTTATCCGTTCGTCAGACAATTTTCCGCTTTTGTATGCTTTTCTCTGTGCGCCTATCCAATTGCTTAATGTATATCCATCAGTGCAAACAAAGTCCTGCGGGACGTTCAAATCGCCGTTTTTCTTGTAATATTCCCGCGCGTGTTCATAGCCGATCTGCCAGCGGTCCTTATTGCTATCCCACTTCATTCCGAGACTTTCAAGCGCGGCTTTGCGCTCCTCCGTCAGCTTCCCGGACTTATACTTCGATCTCTGATTTGCGATCCACACCCCGAGCTTGTATCCGTCGGGAGATTCATACTGCCCCGGAACGTTCAGGTTTCCGTGTTTTGCATAATAATCATTAGCGTGATCAATGCCGTTCTGCCAAGCCTCCAGTAAAACGTCCCAAGAGATTTTCAATGCTTCCAGGCGCTTTATCTGTGTCGGCTTAAGCTTTCCGTCGGCATATTTCGCCCGCTGACTTGCAACCCAAGCCCCGAGCGCGAAGCCGTCCTCAGCCTTATATTCGGCGGGAGGGTCAAGAGCTCCGTGTTTCTCTGCGTATTTCTTTGCGTATTCATAAGCGTTATCCCACTTGCCGGAAAACCGCTGCCAGGACATTCCTATTTCGCAGAGCATTTTTATCTGCTCTTCGTTTAAACGACCCTTTTTATAACTTTCACGCTGCGACGAAATCCAAGTGCCTAACTTTACTCCGTTTATTTCGTAATGGGCGTTGATGTTTAAATCTCCGTGTTCCTCGTAATACTGTTTTGCAAGTTCGTAATAATTCGCCCAGTTTCGGGCAAGCACGGATTCCCATTCGACTCCGATTGATTCAAGCTTTTTAATGCGTTCTGCTGAGAGATTACCTCCACGGTACTGATTCTTCACTCCGCGAAGCCAAGCGCCGAGAGCGGTTCCGTCTTCAGTCGCATATGCCGCGGGTATATCTAAGTTACCGTTTTCTGCGTAATATTTCTTTGCAAGCTCAAACTTCTGTTCCCAGGTGTCTTCAAACTCCCAGACCATTCCGAGCTTTGAAAGCTTTTCAAACTGCTCATAAGGCATTTCGTTCTCGCGCTGTCTCTGTCTCTGCTTTACAAGCCAGTTTGAAAGCTTCGGGGACATTTCCGCGCTTGATTCAAGACTGCCGTGATTTTCAAAGTAAGCCTTTGCAAGCTCATAGCCTTCGTCCCATTGACGCTCGTGAAGAGTGCGCCAATCCATACCGATGGAGTTGAGCTTTTCAATTCTCGCCTGAGATATGCCGGTTCCGTTGCGGTAGTTTATTCTCTGAGTGACAAGCCATTTGCCGAGCCTTGTGCCGTCCTCGGTGACGTAGTCGTTGCCTGGAAGAAGATCGCCGTACTTTTTAAAGTAGGCTTTTGCCTCGTCATACATATACTCCCAGCTTGCGGAAAGCGCGGTCTCGAGCTCGTCGAAGATTTTCTTGCAGTCCTTGAGGTCGTCAATGACTTCAAAGTTCTCATTGACGATGCTTTCGCCCTCTCCGAGGTAACGGTTGTATTTAATGAACTCCTGCATTTCGTCCTGAACTGAGGAAATGCTGTAAAGCCCCGAGATGTTATTTACGACGTCGAAGATTACAGGCTCTTTTGACTTGCCTGCACTCAACGCTCTGCCTATCTGCTGTTTATAGATGATAGGAGATACGGTCGGGCGCAAAAGGATCACTCCCGAAACATCTTCAACGTGTATTCCTTCGTTAAGAGCGTCGATGCAGAAAAGCAATCTGAGGTGATTGCTGTTATCCGCTTTGAAGTCTGCAAAGCTTTGGCTTGCCTCGGGGTCATAAGAATAGACCGAATATATTTTCGGATCCCTGTCTACCTTTCCGAACCATTCCGGAACAAGGGATATCATTTCGTCCATATGTTCCTTATTGGCGCAGAAGACGATATACTTTCCGGTTCTGTCGGTAATATGCTTGTCAAATATAACGTCAAGACCTTCCGCCTTGTCCAAGGCTCTGCGGAGAGCTTCAAGATACCGCTCCGCAGCGTCTCGTACCGCCTTATTCTTTGCAGTCTTGACCCTGCGCTCGTACTTTTCGAGGTCTTTCTGATAGCTATATATAGATAGTACATACTTAGGCGGGTTAAGGATTCCTCTGACAATCGCTTCTCCGAGGGTCATCTCGCTCGCGATGCAGCCGTCGAACAGCTCGTCGGCCATGTCGCGCTGGTTGTCAAGATAGCGAATATTCGTCGCTGAAAGCCCTAAAATAGGCACATCGGGATACGCATTCAGCAACTTCTGCACGCCCTGACCCCACATCTCCGCGCCCGCCCTATGAAACTCGTCAAGGACGGTATAGTCGGGATTCAAGTCCGAAATTTCGGACTCCGTGAGATTCATCAGTTTGGCATAAGTAAAGAATTTAATGTTCTGCGGCTCGTATCCAGAAGCCTTTTTCAAGGCTTCAAGCTGCGTTTTGAAGATATATTCCGAAGGTGACAGCCACAAAACAGTCTTTTCGGGGTTGTCCTCACAGAGCTTGAAGCCGATGAACGACTTGCCGGTGCCGGTGGGGTGGATAATAGCAGCCTTGCCGGTTGACGCGAGCATAGCAACGGCGGCGTTATAAGCTATTCGATTGTGTTCAAAAAGCTTGATCATCGCCGTTTCTCCTCCCTTTAAATCGCCCCTACCGACCGCAATTTTTGCTTTCTATCGTCGCTCATTCTGCCGGATTTCGCCGACTGCTTCTGATTCGTCAGCCAGATATACAGGTTCTGCCCGCTTGAATCGGTGTAGTCAACAGGCAGGCGGCTGTTCCCGTGAGTGTCGTAATACTGCTTTAGCTCTGCATACCTCTGCTGCCACCTGATGTCGCGCGGCTCCTCGGCGGTCAAACCGATTGATTTAAGCTTTGTTATCTGCGCTTCGGTCAAAGT
>CANQVH010000051.1 GCA_947627245.1 uncultured Lachnospiraceae bacterium | reverse complement strand
TCCCCTCGTAATCCTGCTCATGTCCGACCCTGAAGCCGCCGACATCCATCACACCGATCTCTTTCATCTGTACGCATTCCATATTTTCTCAGTTCTCCTCTCTGTTTTCCGGCAATTAGCCGTTTCTCCAAAGCCATTCTTGTATCGCAACCAGCCGTTTTCCCGTTTCCGGCAATATATCGCAGTGATTATTTTATCACGTACTTCGTACCTCTGCCCCTGCCTTCAATTTTCACAATACCTTTTTTTCCCATCCCTTTCAACAACTGTGTTGTCTTTGATTTTCCAAACTCGACATAAGGAGCAATTTCGCTGATTGACTTAAGCATTGTCTTGCTTAAAATCTTATATACGCTTCTTTCGTCTTCCGTTAAGTTCAGGTTGTTCTCAAAAACAGGGAGCACAATCTTAATCGTATTTTCCGACACTTCAAAATCCGGTTGTTTTAATCCCCCTTCATAGAGTTGTTTTATTCGCGTAATTCCTGTACCGAATATTTCAACAAACCCAAGCCTGTAAAACACATTTGCAAGATTTCTGTTTCTCAGAACGGAAAGCTTTCCCGATAAATACTCGTCCTCTGTTATTCCGGATGGCAGTCCTCCCGGAGAAATGATTTCTATTCTGTCATCAAACATCGAAACTTTTATTTGTGACTCCACGTCCCACACCCTGTGAATTAATGCATTTGCAATCGCTTCTCTGAATGCGGCCTCCGGTATTTTTTCTACCTTTTTCCTGTCGGCGCCCTGTATTTCTTCATACTGATAATAATCCTTGAATACCTCTAATACTTTTTCATATACTGCCAAAATGGATATCCCGTCAAAAGTCGCTCTCTTTTGGATCACGCTGATGTTTTCACCGAACTTCACAATATCAATTCCCGGAAAGTGATTTTTGTCCGCTAAAATACCGGCCGCATTATTATATCCAATAGTGCTGTCGTAAAGATTCAGTGTTTTCAATGTGTCCTGATTAAATGTTTCAATCTGAATACATTCTTTTAATTTTTGGCATAAAATATCAAACGTCAGTTCCTGATCTTCGCACGGTAATTCTTCAAATTTAATATTTTTCCCTTCCAAAATCAGTCTTGTCAGCTCCAGTGTGTCGACCTCTATTGTTGCGGTATCATTTCGTTTGTATGCTTTGGATTTATATAAATATGGCTTTTGAAGCCCGCTTTTTACGGTCAGTTTTATCGTTCTGTCGTTATTCTGCAGCTCCAGTGTATAATCTGGCTGCGGAGTAATACTGTCATTTACTTTGTTTTCAATATCCAGACATGCTTGTTCTGCATCCGGCAGTCCTTTGACGTTGCCATTATCATCAACACCAAAAAAAATCTCTCCTCCATCATAATTGGAAAAAGCGCTTACTGTTTTTAAAAATGTATTTGTAATCTTCTCTTTGAACTCTGTTGTCCTTGCTTCACGCATACACTGTGCTTCCTTTCCAATTTTATTGCTTATATTATATGCAAAAATACGCGAAAAAGCAATCGTATTTTTTTGCGATTGATTTTCCGCGTATTTCTACCGACTTTTTCTGCTTATTATAATCGGCCGGACGTCTACGCTTTTCCCGTTGGCGTTCACTCTGAATTTATAAGAATTTATAAACTCCTGCTTTTTTCCGCAACCTCCGCAGCGAAAATACACTCTTATCTCTTTTATTCCGACTGGTTATAACAATCCCTTTATGGTCAGACAATGCCTTATCCATATTCCATTCTTCGACTGTTACTTCAGTGTCTGACAAGAACGCCGTCGAAACAGCGATATGGTCTATGCATTCTGCCCTGTCAGTCGTCAGGACAGTCATATGATTTTCCTGAAAGCACTGAAGAAGCGCTTCCCGTCCGTTTTTCGTATAATAGTAATGATCAGAAAAGCTGCAATTATAATCTCCTATGACACACAGATTCCCCTGCCGGGATAAGCGCCCGATATCCTCAATCTGCTTTTGCAGATCTCTCGCATAAGACCCTTCCCGGTTTCCGAATACTCCCATGATCGTTCCGTAAACAATCAGATTTCCTTGTTCCGTCTCCAATTCCACACAGCGCGCAGTGTATTTATCGTATGTCTCATGCTCTTTGATACAATCATATCTCGTATATACAGACACTCTGTTTTCTGTCCCGCGATACAGGTCAGGAACGATTTCTTTTGCCGGAGACGTTTGAAAACAATATGGATACGGCAGCTCGATCCGGCTGTCTGTCTCAGTCAACACCAGAATATCTGCCATTGTCCTTCTGCAGAACTCAATTATCCGGTCCAGCTCACTCTTGTGTTTCAGACGTTCTACATTCCACGTCGCGATCCTCATGGCGGGTCTTTTCTCCTTTTCAGTCACTGTGGAAATATTCTCAAACTGCTGTATATCAACATGCAGTATGCCATAAAGCTGTTTTCTATTCAAGCCTTTGCTACACTTGCCTCTTGTTCATATTCAGCACACTCAAAGCGATAAATATCACAGCAGAAACAACGGCGACAAGAACCGCTTCTCCGTATGCTTTTGTCCCTTCCACGCCGGACAGCAGAGAACTGGCATTTATCAGCAGAGCGGGCGAATATGCCCTTGCCCTCGGTATGATGCGCAACACATAAGCAAACAACACGATTCCGCCGGTACACAGGGTAACGCCCGTGTTATTTTGCAGCAAGGATGAAAATAGAACGACGAGGCTGATGACCCAAACGCCGAACAGCCACCACATAGCTGCCGCCGAAAACAAATGACGCACAATCCCGTTGTCCCAGAAATAAGCGGTATAGCCGTAGGTAATCGAAAAGCAAAGTCCGTAGCCCAAAGTCCACAGGGAGAAAAGTAGTATAGTCTTCGCCACTACGACTTTATATCTCGCCAAACCCTTTGTCAGCGCAAGCAGCAGTGTCCCGGATCTGTATTCTTTTGTAAAGCTGTCGCTGAAGATCAGCACAAAGGTAATCAAGGCGATTGGGATATTCTTAAAAAACTGTCCCCAAGAGGTCATCGCGTCCACCTGAACATTTGCGACGGTCAATCCGTTTTCTGCTAAGGAGTCTGACAGCATTTCCATCATCCACGGCGTCAATTTTGCGATCGCGGGATTCATTACTCCGAACAGGGTGAACAACAGCACAAGAATGATGAGCCTGCCTGTCCGTGTGGTTTCCAGAATTTCCTTTTTTATAAAGGCACCCAGCGGTTTCATTTCGTCACCTCCAAAAACAGCGCTTCAAAACCGTCCGATGGCCGCATGTTTCGAAGCTCTTCGATTGTTCCCTGCATTGCGACCTTTCCGTCGTTCAGGAACGCGGCCTCGGTACAGATCCGCTCCACATCGGATAGAATGTGCGTGGAGAAAAGTATCGTGGTCTGCTCTTTGGCGGCAAGAAGGATATCCAGTATTTCCTTGCGGCCAACAGGATCAAGAGCAGAAGTCGGCTCGTCGCAGATCAAAAGCTTCGGCCGGTTCAGCAGCGCCTGAGCGATCCCAAGGCGTTGCTTCATGCCCCTTGAAAAGCCTTTGATCCGGCGCTGCTCCTGTCCAAGACCCACCAGCTCCAGCAGCTCATTGCTTCTCGCCGCAAGATCCGCCTTATCTATTCCGCTGATCTCCCCACAGAAACGCAGATATTCCAGAGGCGTCATGTACGCATAAAATTCCGGCACATCGGGAAGATAGCCGACATGCCGGTTTGTGCGGGTCTGTCCGAAGCATACCTTTTCACTACAGACGTGAATCTGCCCGCTGTCGGGCTTCAGAAGCCCGAGGATCGCTTTCATCGTCGTTGTCTTCCCTTCCCCGTTTCTGCCGATAAGACCAAAGATACTATGCTCCGGCACGGACAGATCCAGCCCGCGAAGCACCTCTTTACCGCCAAAACTCTTTTTCAGATTCTTTATTGTCAATATTTCCATGTCCGTCTCCATTCCTCCGCCAGATTCTTCGTACCAATCTCGATTCCGCTGCTCTTCCATCGGCGGCACAAACAGCAATGCAAAAATCCTTCGACCAATCTCGATTCCGCCGCCCTTCCATCGACGGCGCAAATAGCAATGCAAAAATCCTCCATACCTATCTCGATTCCGCCGCCCTTCCATCGGCGGCGCAAACAGCGATAAGAAAAGAATTCTTCACCCTATATGTCCTCTTTCCCAAGCAAGAAGTACAGGATCGGGCCGATAAACTCCATGCCGATAATCACTACGATAAGCCACAGCGTGCGATTCCCTCTTTTGTAATTCTTGTGGGTCAAAATATGGTACAGCGTGTAACCCAAAAGGGCAAATTCCACGATCGCAAGCGGAATGAGAAAGGGAAGAAGCTCTGTAATTTTTTCCATTCTATTTTTCGTCCTTTCGGAAAATCTCTACACAGAAGCCCTTATACCCGCAATACGTGCAAGTGAGCTTCCTCAGGGTCGGGGTATGCCTTGCAAAAAACGCTTCCTTCAGGCCGGGCTTGAAAACCTCGTGACACTGCGGACAGATATACGCGACCCTTGAAAAATAGTACCTTGTCACCCAGACCGTATAGGGAATGGCGGCAAGGATATAAAAAACAAAGGGAAGCCAAAGTCCTGCAACGATCCAGAGGATAAGCGATCCCCACTGAAGAATGCTGAGAGGGATTCCCGTGATCAGCAAAACAGCATGAAGGCGTCTCATTTCCTTTTTGTTTTCCATCTGATATGCTATATCACCAATCGATTCGATGGAGAAATTGGAAACGCTTTTTAACGCCCTTCGGATCCCGCCAAGCAGCTCGAGCTTTTCCTGCCGTTCTTCGATCTCCCCGGAAAGCGCCTGCTCCTGCTGCTTTAGAAGGACAGAGATCACGCTTCCGGGATCCGCCTCGGACAGCAGCTCTCCGATACTGTTTATGGAGAGCCCGGCGTCGCGGAGAAAACAGATGATCTTCATGCGCTTGAGATCGTCTTCCGAATAAAGCCGTCTGCCTCCCTCGGAGAGCTCGCTTGGCGTCAGGATGCCGCGGGTATCATAATACTGTACGGTTCGGACGGATACGCCGCAGAGCTTCGCCATTTCTCCAGTCGTGTATTTTGACATAGCTTTTACCTCCTTTCGGGCTCATGTTACTACATTACGCAGCGTCACAAGCAATACCTTACGCAAGGGGATTTTTTAAAATTTCTTTTCTACAAGATACAGTTCCTTGAAAAGTCATCGTCTTCGTGTATAATGGAAGTACGCAAAATGCAGATTTGACGGAAGATTTACGGAGGCGGATCAGATGACGGTGAAAGATTATCCCTATCTTTACGAAACCCATATGCACACTCGGCCGGGGAGCGCCTGCGCACATAATTCCGGCGTGGAGATGGCAGAGGCGGCCCATCTTATGGGCTATACGGGAATCATTATAACAGATCACAACTGGGGCGGCAATACCGGCATCGACCGAACCTTGCCTTGGGAGCAGTGGGTGAACGACTTTACGACAGGTTACCGAGAAGCCCTTGCATATGGGCAAGAGCACGATCTCGACGTGTTCTGGGGATATGAAGCAGGGTATCATGGTACGGAATTTCTGATCTACGGGGTCACGCCGGACTGGCTGAAAGCGCACCCTGAGATCCGCGACGCCGATGTGAAGGAACAGTACCGGCTGATCCATGAGGGAGGCGGCATGGTTATTCATGCCCACCCGTTTCGGGAGGCCGGATACATTCCCGAAATAAGGCTGTACCCGGAGTATGTGGACGGCGTGGAGGGAATCAACGCGGCCCATTCCTCCAGCCAAAAGAGCAGCCACCATAACCCGGAATACGACCGCCGGGCGATCCGCTATGCCAACGAGCACAGCCTTCCGATCACCGCCGGTTCGGATATCCACACGACAAATCTGCCGGGCGGCGGTGTCGCCTTCAAGCGGCGGCTTACGTCCGTGCAGGATTACTGCAAGGCGATCCTCGGCGGAGAGGATTACGTGCTGACTAACGGCGACGCTGTATTTGACAAAAAAGGATTTATAAGACCATAAATAGAGTTCCCGCGCCAATGAGAATGCAGCCAATCACAGACTTTGTAGTTACTTTTTCATGCAGAAATACAAATGCCAGCACCAGCGTAATTACGACACTCAACTTATCAACCGGCACGACCTTGGACGCTTCGCCAATCTGCAACGCCTTATAATAGCACAGCCACGAGGCGCCGGTAGCCAAGCCTGACAGTATTAAAAAAATCCAGCTTTTTTTGCCGATATTTGTAATCCCGCCTTGCGTATTCGTCAGGAAAACCATACCCCATGCCAGAAGTACAACCACCATTGTTCTGATAGCGGTCGCAAGGTTGGAATTTACGTCTTTAATACCGACTTTTGCCAATATAGATGTAAGCGCCGCAAACAGGGCGGACAATAAAGCAAGGACAAACCACATGTTCTTTTACCTCCATAATTTTGTCGTACAGTCAGGAATCGCTCATTGTCAATCAGGTTATCAGCAGATTTCGCTACGCTTATTTTTCTCTCCGCATCCATTCAATAGAATCTCCATCTCATGCCACTTTTCCCCTCCCCATTTGGACGCGGATTCGCCGAGGTCCCGGAACCCGAACTTCGTATACATCTCCACCTTATCCTCATGGCAGGTGAGAACCATTCTCTCAGTACCCCTCATCTCTTCCCTGCGACAGTAATTCAGGACAAGCTCCCGACCCAGACCCCTTCTTCGGTACTCCGGCAGCACATCGAGACCAAGCAGCATGATATTTTTCCCATCCGGGTCATGTGTCGACGCGTCCGTAAAGAATTCATCCCGGAAGGACTTTTCATTCGTGGCAATGCCATTCAGAAAGCCGGCAAGCTTTCCGCTCTCCCGGTCAACAGCCACCAGAAATCGATCCCCCGCTGTCTGAAAGCGTGCCAGCATGTGCTCCCTGAGGCACGCCTCATTGGGCGGAAAGCACACTTCTTCGATATTTGCTGCCTCCTCTGCCTCCTCCGGCCTGATACTTCGGAACTCAAAACGCTCATAAAGCCCCGATTGCAATGCAATGCGATATTCCAAAAGCCGATAGACATGTCCGTCCCTGCCGTCTGTCTTGTCCACCCCGCCGACCAGCGTTAATCCGAGCGACCTTGCCAGCGCGTTCGCCGCTGTGTTTTCCTCTCGCGCCGTATAAACAAACTCCTTCGCGCCCCGCTCATCCCGACAGAATTGCATCAAGCTCCGGACGATCTGCTTCCCGTATCCCCTGCGCACATAATCCGGCCCGACGCAGATTCCCGTATCCTCATACGTATGCGGACCTGTCCGCACGACTCCCGCGAAGCCGATCGCTTTGCCGCTTACCCGCTCGTAGACCAGAAACGCATCATGTCCCTTCTGAAATGCAATCGTCCGCTCTATCCTGCGTCTGGCCTCCTCCTCATCCGGCGTCACACTCCAGAGCATATACTTCGCGCTCTCCGGTCGCGACCAAACATTGCTGTACATATCTTTCCAATCGGAATACTTTGCCTTATCCAGAATTAAATCCTCTGTCGTGAGCATATTTCCCTCCATAACAATCACCGCCCCGCAATCTCAATCCGGTCCATCACGCCCTGCACGTCAATGCCGGGATGCGTGAAATAAATCTGGCAGATCTGCTCCGTCAGCGCGCGGCTGATTCCTCGTGTCTTCACAATGCGGTCAACCGACTTTCCGTGCCCGAGATCTCTCACAATCATCTCAACGATTCCCCGCAATTCCCCGCTGCCAAGCTCCGGACACGAATCATCTGCGACATTTTTCCGCGAGGTTTCCTGCACGACTTCATCTGCATCAGATGTCACCTCATCCAGCGCGACTCCGGTCGCATCCTGCGCCTCACCAAGCTCGATCCGCTTCACCGTCAGGCTCCCGTTCTCCTCATCGATCTCCAGTACGGCCATCGTCGCCGGTTTCCCGAAACGCCGCGGACCGCCGCTGCCCGGATTCAGCCAGAGCCTGCCGTCCTCTTCCTTCTCCTCGTACTTGTGCGAGTGCCCGTATATGACAATGTCAGCCTCTTCGGCCTTCGCGGACCTCTGCTTTTTGTTGTGAATCATATATATTTTCTTACCGTACAGCTCGAAGCTGACCTCCTGCGGCAGCTCCTCCGCCCATTCCTTATCGCAGTTTCCGCGCACCGCGATCACCCGCGCGCATTCATTCAATCTGTCCAATGTTTTCCGGTCCGCGATATCTCCGCCGTGCAGGATCAGCTCCGCCTCCCGAAGCGTCTCGACCGTCTCCGGCTTCAATATTCCGTGCGTATCGGATATCACCGCAATCTTATGTATTGACCTGACTTTCTCGACACGTTTTTCCATTGATCCTGTACCTTTCTTTTTTGTATTGATGCCCTTCTCTTCATTTGCTATACTGATAAAAGAATAATTTGCGGAGAGTAAAATACAGTGAAAATTTTTATTTTTATAAAAAACATATTTCATCGGTCCGGCGATTCGGGCTTTCGTCCAATCGAAAGTCTGTCTGATAACCCGAACAATCTTTACCATGAAGTTCCAACCGACCGCCTTGGCCGTCTTACCGGAACAGACCGCGCCTGCATGCTTACTCTGACGCTGATCTTCGCTCTGATGGTCTTTTTCCGGCTCGGTAACACCTACGCGCCTCATTCGGCCTACACCGCTCTGGCGGAGAATCCGGACATCATCTTAGACTTCGGGGACTACGTCGACATCGGTTCGGTCTCGCTCTATCTGAACTGCCAGTCCCACCGCCATTTCGCGCTCTCCGCCTACAATGAAATGACCCAAGAATGGGAGCTCTTCAACGAGAGCGCCGAGGCCTCTTCCGTCTTCACATGGAATCAACTCAACGTCAGCTATAATCTTCGCTATCTGGGCCTCGTGGCTCTGGAGCGCGATACGATTCTGAATGAGCTGGTCGCCTTGACCGCAAAGGGCGACGTGATCCTTCCCGTGAACGCAGGGGAATATCCGGAGCTTTTCGACGAGCAGGACATGTTCCCCGAAAACGGCGTTACCTACATGGACGGCACCATGTTTGACGAAGTCTATCACGGACGCACGGCCTATGAAATCCTGCACGGACTTCCCATCTACGAGACGACGCACCCGCATCTCGGAAAGATCCTGATCTCCCTCGGCATCGCGTTTTTCGGGATGACGCCCTTCGGCATGCGCTTCATGTCGGCAGTGTTCGGAATCCTGATGGTGCCGCTGATTTATCTCTTTGCGAAGCGTCTGTTCAAAAACACGTTCTGCGCGACGGCTGCCGCCTTTCTGCTCGTCTTCGACTGCATGCATTTCACACTCTCGCGGATTGCCACGATCGATATTTTTGCGGCGTTCTTCATCCTGCTGATGTATTATTTCATGTACTGCTATATCGAGGAGGATACGGCGTACCGTCAGGACAAAACGATCTCCCCGGGTAAGCTTCCGCCGAAGCAGGTGCTCGTCCCGCTTGCGTTGTGCGGCGTCAGCATGGGACTCAGCGTCGCCACCAAATGGACCGGCGTCTATGCGGGCGCGGGCCTTGCGCTCATCTTCCTGCTGCACACGATCCGACATAATCCCGGTAAGCAAACGCTTCACCTGTTCTTTTTCTGCTGCGCGTTTTTTATTCTGGTTCCGCTCGTCCTCTACACGCTCAGCTTCCTTCCTGTCGTCACCTACACGGAATACGCAAGCCTGCCGGAAAAAGCATTTCGATGCACGCAGGATATGTTCCGCTATCACGCCAATCTGGTGGACACGCATCATTACAGCTCGCCCTTCTATGAATGGCCGGTGATCTGGATGCCGCTCCTTGCGGCCAACAACGCCGTAGGTGCGGCAAAGGTCAGCTCCGTCAGCTACATGGGCAACCCGGCGATCTGGTGGACCGGCATACTCTGCTGTCTCTACGTTCTTTTCCGCCTCATCGTCAAAAGAGACCGTCAGGCCGGATTCCTCTCGATCGCGTATCTCGCCCAGTATGTCCCATGGATGCTGGTGCCGCGGCTTACGTTCATTTATCATTACTTCCCGTCGTCCGTCATGATGATCCTGTGCATGAGCTATACGATCAGCCGTATCATCCTCAGATTTCGGGAAAAAGGAAGAGCGACAGTCGTCGGATACCTGACGATCGCCGCCTTCTGTTTTCTTCTCTTCTATCCGGTCGTCTCCGGTTATCCCTTCTACAAGGACTGGGGACTGCACCTGCGCTGGCTCAGGGACTGGGTTCTGGTGCTGTAGCCCCGACGGTATTTTCCCTGACCTGCCGGTAAAAATCATACCCTACATACAGGATCAGTCCCAGCAGCGCGATCGCCGTATACCGAAGCGGGACGATCTCCTCCGCGATCAGAAACGGCATGTAACTGACGACGGAAACCACGGAAAATCCGAAAAAGACCGGCAGCTTCTTCACATCAGACATCGCATAAACGATCGCCAGCAGATCCAGCAGAATCCCGTATCTCTCATGCATATGCGGCAGTGTATAAACGATCACCGCCACCGTCAGAAGCGCCAGCGTCACGATCAGCCGATCCGTGAGTCGGACTTTTTTTGTATAAAGATAATAGGCAAATCCGCCCAGAACCGCCACCGTCATCAGAATCCCCGCGCCGCTGACCGCCGCCGCATAATGCTGATTCGGCATTGTCTCCCCGAGCAGCGCATAGAGGTTCGGATAGTTCAATGTCCCCCACGGATACAGATCCGCCTGCCCGAAATAAATGCCCATCAGATCCCGGAAGCTTCTTCCCATCAGCCATGCCGGGATGACGCTGAGCACATAAATCACCGGAATCCACACGAAATGGCGCAGCTTAACCGTCCTCTGCTTCGCCCACATGATAATCAGGAACGGAAGCAAAAACACGGCCTGAAGCTTGAACGTAAACGCGACCGCGACAAAGATCAGACAGGCATTGCTGTTCTCCCTGAAAAGCCAGTAGAGCGCAAGCAGCAGAAACGCCGCGTAGATCATATCACACTGCGCCCAGTACGCGCTGTCCAGCAGCACGGCCGGGGAAAACAGTACAAACGCCATTCCGAAGATTGCCTTTCGCACATTCCCGGTCATTCTGTGAACGATCAGAAACACGGCTGCCGCCGCCACATAGTCAAACAGGATCGAGACCAGCTTCAGCGCGTACAGATCGTTGCCCTTCAGATAGGACAGCAGGCACATGATATACATGTAGGACGAGGGATAATTGGAAATCTCCATCCCGAGCGAACGGAAACCGCCGTTTTCCCGTATCTGTTCCATCCACACTTCAAAGGCTCCGTAATAATCTCCGGAGCCGATCGGCATCAGCCTCAGCCGCGCCAGAAACGCAAGCACAAGCACGCAGAGCGCGAAGATCACATCCACCGCCCGGCACCTGAGCGCCCCAATTTTTACTTCCCGGGACATCGCCCGGTCAAATACCCGTTCTTTCATTTGCCCTGTCTTCAGAACCGGAAATCCCGGCTGTCAGAATTCTTGATGTCTTCGATATGCTGCGCCGCGATATTTCGGATCTTCTCCTTCGGAATCTTTGCAAGCTCCTTCTCGATCAACGCAAAGCCGAGTTTCTTCGTCTCGTCCGACGCGTAATCCACCAGATACTCGGTCAGCGTCATCAGTGCATTCGGATGGCAGCAGTTCAGGATCTGCCCGTTCTTGCAAAGGCTCATGAAGCGGTCGCCCGTCCTTCCCTCGCGGTAGCAGGCCGTGCAGAACGACGGGATATGCCCCTGCTCCATCAGCCAGCGCACGACCTCGTCCAGCGTTCTCTGATCGGACACGTCAAACTGCTCGGAATCGTGCGGGCGCTCCTCCTCGGTGTAGCCGCCCACAGACGTGCGGGAGGCGCCGCTGATCTGCGAGATGCCGAGATCGAGCACGCGGCCCCGGACCTCCTGCGATTCCCTTGTCGAGATAATCATTCCGGTGTATGGCACCGCAAGACGGATACAGGCGATGATCTTCTCGAACATCTCATCCGGGATTGAATTGTCGAACACATCCGGATCGATGTCGTCCGCATGCTTCACACGAGGCACGCTGATCGTATGCGGTCCCACGCCGTGCACAGCCTCCAAATGTTCGGCATGCATCAGCAGTCCGGCAAACTCGTACTTGTACATCTCCAACCCGAACAGTACGCCGAGTCCCACGTCGTCGATCCCGCCCTCCATCGCGCGGTCCATCGCCTCGGTGTGATAATCGTAATCATGCTTCGGTCCGGTCGGATGAAGCTGCAGATAGCTCTGCTTGTGGTAGGTCTCCTGAAACAAAATATACGTACCGATCCCGGCTTCCTTTAATTTGCGGTAATCCTCAACCGTCGTCGCCGCGATATTGACGTTGACGCGGCGGATCGCGCCGTTCTTGTGCTGGATGCTGTAGATCGTCTTGATGCACTCCAATATGTATTCGAGCGGATTGTTGATCGGATCCTCGCCCGCCTCGATCGCGAGACGCTTGTGTCCCATATCCTGAAGCGCGATCACCTCCTGCCGCACTTCCTCCTGCGTCAGCTTCTTGCGCGCGATGTGTTTGTTCTTCAGATGATACGGACAGTAAAGGCAACCGTTCACACAATAGTTGGACAGATACAACGGCGCGAACATCACGATGCGGTTGCCGTAAAACGCCAGCTTGATCTCCTTCGCGATCCGGTACATCTCCTCGACCTTCTCCGGGATGTCGCAGGCCAGAAGCACGGAGGCCTCCCGATGCGTCAGCCCCTGACAGACCGTCCCGGTCGCCGTTTTCTGCGGACGCGCTTTCGCAAGGATCTGATCGATCAGCTCTATGTTGTTCTTGTTCTTTTCCGCATACTCAAGCGTCTCGAGGATCTCCTCGTGATTGATAAATTCTTCTGCTTTCAGTGATTTCGGGTTGTAAACTGCCATGTTGCTTTCCTCTTTCTTTTTATATTTTCTCTGCCCTTTTCCGGTCAGATTGCTTCGATGTTTTATGCCCTTGCCTTACCGCGAATTCTTCCACCCCGACACATCTCCCCGGTCGGTCACGACATGATAGCCGATCGACTCCATGCGCTGCTCCAGACAATGCCTGCACTGCGCCGACTCATCCCCGGTGCAGATCTTGTTGTCGTACAGCTCGTACTTCTTCCGCACCGACACAGGAGACAGATTCGGCATCACGACATTCGCGCCGACCAAGATCCCCCTCTCGCGCCCCTGCGGATCAATCGTCCCGAGCGCCGTCGTCGACGGAAGCAGCACGTTCGGACAGATCAGCCGGATGACCGACAACAGATAACAGGTCAGCTCCACGGTCCCCGCAGGCTCCTTCGCGAACGACGTTGCCTTATGCGGAACAAACGGGCCGATGCCGCACATATCCGGACGGAATTCCTCGATGAATTTCAGATCCTCCGCAAGCGTCTGCACGGTCTGATACGGCGAACCGACCATGAAGCCGCAACCGACTTGATAGCCGATCTCGCGCAGATCTCTCAGGCAACGCATCCGGTTGTCAAACGACATCTGCGGCGGATGCAATCTCTCATAATGCGCCTTGTCCGCGGTCTCGTGCCGCAGCAGATAGCGATCCGCCCCCACGTCAAACATCCGCTGATAGCTCTCGCGGCTGCGCTCTCCCAGCGACAACGTCACCGCGCAGTCCGGATGCGCTTCTTTGATCTGCCCGATCAGACGGCAGACCGTCTCGTCCGAGAAGTACGCGTCCTCGCCGCCCTGCAGGACAAACGTCCGAAAGCCGAGCGCATACCCCTGCGCGCAGCATTCCAGAATCTCCTCTTCCGAGAGCCGATAGCGTTCGCACGAGCGGTTGCTCCTGCGGATCCCGCAATAATAACAATCGTTTTTGCAGATGTTGCTGATCTCAATCAGTCCGCGCACGTAGACGTCCCTGCCGTAGATCTGCTGCCGCACCATGCATGCCTTTTCCGCGAGCAGCGCCGCCGTCTCGTCCGTCCTGCGGTCGATCAGATACGCGTACTCCGCAAGCGACAGAGAATGCCGCGTTTCCAACTTTTCAATCAGGGATCTCATCTTTCCGTCCATTTTCACATTCATCCTGTTTTGCCCGTTGTCCGCCTGCCGCTTTGCAAAAAAGACTCGTCTGTATTATAGCCGATTATTCTCTTTGTCATCTCACTAACAGCCGTTTCCGGCTGACGCATTCCTCCCGCTTCGCAAGCCACTCCTTCAGCTCCGGGTAGATCTTCTTCGCGAGCTCATAGCCGTGCCAATAGAAATCCTCAAGCTTCTCAAGATCCTTCTCCGTCCGGCTGACGCACGGGACAGTCGGTCGGATCGCGAAGACCTTCCCCTGCTTTTCAAGGCGGTCGATCAGATCCATCTCCCGGTTGTAGACGTGGTTTCGCATCATCAGCGCGCGGGCAAGCCCCGGATATTTCCGGTAAACGAGCTTCGCGAGCTTCATCAGAGATGCGTTGCTCTCGTTCTTATAATAACCGCGCCCTCTCGTCAGGATCACGATGTTGTAATCATAGCCGTCCGCGATCGCCTTGCGCACCGGCACCGAATCCGCGATCCCTCCGTCCATCATCGGAACCCCGTCGACCTGCGCCATCGCGGCCGCAAACGGCAGGCTCGAGGACGCCCGGCAGATATCCATCAGCCGCGCCTTATCGTGATATTCCTCCAAAAACTGCGCCCGGCCCGTCGCGCAGTTCGTCGCCGCGATCAGGCACCTTGTCGGCGACTTCACGAACGCCCGGAAATCAAACGGATACTCATGATACGGAAACTGGTCGAAGATCAGATCCATATTCATGAAATGCTTCGTCTTCATCATCGTATGAAATCCGTACAGCTCATAGTCGAGCTGCGCGTCAAGCATACACTCCTTCGTGCGGAGGATCTGTCCGGACACATAATCCACCGCGTTGCACGCGCCTGCGGACACACCGATCACATAAGGTACCACGAGCCTGCGCTCCATAAAATAGTCCAGAACGCCGCTCGTAAAGATGCCGCGCTGGCCGCCGCCCTCCAAGATCATTCCAACCTTTTTCATCGATCAGTTTCCTTCCCCGGCATCGTCCTGCTCCGACATCTCTTCCTCCGACATCATCTCCGCGGCAGTGAGCTCCGTCATGTTCTCCGTCTCGGTCTCCTGCTCCGCGTCCACGATGTTCTCATTTTCCATCAGGAAATCATACACCTTGTCCAGCAACAGGCTGATGCGGATCTCGCTCTCACTGTTTGCCGCGATCAGCTCCTCCGCCGTCTCGTAGCCGTACTGCTGCGCGTAGCGCTCTGTACCGGCCGTGTATTCCTCATCGGTAAGCTCGATCCCTTCCGCCTCCGCGATCGCCTTCAGGTACAGCTCCTGCTGCATCATCTCCTGACAGGCCATGACAGCCTCGCTCTGGAACTGCTCCGGCGTCATCTCCAGATAGGTGGAGAGGAAATCTTCAAATTCCATCGAATACATCTGCGCCATACTGCGGTAATACTGCTCCATCAGCGCGACGTTGTAATCGATCATCTCCTGCGGATAACCCGTGATCTCGCAGGTGTTCGCGATCTGCTCCATGAGGTCGTTCATAATGACCGTCTCCTGCGTCTGCTCCTTCGTCGCCTCAAGCTGCGCGCGGACACTCTCCCGATAGGAAGCCACGTCATTGTACTCGCCATCCGTAACGGTGCTCGCCACCTCGTCGGTCAGCTCCGGAACGCGTTTGATCTCGTTGACCGTGACCGTAAACACAACGTCCGCTCCAGCCAGATCCTCACTGCCGTAATTCTCCGGAAATGTCAGCGGCAAATCGACCGTATCACCGACCGCCACACCGATCAGCCCATCCTCAAAGCCGTCGATAAAGGTATGAGAACCAATCGTCAGATCGTAGTTCTCGGCAGTGCCCCCGTCGAAGGCGACGCCGTCCTTCTTTCCTTCATAATTAATATTTGCGATATCGCCCTCCTGTACAACGCCCTCGGTGACCGTCTCCAGCGCGTCGGAATTCTGGAGCTCGAACTGAATCTCCTCGTCGATCTCCTCATCCGTTACCTCGAACGGCTCCCTGACAACCGTCAGTCCCTTGTACTGTCCGAGCGTCACATAATCGGAGGCATTGTAGTCCGGTCTCTCCGGCACCACAAACTCGGTCTCAGCCTCCGTGCTTTCCTCTGCATCCGTCACCGCTTCCGAACCGGCTTCGGTGCTCTCTTCTGCTTCCGTCACCGCCTCGGTACCGACTTCCGTGCTCTCCTCCGCGATCGCAACAGGCGCTGCGGCGGAAACCGCCAGACAAGCGGAACAAACAAGAGCCGCAAATATATTCCTTTTTCTCATAATACCTGACTCCTCTCGTCAATGATATCTTGAGTATAGCACATACGAACCTGTTTCGCACTATCAAATATTATTTTTCTGCAACCTATCTTGTTTTCATTACATAAAAATGATATTATCATTATAAATTCTAATTAAGTAAAAGTACGGTATATAATTATTGAATAATCTACATGAACAGCAGTATAATAACTATGCTTAACGTAAGATACTCCACCAGAGTACTTTTTTGATATTTCTCATACATTTATCTATCAATTCATCCATCGTGAAGTTTTTTTGATTAATAATTGATTTTTGCACATTTTAGCGTATAATAATAGTGAGCATAGATGCTTGCCGCTCATTACGGCCAGAATATAATGAACGTGTATGTTTAACTTCCGCGGATGACGGGGTGCTTACGCGTAGAATATCATCCACTTGTAAGGGCCTGCCGTTCGGTGGGCCCTGTTGCATACGAAAGGATATTAACAATGAAAATCGTATCTATTCACAACACCTTGCTCAGTATGTACTCGGCAGATTCAGAAGTTTTGACAAAAGCAGGTCGTCCATGTGTTCTAATCGTTCGGCTGCGTTATAAAGAAAAGACCTATGATTTTGCTGTTCCGTTTCGATCGAACATACCTGCCGGAACGCCAAAAAACCATTACTTTCCTTTGCCGCCAAGACCTTCCACAAAACCTCACAACCGGCATGGACTACATTACATAAAGATGTTTCCTGTCACAAAAAACTATCTTGTCAGATACAGGACAAAAGGAAACGCTTCAGCAACCCTATATAAATCAATCATTGCCAAAAATGCGAAACAAATTGTTATCCAATGTCAAACTTACTTAGATGACTATGCAAATGGTGTTCGTCCCCAGTATTCGACCAACATTGATTATCTTTTGTCAATATTGTTTCCGAACAAATAATTTGCTTAAAAACTGTGGCGGATAGGTTTCAAACCTACCCGCCTTAGAAATTGTCATAGATTACACAAAACCTGTTTCATTTCTTCGCAAAAGGTACAAATCTGGTACAAAACATAGCTTTTCAGAAAAATGATGGAATCAGAAACGCCCTATTTATAGGCATTTGAAAATAAAACCCAAAGAATGATTGCACTTTCTCCCAAACAATGCTAGAATGCTAAAATGAAGAATAAATACTGAATTTACGGAGGTACATATGCCAACACCACTCAAAGTTTTACTGATCATATTGCTTGTACTCGTCGTTGCGCTCGTCGTCCTCTATTTCGTCGGACGCAAGATGCAGAAAAAACAGGTCGCCCAGCAAGAGCAGATGGAGGCGGCCAAGCAGACAATCTCGATGCTGATTATTGACAAGAAACGAATGCCGATCAAGGAATCGGGGCTTCCGCAAATGGTGATCGACCAGACGCCGAAGCTGATGCGGCGCTCCAAGCTCCCGATCGTCAAGGCAAAGGTCGGACCCCGTATCATGACGCTCGTCAGCGACGCCGCAATCTTCGATACGATCCCGGTCAAGAAGGAAGTCAAGGCCGTCGTCAGCGGCATCTACATCATGGAAGTGAAAGGCGTGCGCGGACCGCTTGAGACCGTGCAGAAGAAAAAGGGCTTCTGGGCACGAACGCGCGACAAGCTCTCCAAAAAGATCGACGAAGAAAATAAAAATCTTCAGAAAGCCAACGGAAAAAAGAAAAAGAAATAAAACGGGCGAGGACGTAAGTCCTCGCCAATTTACTTTTTGTCAGGCCTTTTCTTTTGTCAGTGCATCCTGCAGATAGGCCGCAAACGCGCCGATCAGGATACAGCCGGCATAGAGCATTCCGTCAAAGTGAAGCGCCGAAATGAGGAAGTAGCAGACGAACACGATCGCCGCGAAAACGGCACACCAAAGCGCGTTGCTCATTCTCTTTTTCTGCTCTTTGCTTGTCAGCGCGTCCTGCAGATACGCCACAAACGCGCCGATCAGGACGCAGCCGGCATAGACAAATCCATCCAGATGAAGCTTCGGAATGAAAAAGTAGCAGGCAAAAACAATTACCGCCAAAACTGCCGTCCAAATTGCATTGCTGAATTTCTTCATAGTTATTTTCTCCTTTTCCATATTTAAGTTATTTTGTAGATATTTTACCATATCCTGAGGCTTCTTTGGAGTGTCCCAACCTGACGTTTGTGTAATCAAACCTGACTTTTGTGAAATTACGTCGAAAAATGAATCAGGCGGGGACTTTTTGCCCTCGCCTGCCTTTGTATCTTTCATTTTTTCACATTTTTGTCTGATCTGAAAAAGCCGGGAACTGACGTGTCGTCACTGAAGATGAAATCTCGGACTTCCCTTCGCGATCGCGCGGATTCGGATCCGGCAGTCCGCGACATGTTCATAGTTAAGCTCGAGACGGTACGCGACAAGAATCTCAAGGAGATCCTCCTGCTCCGTGATCTTCATATCCGTCACTTCCACTCCCACCAGCATCTCGCCGAACGGCGTCTCGTACCAGCACTCGGTCTTTTCATCCGTGCGAAACGACATTTTTGTATTGACAGAGCCCTTCTTCGTCAGCTCGACACAGCCGTCCCTGCACACGATCCGATTGCTGACGACGCCCCCTGCATCCTCCACCTGCTCATCATAGAGCAGATAATGTTTTCCGTTCCTGAAATAATATTTTCCGGCGGAAAAAATCTCAATCTCCTCGTCCTGCGCGGTGTCCAGAGTGTGAAGCCCCTTCACGCTAACCAGAACATCCTCTGTCATCCAAACATTCCCCCTAGTATTCCTCGATATTGATCTTCTGCGTCGTCTCAATGTCGTACGGGAGGATCGAGTTCGCGAAACTCTTGAACTTATCCGCAGCGTCACTGACATAAAACTTATAGGGCTCGTTGCCCGGAGGCTTCGTCTGCGTATTCAGGATGCCGTGCTTCGCCAGCAAACGCTCAAGCTCCCTCGCCGTCTCATAGGCAGGATTCACCAGACGCACGCCGGGCCCCACGATCTCGCCGATCAACGAACGCAGAAGCGGGTAATGCGTACATCCTAAGATCAGGCTGTCGACCCCTTCCTCCAGCAGCTCCTTCAGGTATCGCCTTGCCACCGTCTCGGTCACCGGATCCTTCAGCCAGCCCTCCTCCACAAGAGGCACAAACAGCGGACAAGCCTTCCCATACACGGTGATCTCCGGATCCTCCGCACGGATCAGCCGATCGTACATGCGGCTGTTGATCGTGCTCTCCGTACCGATCACACCGATTTTTTTATTTGCGGTAGACGCCGCCGCGACATGTGCCCCGGACTTGATCACGCCGATGATCGGGATATCCAGCTCCTTCTCCACCTCATCGAGCGCCAACGCGCTGGCCGTGTTGCAGGCGATGACGATTGCCTTGACCTTCTCGGTGCGCAGGAAGCGGATAATCTGCCGCGAATATCGCAGGATCGTATCCCGCGACTTGCTCCCGTAAGGCACGCGCGCCGTGTCCCCGAAATATACAATACGCTCGTTCGGAAGATTGCGCATGATCTCCCGCGCCACAGTCAGCCCGCCCACGCCGGAATCGAATACGCCGATCGGCGCGGCGCAGTCCCTGCACCCTGTCTGTTCTGCCATTTCTATGTTGTCCTCCCCGAAGAGTCTATGTTGCGTTATGTGAAGAGCAGCGGCTCCCCGTCCAGAAACGCGAATCGCACCGGCTCCTCCTCAAGCTCCGCCCTGCCGCTGGTCGCTTCCGTGACCGCGTCGCGCAGCTCCTCCCTTTGCTCCTGCGGAACCAGCGTCTTCACAACCACACTGTCAGTATATTCCGAATCGACGACGGAAAGTCCTCTCTGCCCCAGCAGATACTGGATTTTTCCGACGCCGTTGTAATCCGTGCGGATGGAGAGCAGCACGCCGTCTTGCTTATCGATCACGGCGCTTTCGCGAAGCCCTTCCTGCACCGCCTTCGAGTACGCGCGCACGAGACCGCCCGTGCCGAGCAGTGTCCCGCCGAAATACCGCGTGACTACGACCGCCGCATTGTGGATCTCCTCGCCGAGAAGCACGTCCAGCATCGGACGTCCCGCCGTTCCCTGCGGCTCTCCGTCGTCGCTGCACCGCTGAATCTCATAATGCTCTCCTACAACGAATGCAGAACAGTTATGCGTCGCGTTCCAATATTTTTTCTTCATCGCGGCGATAAACTCCAGCGCTTCCTCCTCGCTGTCCACCGGATGCACCGTGGCGATAAAGCGGGATTTTTTTTCGACGATCTCACCCTCGCCGCCCCTGTAAACAATCTTCATTGACACCTCACGATATGTTTCTCAATCCTTTTTCTCTGCCCCGAACATGCGAAAACCCGCTCAATCCCGCTCGGCCTCTACGATCTCGCCGGTCTGCGCGTCGATCTTGTACTCATACTCCGCACGTCCCTCGCGCAGCTCCACCTCATAATCATAAAAGCGTCCGTCATATTCAAACTTGATCTTGACAAGCTCCGCCTCCGCCGCACCGGAATCCTCCGCCGCGATCCGCACTGCCTCCTCGTAGCCGATCAGCTCCGTGCCGTCAACCGTAGTTCTGACGACTGCGCTCCCGTCCGGCGAACCGGCGTCGGTCTGCACTTCCGCCGAAGGATCCGTCTCTGCCTGCGCTTCCGCCGCATCGCCCTTTTGCGCGTCCTTCGCCGCACCGTCATCCGTCAGTGTCAGCTCCGCCACGGCCTCGTCGACCGCGCGTCCCTCGACGCTCCACTCCAAAATCATGCCGTCAGACTCCCGAAGCATATATTCATAGCTGTTATCTCCATAGGAAAATTTGACCTCGACAACGTCCTCACCGTCCTCGCGCTCGCGCATCGTGCGCAGCCGCGTCGCATCGGCCTCCTCCACACCTGCGTCCGCCAGTGCGATCGTCTCTGCGCCCGCCTCGTCAAGCGGCAGGGAAACGCTCTCCTGCGCCAACGCCGCGCCCGAAAACGCCAAAACTCCCGCTGTGCAGATCACAGCCGCAAATCCTTTTTCCATCATTTTTTTCTTCATTACAGACCTCCATTTCTCTGCCGGACAGCGCCGGACAGTTCAGAATATATTCCGTTCCAAAATGGCACCCACACTTACGCTTGTTGGCACGGTCATTTCACAGCTCATATTATATACCATCTCCAAACACGATGCAAGGCTGGTGTACTGCCGCAGGATGATTGCAGACTGCCCGCTGCATCCGCTCATCCGCCGATAAATCGATGCGTGCATAAATTTTCCCTTCGGGTGGAATAATTTTCTGTATTGAATTTTATTTTCCGAAGGGAGCGGATTTTTATGGAAAACAGGCGGGCGCACAATGTCAGAAAGCTTTTCTCCGAAATGTGGAATGCATTGCGCAGTCTCCCGTGGAAGCGCATCCTGACGGCGCTCGGCGCGGCTGCGGCCGTCCTCTGTCTCGCGTTTGTCGGACTCGTCTGGCGTCTCGCCGCGACTGCCCCGGACATCGACACCGTCAGTGTCTCTCCCACGGAATCCGCCACATACATCTGCGATCAGGACGGCAATCCCCTGCGCAAGCTCACGCTCGCCACCTCAAACCGGGACATTGTCTCGCTTGAAGAAATCCCGGACTCTCTGCAGAAAGCGATGATCGTCATCGAGGACGAGCGTTTCTATGAGCACGGCGGCATCGACCTTCACGGCATCCTGCGCGCTTTTCTGACCGGGATCACCAGCGGTTCCTTCTCCGAGGGCGCAAGCACGATCACGCAGCAGCTCATCAAAAATAATGTATTCACGAACTGGACGCAGGAGACTTCCTTCGCCGAGCGTTTTCGCCGGAAGGTGCAGGAACAGTACCTCGCGCTGCAGCTTGAAAAAAGAATCTCAAAAAATGAAATCCTCGAGGATTATCTGAACACGATCAACCTCGGAGCCGGTTGCTACGGCGTACAGGCGGCCGCGCGGCGCTACTTCGGCAAGGACGTGTCCGAGCTGACGGTCTCGGAATCGGCAGTGCTCGCCGCTATCCCGCAAAATCCCAGCCGTTATAATCCGATCACGAACCCCGAAGAAAACAACGCGCGCAGAGCCGTCGTGCTCCGCTATATGACCGAACAGGGCTATCTGTCCGAATCGCAGCGCGAGAATGCGCTTTCCGACGACGTGTACGCCCGCGTGCAGGAATTTGACGCGGTCTATGACGAATCGGACGTCTATTCTTATTACGAGGACGCCCTGATCGAGCAGGCGATCGACGCCCTGACCGAAGAAAAAGGCTATTCCCCGGAGCAGGCTTACCATGCGGTCTACAGCGGCGGTCTGCGCATTTTCTCCGCACAGGACGCCGCGCTCCAGCAGATTTGTGACGAAGAATTCTCAGATCCCGCAAATTTTCCGGAAGGCACGGAATTCGGGATCGACTATGCCCTGAGTGTTTCCGACGCAGACGGGCAGATCTCAAACTACGGCTCGGAATCCCTGCGAAGCTATGTGAGGGAAAATGTTGACGCTTCGTTTGACCTGCTGTGTGCTTCCAAGGACGAGGCGCAGAGCTACGCGGACGCGTTTCGCGCGTATGTGTTGGAGACGATCGCCGCGGCGGACGAATCCGGGGATAATCTCGATGAGGATTCCGGGGACGGTCTCGATGAAGATCCCGGCGAGAATTCCGAGAATACCGCCCCGGTCGTGCTCGGGGAAAGACTCTCGCTCTCACCCCAGCCGCAGGCCTCTCTCGTGCTCATGGATCAGGCGACCGGCCTTGTGCGCGCCCTCGTCGGCGGCCGCGGCGAGAAAACCGCCAGTCTGACCCTGAACCGCGCGACCGAGACGACGCGTCAGCCCGGATCCACCTTCAAGATTCTGACCGCCTACGCTCCCGCAATCGACGCTTTTGGCAAAACACTCGCCACGCTGTACAAGAACGAACACTACAAATATGAGGACGGCACGCCGGTCAGCAACTGGGACATCACGGATTACTCCGGCACAGTGACGATCCGCGAAGCGATCACACGCTCGATCAATGTCATTGCCGTGAAATGCATCACGGAAATTTCTCCGCGCATCGGCTATGAATACGCGCGCAGGCTCGGCATCACAACGCTGCAGGACTCCTACACCTCCGCGGACGGGAGCCATTCCTCGGATATTGTACAGCCGCTTGCGCTCGGCGGCATCACAAAAGGCGTCACGAATCTGGAGCTCTGCACCGCCTATGCCGCAATCGCCAATCAGGGCGTGTACCGCACGCCGAAATTTTTTACAAAGATATTGGATCGACAGGGGAATGTCCTGCTTGACCGGACCGCCGATTTGACAGATGATGCAGACAATCTGACTCAATCCGTATTCGGAAATCAGAACAATCCACGCTCTGTCAAGACAATCTCCACAACCCCGCTCGTCTCCGGCGAAACGCCAAAGGATAATACCCGCGTCCTGTCCGAGAGCACCGCGTTCCTTTTGACCAACGCGATGAAGGACGTCGTCAACACACCCGACGGCACTGCCTACGGGACGATCGAAGCCGGGATGCAGCCTGTCGCCGGAAAGACCGGAACCACCTCCAACTACAAGGATATCTGGTTTGTCGGCTATACGCCGTTTTACACCTGCTGCGTCTGGGGCGGCTATGACAACAACCGCGATCTGCCCCTCGAATCCACATACCACACGTACAACAGAATCCTCTGGTCGGCCGTCATGAACCGCGTCCACGAAGGGATTGCGACCTCCGATTTCCCGATTCCGAAGACTGTCGAGCCGGTGACGCTGTGCCGCGAATCCCACCTGCCCGCCGTGTCCGGCGGCTGCAAGGAGACCTATGTAGAATATTTTGCCGTCGGCACCGAGCCGCAGAAAAAATGCGCTCTGCACAAGCCTGTTTTGGAAACTGAGAAAAAAACAATCTACTCAGATTTGCTCAGCCGACTCAAAAAAAAGAAAAAATCCGAAAGTGAATCCGAGTCGGAATCGGCATCGGAATCTGAATCAGAATCGACGTCGGAATCGGAATCAAAGGCCGAATCGGAGTTGACGTCGGAATCGGAATCAAAAGCTGAATCGGAATCTGCGTCGGAATTGAAATCCTCGAACAGTGTTTTCCCGGAAAGTAGTCCACAGCTTGCGGATGCCCGCTCCGAGACCGTCCCGCCCTCCGATATTCTTCCGCAAAGTGAAATCGGTGACACTCTGCCGCATAGCGATATCGACAGCACTCCGGCGCAAAGCAATGCCGATGACGCTCTGCCGCAAAGCGATACCGACAGCACTCCGGCGCAAAGCGAAAACGATGACACTCTGCCGCATAGCGATATCGACAGCACTCCGGCGCAAAATAATACCGGTCAGCCGGACACCAGCTCCTTTGATGACCTGATGAACCGTCTGACCGGGTCCTCCGTAAGCCCGGGAAACGCTTTTCCTTAACTACAGGAGTTTTGGCGTCCTCCTATGCGTGCGGGATGTTCGTGTGCTCCGAAATCTCGCTGTTAATCGTGACCAGATCATCCACACACAGATCGTGTAGCTTCCTGTGCCCTGTGATACGTGCGAAGGTCTTCAGCTCCTCAAGCGATACGTTGAGGTAATTTGCCACGCGCTGCGCCGCCGCATCCACCTTGACGCGCGCCCGAAGCGCCGGATCCTGCGTCGCGATCCCCGCCGGGCACATGCCGGAACCGCAGATGCGATACTGCTGGCACGCCGCCGCGATCAGCGGAGCCGACGCCACCGCTACCGCGTCCGCGCCCATTGCGATCGCTTTCGCGAAATCCGAGGATACCCTCAGACCGCCCGTGATGACGAGGTCGATATCCGAACTGACAGAGTCCAGATATTTTTTCGCCCGATAGAGCGCGTAGACCGTCGGGACGCTCGTGGACTCGCGCAGGAAGAACGGGCTGGAGCCGGTCGCCCCGCCTCTCCCATCGATCGTGATAAAATCCGGCTCCGCGTAAACGCAGAATTCCAGATCCTTCTCGATGCGGCCTGCCGCAATCTTAATGCCGATCGGACGTCCGGCGGACGCCTCGCGCAACATATAAACCAGATTCTTCAGATCCTCCTTCGTGTCGATATCCGGGAATTTGGACGGACTCTGCACATCCTTTCCCATCTCTTTGCCGCGGATCTTTGCAATCTCCTTTGTCACCTTGTCCCCCGGCAGATGGCCGCCCATACCCGGCTTCGTACCCTGCCCGATCTTGATCTCGATCGCGTCCGAGGTCTGGAGATTCTCCGGGGTCACGCTGTAACGATTCGGAACATACTCAAAAATATACTTATAGGCCGCCGCCTTCTCCTCGGGAAGAATACCGCCCTCGCCGCTGCACATCGCCGTCTTTGCCATCGCGCTGCCCTTTGCCAGAGATACCTTCGCCTCCCTCGAGAGCGCCCCGAACGACATATGCGAAACGTAAATCGGACTTTCCAATATCATCGGTTTCTTCGCATGTTTGCCGATCACGGTCGTCGTATCGACCTTCTCCCCGTCGTCAAGCGGCGGCGGATTCAACTGCGCACCGAGGAGCAGGATATCATCCCAGCCCGGCATCGTCATCTGCGTGCTCATCGCGCTGTGCAGGGAATGCCCGCCCACCGCCATCTCGTGGATCTCCTTCATGTAGCGGCACGAAGGATCCGTCCGCGCAAACAACGGATCATACGACAGATCGAGCGGCTTATCGGAAGCCACAGGCTCCTCAGGCGCCGCCGCGTCTTCCAGCGGGACAAATCTGTCCGATGATTGATGGCAGACCGGGCAGGTAAAATCCTCCGGCATGCTGTCGCCCTCATAGATATAACCACAGACTGAACACCTGTATTTCATATTCCTCTCCTTTTCTAAACTCTATGTTGTAACGATACCAGCCTCAAAATGTCTTACTTATGATCTCATGACCCGCAAGACACGCGAAGTCAAGTTATGCCGCATCACAGATCAAACCGATCTGCAATGCGGCATATCATATAGCCGTTCTTAGTAGTTCTCCGCCTTCACCTGAAAATAGCTCTGCGGATGCGCACACACCGGACATACCTCCGGAGCCTTCTTACCTACGCAGATGTGACCGCAGTTCGAGCACTGCCACACCACGTCGCCCTCCTTGGAAAATACGAGGTCGCCCTTGATGTTCGCGAGCAGCTTGCGGTAGCGCTCCTCATGCTCCTTCTCGATCTTTGCCACTTCCTCAAACAGATAGGCAATGTCATCGAAGCCTTCCTCGCGCGCGTCCTTTGCAAACCCTGCGTACATGTCGGTCCACTCATAGTTCTCGCCCGCCGCGGCATCCTCAAGATTCTCGATCGTGGAACCCACCGCGCCGCCGTTCAACAGCTTGTACCAGATCTTTGCATGCTCCTTCTCGTTCGCAGCCGTCTCCTCAAAAATCGCCGCGATCTGCACATAGCCGTCCTTCTTCGCCTTGCTCGCGAAATAGGTGTATTTGTTGCGCGCCTGAGACTCACCGGCAAACGCAGCCTGCAGGTTCTGTTCGGTCTTGGTGCCTTTTAATTCTTTCATGATATATATCCTCCTTTTTAAAATTGATAATTATTCCTGTTATTAGGGATAATACCTTTTTTCAGGAAAAATGTCAAGGACTTTTCTTTCATAATCAGATATTTTCTCGACAAATCCGGCAGGCCGCGGCAATAGCTCTCACACTTACCATTACACACACTATGCCTCCTCCCGTGCCTGCCCTTATACGCGTCACAACTCCGCCTCCCATGCCTGCCCTTACACGCGCCACAACTCCGCCTCCCATGCCTGCCTTTACACGCAACGCAACTCCTTTTCCCATGCTCAAGCGCACGCGTTGGAGTAAAGATATTGTCAGTTGATAAAAAATAAATAAAAGAGTATTGGTCCCCTGAGGTATAATGATCTTTGG
>CANQVH010000050.1 GCA_947627245.1 uncultured Lachnospiraceae bacterium | reverse complement strand
GCATCTGCAGGCGTAGGTGGCAAATCTGACCTTCTTTTCCGGATCATATGACGCGGCCGCTTTAACAAGGCCAATCAGGCTCTCTGAAACAAGATCGTCGTATTCGATATGGGCATTATAGAACCGCCTTGCCATCCAGAATGCTAGCCCAAGGTTCTGCTCGATCAGTTTGTCTCTTGCTGCTTTATCCACAGTCCTCTCCCTCCCCCCCCTCTCATGTCCAAGGGCAAACTTTCCCGCCATGGCGCCAGCACCATATCCAAAATGACAGCGCACTAGAACATATAGTTCAGGTCAACCCCAACTGTGCCCTCCATCGGGCCTCTGCAAACCATGATCTCAGCCGCTCCGCATAACATGTCTTTGAGAGCCTGCCCAATATCCTCCGGAACGTCATCGTTGAGGACAATATGGTCCGAATACAATAGAATCCGGCCATAGTTTTTCTCATCTGACTCAATTACCAGATTGGAATGGGTCCAGCGTGCAAAGCTGTCCGCACCATCCCAAAGTGCCTTGAATGCCTCAAGGCTGTCCTTGTCCGGCTCATGAGCTTCCTCTCTTTTCTTACAACTCCTGATCAGTTCCTCTGCCTCCTGCATCAGATCATTGTGCCTTCTCACTCGTTCGTTTTCCTCAAGCCTGGCTTCCTCCTTTTCCATCGTTTCCATTGCTTCCTTTTCGTTTTTCAAAGAATTGCTGTAATAATTTGCCTCCCTGCGCACCTCTGATCCCTCCTCTTTAATTAGTATTTCATCGCCTTTGTTCCGGTCTTCTTGTAGAGAAGAACTATGTACCTGCACTTCGCCCACATTATGGGCGCGGAATGCGAGCCGATCTCCATCATATACCAGCAATGGTCCTGCTACTGCAGGTGTTCGGAAATATCCCTTTGAGATCGACAGGTCTTTATCCCCGCCTCCCATGAGATATGCCCTGGATAAAAGGATGTCCCCTGCTCCAAACAGATAAAGGTTAAACGAGCATCCAAGCTGTCCATATATCTGCTGAAGCAACGGCTCAAACCTTATGATCCCGCATGCATATTTAGACGCCAGGGCTGTCCTGAATCGGAGCCCCCACATCTGATGCCGTGTGTCACTGGCGTCTGTCCTGAACTGGTCTAAAAGTTCAAACCCATACCCCATCTCCCTTCCCAGGTTGTTCCATGCTTTCTCCGCCACTATATCTGCATTTTTATTCCAGAGCAAAAGCAGGTCGCGTGTCACATACGCAGTTATGCTGCTCAATTCACAGATCCGCTGGAAGTCTATGACCAGCGCAAAAGAGTACGCCGACTGCCTGACGGTTACGCACTGTGTAGAGATGGTTTCCCGCTCCTCCTCATTGAGCAGCAAGGGGTAAATGTGGAACTTAACATGCTCGTATGACGCCAGCAATACCTCCATCATACTTTCCTGTATGCGTTTCAAATTCATCCTCTTCCTCCTTTCGCGTTCAGGCATCAACACGATGTCCACTGTTATCAACCCCGTATGGTTCATTTATAAGTAATGAATGACCATCGTACAGAAGATCTACCGCCACGTTACGGCCATTTTCGAAGCCGGCATAGATCCCATCCCCGTCGACCCGCTCCAGAGATCTAAGAGTAAAGCCAATCAACGGACACAGATCCAAAACTCCTTTGACCTCCTTGAGGGTCTCTGTTCTAGTGCTACTACTGTTGCGATTTGTCTCTTCACCGTTCATATACTTCTCCTTTCTGCATATCAATTATTATAGTTATGTTTATATCTGCCATAACTATAAACGATATATTTATATCTGTCAACAGGCAGCGTTATTTTTTTTACTATTTGTCAAAAATAGTTAAATTTATATCTGTTCATTGCCGTCAAAATGTGTTATCTTTAACAAAACGGATTCCATACAGGAAAAGAGGTGATATTTCATGAGTTTGGGAACAAACCTCCGGCGATTAAGAACAGCCGCGAACCTCACGCAGAAACAGCTTGCAGAGCGGGCCGGCATAAGCGAGATATCTGTACGCTACTATGAAGCGGACCACCATAAGCCGAAAATGATAGCATTGCACAAACTGGCTACCGCATTAAACTGTGATCCAAACGAATTGCTGGATCTTCCGATCAATATACCGAGCGTGACACCATCCGATAAAAGTACGCTGAATGCTTTAATAGAAGAATATGCAAAAACAACCGGCCGGGAGTTTTCTCCAGAGGACATAGACTCTGCTGTCTTTATACAGTACCTGGAATGTTTGGGCTACAGTGTAGCCGTATACGGGTACTCGAATATGCTAAAGTATGATATGCACCCCGCTGACGAAAATGACTTTTTTGTTGTGATCAAGGGCCACGGCCATACGTTATCAATGCATCGCAACGATTTCCAGGAGTTCCAACGGAATGCAGGCCAGATTATCCAATACGAAGTCTATCGGCAGGCACAGTCGTCAAAATAATCCACAAAGCCTTTTTTGCTTCGGATGGGAGATTTCAATGTGCGATAAGAAAAAATTAGTCACCACTGGCTCAAATGCCATGAGGATCCTCCATATTGTCCCTGTTTTGCCTGACTCTCTTAAATGAAAGCCCGGACTGCCTAAATTGTAGGAAGAAAGGATGGCAGTCCGGTACAATCATGTTTTCGAGCCTGTACCGCCGGATCCAGATACTGCCGGACCCGGCAAGGCTCCCACGTTAGGAACCCAAAATCGAAAATGGCAAAATATAGTTGGATAAGGAGGAATCTGCCACTGAGTTGTCCTTACGGCATACTGTACAAGATATCATGCCGTTTGTATATTGACATAATGGCAGAGAATTCAATGCAGGAGAATTCCTATTTTTGTGCAGTTTATCTTTTTCTTTCCTGTATAAAAATTTCTCATAAAACCTTGTTATTTTGTCACAATATTATTATGGTTTTTGCATTATTGTATTGTGAAAAATCACTTTTTCATTTTTCTTGTATAAAAATACTGTAGCAAATAATTTCAAAAAATAAATTTGCTTCTTCCCAAAGTACTTTCTATCCCTGTGCCAGTTCCCGTAAATGTGCCAGCAACAGTTCGTTATTATGTTTGGCTTGCTCTAAAAATGGCTGATCCAAATCATATTCGGAATATCTGAACTTCATGAAGAAAAACATCGCTTCATTTTTCCTTGAGTCAGGAATCCTGCGTAATAGCTTGCTGATTTCGCTGGTAACTGCAACATTCTCATTAACAAAAGCCCGATCTTCTATACTAAAATTTCTTTTCATCCAATCGCGTGCCTTTATTTTCCGCCCACTGAAATGATGTGTCTGTTCCATGCTCAGATAATAATTAAATGAACCAGAGCCATTAGGCTCTGCAAAAAAAGGATAAGCCCGGCAAGTCAGTGGTTTGGCTTCCTGAATAGTACACATATTCTCTCTCAGAAAAATGCAGGCATCCTCCGGACCAGTAGTCTTTAACACATATATAAAATATCCGCATTTGTCCAAAAGAACGGGATCCGCATATCGGCACAATATCTCTTCCATGTTCACCGGTTCAGTTTCCTTCCTTTGGAAGAACTGTGCCAACCGGAAAGCATCTGAGCTGTCTACCGGCACACTCTTCTTGATATGCCGGCAACATGCCCCGCATTTTTGACATTCAAATGCTATCCGCTCATTCCATTGAACAGGTTTTGCCTTTATCTTAATGACTGGCTGCTCTCCTGTATCAACCATTTCCGGAAGTGCGGATGTCATTCCTGATAGTTCTCGCAGGCTGTCCATATTACTTTGGAACTGCGAAAAAAAGTCACCTTCCGTGTTATAATTAAGGCACATGAAATACAAGACTGTATTCCAAAATAAATTCATCTTATTCTCATCTAGTATCTTTCCCAACTTTGTGCAGGCAAGGCTAAGGTCGACGATGACCTGTTGCCATACACGGAAAACCTCATCCTCCAAAGGAATTCCAAAATTATCGAGCCAATCTCGTAGCGTATGTATTTCATTCCCATCACCACATTTCGGATCGGCGAAAAAATACTCTATTTTCGTTCCATCCCCGGATCCATCTGCGTCACGAATAGCCGCACGGCCAATCGGAAACATCGCGCAGACAACCGGTTTCACCTCATGGATCAAGCACTTTTCTCCAGCGCTGTCAAGGAAAGGGCACCGCCTATCTTTCCCGACAGGCTTCAGCCTTACAACTGGTATGTGGGATGAATGTCCAATATATACCTCCCCATATTTTTCAATTAACTCCTCAGGCGTAATCCCAAGCTTCCTTGCGATATAAAAAATGTCCTTTGCGTTCAGCAGAATATCTTCGCGGTTGATACAACATTGTCCACACTGGGTACAATGGAATCGGAATGTGTCATCCGGCCTCAGCTTATTGTTTTCTATCGTCTCAATCAGCTTATCTTTCATGAATATAATCCGCCTTTCATCATTCTTATTGGATAAATCCTCACTCTTCGGCATCAGTGTCCATACTACGCCAACCATAGCATTTTCGTAATTTGGAAAACTTCGCATTTAATACTTTAGGTTGATGAATCTTTAGAATAATTAGTTCGTCGTCATCATGGCAATGTACACTCATATACAAAGAAGCAAAAATCATTCTACTGTCAATACAACATCAATATCCTAAGCTTACAAATATGTGATTTTGACAGCATAGACTTAGCAGGCATCATTTCGCCCGGTCAATCTGCTCCAACATCCTCCCTTTGAGATCGCTATCGATACACACCGGACATATTACAAAATGGTATTCCTCGCCGTCAATGTATAATACGTCTTTCTCATCCACTCCCCGACATACTGGCTCGTCCTTATCCACAACCTTAAATGCTTCAATCAAATAGTCCGGATTAAACGCAATAAATAGTGATTCTTTCATCTTCATCCTTTTCGTCTCTATCCGGTCAAGAATCTCATATCCACCAGAACTTCGGTATAAATACAGTTCTTCCCTGCTGGAATGTATAACCAAAGGAAGCTTGCGTTCTTTCGAAAAACCCGCGGCGAACTTGATGGACTCAAGGATGTCAGCCCTTTTTGGCAAGAAATAGTACTCACAGGCATTTTTGAAGACCTTGTTGATCTGGGGGAATTCCCCATCAATTCTGCGGAGCGTATACGTGAAATCCCTTCCCTCAACATGTACAAAGCCCTTATTCTGGAATATCTTGACTTCTTTATCAGAATCCCAGCAGAGCACCTTCTTAAATACAGGGACGCATTTCCTGTGAAGCAGAATATTCCCCGTACCATCAGCGGCTGCCTGTTCAACACATTGGGAGTCTAGCGCCCTTGTGCCAAGCACTGCGCCAGCGAACGCATCCACCCGTTTATTCAGCATATCAAAGTGAAACGCCTCATACGCTTTGATATGATCATTCCCGCTGGTAAACGGAAGCAGGTCCGTGAGGGTTTTGAGCAGCCATGACTCATTCAACGTCAGGATCAGATCTTCTGTCTCCATGCAGGGCAGTCCGATAGATTCCCCACATTCATATTTCGGTATGCTGACAATCCGGCTCCCGCACTTTAGGCTAAGCCAGCCTTCTTTTTCAGTACTGGAGTCCTCCATGGTTACATCACCAGTCATTTTTGAGATCACTTTCAGATCATCGATAGCAATTCCGGCAGTTCCTGAATATGTATTCTTGGCATCCCCGCTCCTGACCTCTATCGTGTGTTCCATGTCAGTCCCCAGAGCTTTAACAGTCCCATTTTCATCCACCTGCACCAAGATCCTTGCCAAGTTGGGCATCGGCGGCTTTTTACTAATGCATGTTGAGGCTTTCTCCAGCATTTTCCTGAACTTTCCTGCATCAATCGTAAATCTTAACATTCTTCCAGTCCCTCCATCTGCAATTTCTCTATGGCCTTTTCGTCATCCGATCTGATTGCTTCCCGCCCGTACAGGATGTTTTCAATCTTCAGGATGATCCCCTGCACATACTGGTATAACTCATGGTTGCGCTCCCATGCGGCATCTGTAGTGCTTCCTTCCTTATAGTCACTGAATGACATCATGTCGTGCGCTATTCTTGCGTTATTCTCGTTTATCCTGAAATATTTTCTCTCCGCCTTCATTTTATATCCTCCATAGATAAAATGTTACTGCTGCATTTAATGCTGCTTTCCCACCGAGCAACTGACACGTCACATGTATCAGTCCCTTCGGCATTGCCAGTACACGTCCTTGTCCCCACAGAGGTGTCATAGGACGTCAGGAGTCTATTTCGTTCCTCTCGGATGATACTGCTATCTCTTGCCTCTTCACCTTGAATTCTCTCACTGGAATATGAGCCATAATGGCAGGCTTACCAAAAAGCTTCCTGCCACAAGCAATTATACCCTACATTAAAATAAAAGTATGTAAACCACTACTTGACTTAACCTCTTGCACCGGCACAATCAATAATCCGAATAATGCATCATCAATCATTCAATGCTTTACTTTTTGGAAAAGAGTGCTATAATAAAAGGGCATAAGATATTTATATCTCATGTTCTATTGCACTCTACCATATTTCAATGATAAAGAACCTCTCTAGGACAAGGGTATAGTATGCCCAAATTTATGTCCGAGGAGGTTTTTTATATGTATATTGTAAATCAAGATATTGCTGCCTATCTTAACGCGGTCCTTCAACGGGGGTTTTATGATTTCTCGCAAACTTACAAGGAAAACAAATGTCAGTTCGACGTTCATATGGATCCCCTGGATTTCCAGCTTGCGCTCAACCGGGCAGCGTGTGAGATGGAGCAGGCCCGCGAGTATGCCCACAGAATGAGTCTAAGCTATGACAGAGAGAATGGTGGCTTCTATTGCTTTACGCAGGAAATCCTGTGTACAGAACGAGAAGCACAGGACCGTATGTTTCTGCAGCATTTCATAAAAGGAAAAAAATACAGGATCGTTTTTGTGTATCCAGAATATACCCAGACTGTGGAAGAAGCTCCTGCTACCCAACGCTGTTACAATGTGCCACACTGGCTGTCAGAGGCTGTAGAACGGATCCTATGTCTTTCGTTATTTCGTTTCAGCAGGAAGGGCGACTCATTCCATGTATTCGCCACTCCCGCCCTATTCAGCCGCGTAATGGAGCGTGCCTATTGCGCGGCGACGCAAGACGACGGCCTGAAACGCTTCAGCCAGTCAGAGGTTAACCGCGGATACAGTCCCTGGGAGGATATTGACGATTTCGTCTCATGTGATCTGGATGATCCCATGCACAACAAGGAGATTATCGTGGATATCGATGGTCGGGAGCTCTTTTCCCTCGATTTTTGAAATGAATACATAGTATCAAAAAGCTGCGAGGCTTGTTCCCCGCAGCTTTTCCTATTCTTGCCATATTATCTCAACGGTCAACACGTGTCATACTGGATGTGTCAGAAAAATCAATGTATTTCACTTCCCCTATATCTCCGGTGGATGCATTCGGGCACACCTGGAATCGTCTCGTTTCGCCATCATACGTTAGTTCCGCATAATAATGGGTACGGGACCATTCAGGGCTGTTCATTGGATAATCCCCAAAGCAATTATGGATCTTAGTAAATCCGCCTATCCGTTCCGCTATGCGGCAGAGCACAGTCGGTGTAGTATACGAATCCCAACGGTAAGTCCTAAAAAATGGTCCGTTTGGTACCGAGGCAAGGGTTACATTCTCCTGATTGCTCTGCATCACATATTTGAACAATCCAGGGGTAGTTAGGTAATTACAAATCGCCTCCATCTTCTCAAAAGGTCCCATGCTAGGAGTTGTATACTTCAGAATCAGGTCATCAATCCATTCATCACACGCCTGTTCATAATCTTTTATGATCCAATTAAAACTGCTTACAACACGATATCCTTCTGCTGCATACTCTCGAAGCTGAATCTGCTTCATGCCAGATTCCGCAAATTTGATATACCCTACATAACCCCCTTCTACTTTTTTCAGAAGCTCATCATAATCACTCTTCTGCAAATACTTAATATCATCATAATAGTGGCCTATAATGTTCTTAATAACGCTTTCATCTCCGGATATCAATCCTATCGTACTTGGATCCGGGTTATCTGTCTTTATGTATACTGCTCGCTGAATGCCGTTATAAACCTCTGTCCCCGTCTTATCCAGGAAATAAACTTCGTATGAATACGTTGGTTTTGCATCGGATTTCAAGGAATAATTTGGTATAATGACCTGACCAACTGTTCCCCATGGCCCACATATTTTCTTGTTTCCTATTATCCGGAATGCCCGTACTTTATAGTAAACTGTACCACTATTACTCGTCGGGAAATCAAGCACTCCATATCCCCTTCCGTTATATTCATCAATTGTAGTATCTACACGAAAAGATTCGTCAAAATCCCTCGATGAACACATGTAGACCTCATATCCCGTATACGGATCGTCCGGTCCGAATGTACCAGGGCAAATAAAAGCTATTCTGCTATCAGAATAATACACATTTTCAACAACAGGTACCGGTAGAGAATAATCCATGTCCGAATCATTTAGGTTAAAACTTTCATAATAATGATTAATTACTTGGGTAACCGTAACATTCGAAGTATAAGTTCTATCATAAATATCTGTGATTGTTACCACTGTTTCCCCAAGGCTAAGCGCAAGAATTTGCATACTTTTTCCTGAATAACTCACCGATACAATGTCAGATCTTGAAAAAGAAATGCTCTTGATCAGGTCATCAATCGGGATATTCAGAGAATAGCTGTAAGTCCCCCCAAGATTCAGTTTTAAATTCTCTGACCACTCAGGATAAAAAATTAACGGCTTTGGTTCTTTTTCCTGCTCCTCCCCTTCACCGGGATTCGAGTCTTCTCCTTCTAAGCCATCTTTCCCGGAATGACTTGGGCTTTTGGCAACCGTAACCTTGCACTTTAACCTTTTGTTTCCAACCCGTATTATCACATAGGCCATTCCAATCTTTGACCCTGTAACTCTATAACGATACTTACTTATCCTTGTAAGTCTAAGTATCTTAGATGAAACGCTCCATTTTACAGTCCCAGAATCGGCATTTTTCAAAGACAAAATAAATGTTTCACCTTTTTTTATCGTTTTTGATTTCACTGACAATGCCATTGTATTCTTGACTGTCAGCCTGCAGATGTACTTTTTATTATTCACTCTGGCAGTGATTTTTGTTTGCCCTGCCTTTTTCCCTGTAATTACGCATACAGCACCTTTCGCTTTGATGGATGCGACTGCCTTGTTTGAGATCTTCCATGAAATCTTTGCTCCAGATGGCGCATTCTTAATCTTGATCTTGCATCTGAAACCTTTATTCACTGTCACATTATTTTTGCTCAGGCTCACTTTTCCCTTACTACTTTTTGCACTGGCCACCGAAACACCACTCGGCATTGGGTAAATTGAATTATTTGGTGCCAAAAAAATAGCCACCCATAAAACCATCAGTACAAATATTCTGTGCCTAAAACACCGCCTCTTTCTTTCTCCTGTTCTGCCATAACTAAACATAAAACCATCTCCTTCAACAATTTGCTAATATACTGTTACTATATTAAAGGTATCCTGCATCAACATGATACTTCACCTTCTTCTCAATCTGCAAAACTCTATCATCTGCAATTATATTCCACGTCTTTGCAAATATCAATATTGTACTTATCATAAATCTAGCATAAGATTATTTTCTTGTATATCTCCCCCATTCTTAGAATTCGTATTTCCTGCCATCTGTGTGGATAATTGGCTATAGCATCCATATATTTTGAACCGAGCTCTTTGTTACCAGGTCCGGCTCACAATGCCGGATCTGGCAAGAGCTTAAAGTTTGCAAAAACGGCAGGAAACAAATGGGATAAGGAGAACCTGCCATGTTGTCGCCTTATTAGCAAATATACATTACATGATAATTCAAAATATTTATATTGACAAAACACATAAAAAATCAGCAATGTTGAAAACCCGTTTTTGTGCAGCTTCTCTTCGACTTTCCTGTATAAAAATTTTTCGTAAATATTTGTGCAAACAATATAATTTTCCGCCATCTGTGACAGCAGAAACTTATGCAAAAATATTTTTTACATTTCTCCTGTATAAAAATTCCACAAAAAATTTTATATTTTGTGCCTGTCAGGCAATCTCCTTATTATCCAAGATCCTCTATTCCAAAAAACCAGTCAAGTCAAGTACTCCTTTATTGACCCTCCTATTTCTTACGATCTATTATAGGAAAAAAGGAGGGACCTCTTTATGCTACAGAGATCTGCGGTCAACATCCGACTTGCCAAATATGCAATCTCGACTTGCGATGCCTATATGTGTGATTTGGCTATATTCCATTGCCAGTGGGGACTCGAACGATTGCTTATATTTATTCTCGAAAAGTTCGGCGGAATGTCTGAGGATCCCAGACTATCCCATACACATGATATGGCTATGTTAATCGGCTGGGTGGATGCCAGAACAAATTTTACAATTCCAACCGAATTGAAGGAAATGGCAGATGATCTTACTGAGTGGCGGATATCGGCACGTTACGGAAAGGATCATGTGGGATCGCTGTCTACAGCCATTGATTTGATACGATTCTATGAAGATCTTCGGAATGAAATAGCATTAAAGCAGGAATAATGGATAAGCTCTCGGAATCTTGAGAATGCCGGCCAGACGCGTCCGGAAGCCGCCGCTGCAGATGGCACGCTGTCATTGCCCTTTATAAACCGGGGATGTCCCTATCCGGCATCCAGGTCGATGAACGGAGTTATGCCATGGTCACAGCAGTACTCATAGTAAGCCATAGCATCGTGTGCAAAGTCCAGCAAGAGTTTGAAGACATTGGCCTGGGCAGGAACTGGAGCATGGAGAACCAGCCATACAGGAAGCCTAGCAGTATTATACAGAGCTGTGAGGAAAAATCGAAATATCAGTTATTTAAACTTGCACAGAAGTTGAACAAAAGTTGAACAAAACTTAAACTAACCAAGAAAGGAGGCCAAGGCCGGAGCTTCCGGGAAGATGCGCATCGGCTCTTTGGCGAAAGACAATGAAAATTACATGGTATAACGAATACTGCAATTCCTGCGGCGCGCAGCTTAATAGCTGGGACAAACGCCTATCGAAAACATTGGCATATAAATGTCCATGCTGTGAAAAGTGCATCGCCAAAGAGTATGACATGGATGTAGATGCGCTACGGGAGAAGTTTGAGGATATCTTTGGAATGCGGCCATGCATCGGGATCTGAGGTGGCGCGATGGCAGAATATAATCTTCTCACACAGGAGCTTTTGACACAAGGGTATACCGCGGAAAATTATCCGGATTACGTGAAGATAGCAAGTGGCGTGCTTGACGCAAAAAATCCCCTGCACAACATATACGGCGGATTTAATTATACACAAGAATACCGCAGGAAAATGGTTTTCAAGACTGGGTGCGGGTTGATGGTTATGGGCGGATATTTCACAGGGTCAATGTGGTACAAAGGAATTGAATGGTTGCCAGAGAATAATAACCCGGTTATTACCTGTCCATACAGAAAGCCTAAGTGCGACCTGAGAAGCCCGCTATTGAACGATGGCACGGTTGCTGGATGTATTCGCAAGATTTCTCAATGTGACTGCCACAAAACGGACGAGCCATACGATTATGAGCATAGTTTGGACAAGGCTCGCGACGAGGAATTTGCGGAAAGGAAACGGAAATACGATGAATTCAGCGAGAAAAAGAAAGGTCATGTATGCTACTGGCACATGGTTTATGACGAATTGACGGAGGAGTGGAAACAGGTTTATGACCCGATGATTTGCGCCAGAATGTGTACAAATACAGGCGGAGTTTGCAGTCTGTCGCACAAACCAGTCAGCAAAAAGAAGGGAAATGTCTTTTATGACGTTAAGCTTTCGTGGATCCGTCGGGATGGGACATTGTTTGACGGGGAACGGATTACGAAAATCAATAAAGGAGTCCGACTCTTTAAGAAGAATGTGTCTCTCACCATATGCGAGCAGGTTGCAAAGCGATGCAAAAAAGAGATTCTCGATAAGGAAAAGATCAAAAGAAACATCGATACTTTCCTTTATGGCTACGAGGTTGATGTCGTCAATATCCGCGCAGAGCAGAGGGAAAGCCGGGATCTGGAGCAGGACTTGAAGGACCTTGCAGATGGATTCGAAGTCACGCACGCCTCCGACGAGATAAAACGAAAAAAAGAAGAGAAACACGAGAAGAGAGTAAAAGCACAGGAAAATAAAATCGCAAAACTGGAGAAAAAGCTGATTGATGTCGGCTATTACAATCTGGAGGAATATTCGCTTGACCGCATCCACGCTGACAAGTGGCTCTGTGAGAAGCGGATCGCTGAGCTGGAAAAGATTCGCCGGCAGCGCGAGAAAGAAGAGCAGGAACAACCAGTGCAGATGAGTATATTTGATTTTTTGGAGGAAACATGTAATCATTGACGCCTTCGCCGGCGGAGGCGCAAGCGTAGGAATAGAGATGGCGCTCGGGCGGCCAGTTGACATCGCGATCAACATCCATGGAGGGTTTGATATACCTCGCTGCATCAAGGAAAATACAACCGTACTTCTCGGCCGTCTTCCGGTACCATTTGGGAAACTCCCTGGAGCGATCAATAGCATTCTCGTAGAAAGAACCATGGAAGTTTGAGAGTGTGTGAAAGAAAGTCTGTAAATTCAGATCTCCTATGATAATTGCTGGGGCTGGGAGCCGGTTGACCGGTTACCCAGCCCTTGGTTATATATAACTCATGCTGAATCGCATGTCAAGAGCAGGCGGCCTTTCCGCCTGTTTTCTCCTGCCTTATGAATCACTGGGGAAGCCGCCCTTCGTACATGAGGCTTAGTTCCCCATAAACCTGACCCCAGTCCCGGATCGGCATCGTCCATTTTCTGGTCGCCTCAAAAGTAGACAGATACAGGGCTTTCAGCAGGGCTGTGTCACTTGGGAACACACTCCTCTGACGGTTTAACTTCCGGTAGGTCGCATTCAGGCTCTCGATCGCGTTCGTGGTATAGATCACCTTCCGGACTTTGGCAGAAAACTTGAAGATCGGGCTGACCGCATCCCAGTTCTGCTCCCAGCGTTTCATCGCGTTTGGATACTTTTCTGACCATTTCTCTGTGACACGCTCCAACGCCTCGAGGGCGGCTTCTTCCGTAGCTGCCTGATAGATCGTCTTCAGATCTGTGGCAAACGGTTTCCGGTCCTTATCGGAGACATATTTCAGCGTGTTCCTGACCTGATGTACGATACAGCGCTGGTATTCTGTTTTCGGGAATGCAGTGGAGATCGCTTCCTTGATCCCGGCCAGCCCATCCGCACAGATCAGCAGGATGTCCTTTACCCCACGATTCTTTAAGCCGTTCAGCACGGAAAGCCAGTATTTCGCGCTCTCGTTTTCACCTACATGAATTGTCAGGACTTCTTTATAGCCGTCTGAATTGATGCCCAGGATGACATAAGCTGCCAGCTTCCGGATGATCCCGTTGTCACGTACAGAATAGTGGATCGCGTCGATGAACAGCACCGGATAAACGTCAGAAAGAGGCCGGTTCTGCCAGTCCTCAATCTGGGGCAGGATCTTGTCGGTCACGTCAGAGATAAAGCCCTCTGAGGCCTCAAAACCATAGATATCCTCCAGTGTATCCGAGATCTGGCGGGTAGTCATTCCTTTTGCGTACATGGAGATGATCTTCTGGTCAATGTCCGAAATATCCTTCTGGCGCTTCTTTACGACCTGAGGCTGGAAGGTAGACTTACGGTCCTGCGGCACCTGGATCTCCATGCTGCCGTAACTGCTGTTGACCTGTTTTGGCTTGTAACCGTTGCGGTAATCGTCATTATCCGATCGTTCAGACCGTTCGTAGCCGAGATGATCATCCATCTCAGCCTCCATCATTTCCTTGATGGTGCCGCCGAGCAGGTCCTTGAGGGCGTCTTGGATATCCTGCGCAGTCTCAATGTCATACTCTTCGAGGAGCTGGCGGATGATGTTGCGTTTTCCCTCAGTCATTTGTACTTTGTGTACCGGTTTCTTTTGTCTTGCCATGATAAAAGGCCTCCTATGAATTTATTTTATCATAGAAGACCTTGATGGTGTTAATTTACAGAAAAACTTTCATAGACTCAAGTTTGAATTCCGTATCCCTTCTCCAATCTCCGGCGGAGATACCAGAATAATCTTCGAGGCAAAGCCCTGTTTCGCCTCGGTGAATTCCTGTATCACATGGATCAGGGTTCCGGCACTATCTGCAATCTCTTCCACCGCAGTGCGAAAAACTTCCTTCAGGTCATTGGTCCCCAGCATCAGTATTACAAAATCTACAGACTTATGAGTATTCAAGCAAGAGCTGTCATTTGATGATCTGGTCGATTTGGAAAAGACAATTCAAAACTTCCAAAGCAATATAGCAGAAGCATCTGACAGATGGATTCTGCTTTGGGTTTTGCGTTTTGCGTTTCGCGTTTATAATCTTATTCTATACATCGATCGGCTCCTGCAATTCTATCATTACATACAATTTATCATATGGATTAGAAGTGTTGGCTAAGCCCTTGTCCACAACTCCCATGTGCTTCCTTGCTCTAATGCTCGAACCTTCTCCACAACATGATGGCAAACCCTATAGGTTTAACCTCCTTCCTGGATATTTATCCCGGAAAGTTAGCCATCACCTTTCACGTAAGTGGAAGTTTCTACTCTACAATGCGACATCCGAGATGGCTTTCCTTTCCCAGATCTTGGGTTGGAACCCTATCCACAGCACCATGGTAAAGCCCTATAGGTTGAATCTCCTTCCTAGATATCTATCCCAGAAAGTCAGCCATCACCTTTTGCATAAGTGGAAATTTCCACTCTCTCACGCGACATCAGAGATGGCTTTCCTTTCCCAGATCTTGGGCTGGAACCCTATCCACAGCACCATGGCAAAATCCTATAGGTTTAACCTCCTTCCTGGATATCAATCCCGGAAAGTCAGCCATCACCTTTCGCATAAGCGAAAGTTTCCACTCTCCCATGCGACATCCGAGATGGCTTTCTTTTCCCAGATCTTGGGTTGGAACCCTATCCACAGCACTATGGCAAAATTCTATAGGTTTAACCTCCTTCCTGGATATCAATCCCGGAAAGTCAGCCATCACCTTTCGCATAAGCGAAAGTTTCCACTCTCCCATGCGACATCCGAGATGGCTTTCTTTTCCCAGATCTTGGGTTGGAACCCTATCCACAGCACTATGGCAAAATTCTATAGGCTTAAACACCTTCCAAGATACCTATCCTGAATGGTTAGCTGTTACTGTTAGCCAAACTAAAAAGAATTTTTTTAAAAGCAGTTCTTTGCGTCACATCCTATAAAATAGAGCGTTATTATTATTGAACTGTTATTTGTTACCACAATAAGGAGTTATTCATGAAGCAAAAGAAACTGGTTAAAAGGATCTACAAATTACTAAATAAAGAAAAAAATTTAGGTATTGTAACTTTGATAATGAATTACGGAAAGAAGAAACAACTTCTTCTTGAAATGAAAGATGGTTCAAAATACCAATTGAGCATTCGTCCATATAAAGAAACAATATAAAATATTTTCATTTTCTTATCTTAAGAACCTGCGAATAGATTTATGCACATATTTACCTTACAACACAACACAAATAAAGGCTAAGCTTTTTGCTTTGTGTTCTTCCAGTCTAAAAAATCAGTACACAAAACACTCAAAACACCTGTTCTTTTTATGTATAAATAACGACGAGAATTAAGATGATTTCAACTACTCCTACACCGTCTTCTTCGTCCAAAAAAGTCCTGAGATGTTCCATGGCGTTCCTCCTTTCCTTCTGAATTGCTTTGAAGCTGTATGTTAAAATGACAGAAAAGCCGGCACCATGAGGATCACCAGAACGATTCCGAGCATCAGCATCATCGGAAGCAGCAGCTTTGTTCCCGCACGCTCTCCGATCTTTCTTGCATGGCTCTTCCGCTCGTTCAGAGAGGCTTCCGCCTCTGTTTCGAGAAGATCCGTCAGCCCTTTCGCACCCTTCCGCAGATTCTGCGACAGCACAGAGCCGAGCCGTATGTACTCCGGGAGCTCACAGCGCCGTCCAAAACGCTCGTAAGCCTGTCCCTCCGGAACGCCGCTTTGCATCTCAAAGCAGGTGCGGAGAATCTCCTCATACGCATAGTTTACCTGCTCTTTTTCGGCGCGGCCCAAGAGAAATGCCCCGGACCTCGGCTGATTCGCCCTGCTCCTTTGATATTCATTCGCGATCCTTGAAAAGACGCCTTTAATGCTCAGTCCGGCCCCGAGCAGCATCGTCATCTTCCACATCAGATCCGGATAAGAAAGCATCAGTTGATTCTTTCGCTCCTCCGCTTTCTGGTGCACCTGACTGTCCATCTCCAGATAAACGACAACGGCAAGCACAAGCGTCAGCGCAAGCACGGCGGGCACCGGATTCTCCGAGGTCTCGTACCATGTCAATGACTTTCCTTCCACCGTCGTCGGCAGCCTCAGCTCCTTCTCGTGGCTCTCATTGGCATCCGCCCGTTCCACCTGCTCTTGGATCGATTTGCGAAGACGCTCCTGTTCCGGCAGCTCCGGCGGAAATACCTTTGCGTAAGCCGTGTAAACGGTTTCCTTTCCCTGACAGGTTAATGTCCCCTGCAGCTCCACAAGCGTTCCGTCCTCGTTCTCCGCCTCTTTCAGACTTCCGTCCTCACCGATCACTCCGTAAGGCGTGGTCGCCCAGCTTATCTGAACCGCTCCGTCTTCAAGGCTCTCCGGCAAATACAGATCGCTCTGCACCTTATCCAGAGATTCGTTCTCTCCCGGAAGCAGTCCATCCAGCTTTTGAAGCGCCTGATCGAGAAGCTTCTGTTTCTCCTGATCCGTATACTTCCGTTCCTGCACCGTGATCTCCATCTGCTGTGCCGTGTCCTCGCCGTCTACCTGCACGGTCAGCGCTTCTTTTCTGTCTCCTTCCCCATAGCCCGGCCGCGCGAGCAGCTCTGTCCCGGTATTTTGCCCGCCGCTTATATAAGCCGCAAAGCTTACCAGAGTCAGCATTATGCCTGCCGTCAGCACCGTCAGAGAAACAGAAATCTTCCTGACATAATAATCTTTAACAGCGGATTTTCCGTTCTGTGACAGTGACGTCAGCTCTCTCTGCAGCCGTTGCTTTCCCTTTCCGGGCTGATCCAGCTTCAACAGATCAACCAAGAACACACCCATTTTTTCGAATAATGTCTCTCGCTTTTCCTTCCGTCTTTTCCCCATTCCTATCTCGCTCTCATACCTCGATCCGCACGATTTTCCTGCCCCAGAAATACGCGGCGACGTACACCGCAAAGCAGATCCCCATGACGGCCGTCCCGGTTACGTTCCCGTACATTGCCGCAAGAAATTCCGGAGAACTCAGCTTGATGTACGCGAGGATCAAAATCGGCACCAGACTCATAATGTTCTGCTCCATCATTTTTCCGGACAAGCACGTCTCGATCTCCTGCATGGTCTCCTGCTTCTGCCGGATGCAGGACGCCGTGTTCCGGATGATCGCCAGCAGATCTCCGCCGGATCGCTTCGCGGTCAAAAACACCTCCGCAAAGCTCTGAATATCCTCGATGGCACAGCGTTTCCCGAAATCCAAAAACAGCTCCTCCATATTCCGATTCATCTCAATATGCGCGTCCATGAAACGAAATTCCCGCACGATAAACGAATCCGGCTCGTATATTTTCTGCAGCTCCCGCAGCGCCTCCCTCAGAGAATTTTCTATCGAATATCCCGCCTGCAAAGAGGCCGCGATCATCTGGATCCCGTCGAGAAACTGCTTTGTCATCTCTCCCGCGCGTTTTTTCTGCAGAGCTTTCCTCTGCTGTGCAAGAAACAGAAAAGCGCCGGGCAAAAGGACGACAAACGCGATCCATGAACAGAAGAACAGATAGCTGACGCATCCGTCCAGAAGCGCATACAGGGTCAGATATTTCGCCAGCTCTTTTCCGGAAAATCGATATACTCTGTAGTCCGGAAGGCTCCCTTTCTCATCGTGCCTCCCTGCCGCTTTCGGACTCTTCTTCGCGCCGCCCTCAAGGTCAGGCGGCCTCCGTCCGTCCAAGCGCTCCCTCTGCCGCGCCATTCGTCCGCCCCCGAAATTGCCCGGCGGGTGTCCTCTCACAGACGGTATCCCGCTCTTTGCAGCTTGCTCTTTCTTTGAAGCTCTGCTTTTTGACAAAGACTGCCTCTGATCCTTCCGCATTCGTCCTCTCCTTCCTCCTCAAACTCATACAGCACCTGCGTCTGTATTTCTCCTCTGCCGCTGTCAAACCCGAGAATTTCCAAGATCTGCAGCACCTTCCTGCTCCTGTCCCTGAGCCTCCCCAAATGCACGATCAGGTCAATTCCGGAAGCGATCTGTCTGCGCACCGCCGGAAGCGGGAGCTCCATCCCCATCAGCACCATCGTCTCAATCCTCGAGAGCATATCCTCGGGGCTGTTGGCATGACCGGTGCTGATCGAGCCATCGTGCCCCGTATTCAACGCCTGCAGCAGATCGATCGCCTCACTCGACCGGATCTCTCCGATCAGAATCCGATCCGGGCGCATTCTCAGGCTCGACTTGATCAGATCGCGGATCGTGATCGCCTTTTCTCCTTCCGTGTTGGCGTTCCTCGCCTCCATACGAACCAGATTTGCGATGCCCTGAATCTGGAGCTCCGCATTGTCCTCGATCGTAATCACGCGCTCATCCTTCGGGATATAATGAGAAAGCGCATTCATAAAGGTCGTCTTTCCGGAGCCCGTACCGCCTGAGATAAAAATATTGTAGCCCGAGCAAACCAGCTTTTTCAGGAAGTCAACCACCTCCTGCGACACGGTGCCCCAGCGGATCAGCTCCTCCATCCGAATCGGATGATCCGGGAAGCGACGAATCGTAATGACCGGGCCGTTCAACGCCACAGGCGGCATCACGATGTTGACGCGCGCGCCGTTCTCCAGTCTCGCATCCACGATCGGCACGGATTCGTTGACAATGCGGTTGCATCTGCCCACGATCTGCTGTGCGATATCTTCAAGCCTTTCCCTCGTGTCGAAGCTCTTGTCCCACTTCAGAAGACGGCCGTTTCGCTCGATAAAGATCCCTTCCGTCCCGTTTACCATAATCTCTGTCACACCGTCGTCGTCGATCAGCTCCTGCAGAATATCCAGCCTTCGCACGGAATTGAACAGCTCCCGGCGCAGCTCGTTGCGTTCGGCAAGCCTGATATAAAAATTGACACCCGTCTGCAGGATCAATTCGTCGATATTGCGGTAGATCTCCTCGTCGCTGATTTCGCGGTACCCCTCCAGTTGCTCCATGAGCTTTCCCCGCAGGTACGCAAATTTCTGCCCGTCCGTCGCTTACGCCTCCTTTTGCTTCTATGTCTTTTCTCATTCTCTTTGTCACAGATTCGTATCACAGATCGTCATCACTCTGTTTCCCGAACCGTTCTCATCCTCTTCGTCACAAGTCCTCTTCGATCAGCATCTTCCGGACAAAATTCCCCATCTCGCCCCAGACAAGCTGCTGCATGATATCTCCGTTTTCCTTCAAAAGCGGCTGCACCGGAAGCTTGAGTTTTCGCGTCTTCTCTATGACGTCCTCCATGTCCAGCATGCCGAGCAGCTTCTCATACTGGGCGAGCTTCGCCTGCGAGATCGCGTCCTCCAGAACAGGCAGATACACACGATCGCACTCCCGCAGCACCTGAAACAATTCATCCACCTGCTCACTCAGATCAAGAATCAGAATGTCGTACTCTCCATACACGCTGATCTCGTGCAGAAAATCCAGCCATTCCTTTCCGGAGACGTCCCTAACATCCGCCGGGGAGAGCGCCGGAGGAATGTAATGCAGCTCATGAAACGTCTGCACAACGGAATTCAGCTTGTAGATGAACCCGCCTTCCTTTTGTCTGGAAAAATAAATCAGGTCGGAAATATCCGTCCGGTATGTTCGGTCAAACAGCTCCTCGAATCCGGAAAACTCCTCAAAATTCAGATACAACACCTGATTATTCTCCGAAAGCACCTCGCCCAGCGTCAGCGCAAACGAAGTCTTTCTCGCCCTTCCGATCGGGGAATAGACCCCGTAAATGCGTGTCTTATGCGCGACTTTTCCATACGTGAAAGGCTGCGGATGCAGCTCTGCATAATATTCCAGCACCTCAGACAACAGTTGGTCGGAGGACTGATATTTGTAAACGGAAGGGTACTCCTCGAGCTCCGGCAGCGTCTCTCCCTCGGACAGCATGATGATCCGATTGATCGGGAGATCGCGGATCTCGCTGCACATCGCGCGCGTCGAGATCAGAAGGACCTCGATCGGATTCTCTCTGGCGTATGTCTGAAGACTCTCCACATTCGTAAACGCCTGCACCTCGAACGGCGTCGTCCTTTTTCCGTTCAGATAGTCCATAAGGCTGCACGCATAGGACGCGTCCAGATCGCAGACCGCAAATATACTCTTTTTCAAATGCTACCTCCTATCCGGCAAAGTATTCCGAGAAGGATCGGGACGGAAAAACAAAACCGCGCGTCCTCCTTCGTCTCGCTCATGTATGATCTCCACTGCCGGTCCTTTGCGTACCGGCCGATATATTCCGCAAAGAACGCTGTCCGTTCTTCGATGTTGTGACGGCGCAGCATGATCGCCAAGGAAATCAGCCCGCCGAGAAAAACCGCCCACTTGATGCAGGCAAAGCATCCGGAAGGTCCGAAAAAACCGCCCGCCATACAGAGCAGCTTGATATCCCCCGCCCCGATCATCCGAAAATAATAGAACACGCCAAAAATCAGGATCGGAAGAATCGCGCCGCCCAAATACAAAACAATGCCTGCAGCGCCGTCTGCAAAAATCCGGTACAGCAGGCCGCAGACCGATCCTGCCGCAATAATTCCGTTTGGAATCCTTCCCGACTTGAGATCAGACAGAACCGCTATAACCGAAAGGCACAACAACAAAACAATAGTAAATTCCATCAACGCGGCAACATCCCTCCTCCTGTCCGCTATTCCTCAAAGCATATCCCTGCAATCCTGACGACATATGTCCCCGGACCGCGTCAAGTGAATCGTTTCTTTGCTTCCTCACTTCTGTACTTCATACTTCGGAATTTTTAGCCGAAACCGGCCCTGATCCGCAAAACTTTGCAGCAATTCTGCCACACAGCTTTGTCCTCTGTAGAACTTTTGAAAAATCTTTTGTAGAGATATCTGAGATCCCCGACCGGATCCCGAAAGAAAAAAATGTATCCTGTCGGAAGCATCCGCCTCCTGACAAGATACATTATAACACGTTTTTGTGATTTGTAAAGTCTTTTTTGTGATATTTTTTATTTTTTTGAGACATGCAAAATCAACTGTTCTGCTCCATAAATTTCATGTAGTTGACTACCATCATCGCGATCTTGAACGTCATCGCATCCTCGAAGACCCGGATATCCAGCCCGGTGCTCTTCTGCAGCTTCTCCAGCCGGTACACCAGCGTATTCCTGTGGATATAGAGCTGTCTGGCCGTCTCCGATACGTTAAGATTGTTATCAAAAAATTTTCCGATCGTGGCAAGCGTCTCATCGTCGAAGGAATCCGGCGTCTCGGCCGTGAACACTTCCTTCATGAACATTTCGCACAGCGGAAGCGGAAGCTGGTAGATCAGCCGCCCGATGCCGAGCGTGTTGTACGCGATGACCGCTTTCTCCGTATAAAAAATCTTGCCCACGTCGAGCGCCATCCGCGCCTCTTTATAGGATCGGGACACCTGACGAATCTCATCGACGATCGTGCCGTAAGCAATCTTCACGCTCGACATTGCCTCGGAATTCAGCATATCCCGCAGCATATGCGCCGTCCCCTCGACCTCGTCATACCCCTCGTTTTCCTTCAGCTCCTGCACCAGAATGATGCTCTTCTCATCGACCGCCGTGATAAAATCCCTCGTCCTGCTGCCGAAGAGGCCCTTGACGATCTCCATCGCCGCATTGTCCTTTTCATATTTCGTCTCGATCACATAGACGATCCGTCGCACCTCCGTGTCGATGTGCAGCTTCCGCGCCCGATTGTAGATATCGATGGAAAGCAGATTGTCCAGAAGCAGATTTTGAATATAGTTGTTCTTATCAAAACGCTCCTTGTAGGCGATGATCAGATTCTGGATCTGGCTGACCGCCACGCGCCCCAGCATATAAGCGTCTTTCGAGGCTCCCTGTGCGATCAGAACGAATTCCAGCTTCTTGTCATCGAACACCTTGAAGAAGTGCGCTCCTTGCACGACCTGACTGTCCGCAGGCGAATCTGCAAACTGTGTGATTGCATCTTCCTGTATTTCTTCCTCCGGCAACGTCGAGGCAACCAGATTCGCGTGCACATCTGTCAAAATAAAATCTACTCTGGTAATCGTGTTCAGTTCGTCCAGCGTATTCTGTAATATTTGGCTTGAAATCATGATCTCACATCCTTTTCTCATCTTTTTCGGGCCCCGGAGTTCTCCGACGCTTTCTTTCACTCTTTTAAAACATTAAAATAATCATACTCGATTTTCTAAAATTTGACAATATAAAAAGGCAAGGCTTTTTTCAAAAAACCCTGCCTTTTAATTTCCTAGAATTTGAATACCGCAACCCCGTACGGTGGCAGATCATACGCGAAAGAATATTCCCTTCCGTCGCATTCCTGTTTCACCGCCTTGTAGATCTCAGGCTGCTCCTTGCCGCTGCCTCCGAACTCGGCCGCGTCGCTGTTTAAGATCAGCTTGTACTGCTTGCGCTTCGGCACTCCGACCCGATAATCCGGACGCGCCATCGGTGTGAAATTGACGACGAACAGAAGGTTGCTCTTGCCGTCCTCCGAATGCCGCACGAAGCTGAAAATGCTGCGGAAGCAGTCGTCGGCATTAATCCACTCGAAGCCGCACGGATTGCAGTCCGCCTGATACATCGCGGGCGTCTTCGCGTACAGGTGCAACAGCGCGCGCACGTAATTCTGCATCTGGCGGTGCTTCTCCTCACCGAGCAAATACCAGTCGAGCTCCCGCTCCTCGCTCCATTCTTGGAACTGCGCGAAATCCTGCCCCATGAACAGAAGCTTCTTGCCCGGATGCCCGAACATGAACGAATATCCTGCCTTCAGATTCGCAAATTTATCGTCGTACAGGCCCGGCATCTTATTGATCATCGAACACTTGAGATGCACCACCTCGTCGTGCGAGAGCACAAGCACGTAACGCTCCGAGTAGGCATACGTCATCGCGAACGTCATCTTATTGTGGTTGTAACGTCGGAAATAAGGATCAAGCTTCATGTATTCGAGGAAATCATGCATCCAGCCCATGTTCCACTTCATCGTAAAGCCGAGTCCGTCATCCTCCGGACGACCCGTCACCTTCGGCCACGCCGTAGACTCCTCGGCAATCATCATCAGGCCCGGATAACGGCCAACCATGAGGCTGTTCAGATGCTTGAAAAACTCGATCGCCTCAAGGTTCTTGTTGCCGCCGTACTCATTGGCGACCCACTGGCCGTCCTGTTTGCCATAGTCAAGGTAGAGCATCGAAGCTACCGCGTCCACGCGCAGACCGTCCACATGGAACTGCTCCACCCAGTAGATCGCGTTGGCAATCAGGAAATTGCGCACCTCATTTTTCCCGTAATCGAAGATCTTGGTCCCCCAGTCCGGATGCTCGCCCTTGCGCGGATCCGCGTACTCATACAGCGGCGCGCCATCAAAATCCGCCAGACCCTGCTCGTCGCGCGGAAAATGCGCCGGTACCCAGTCCAGAATGACGCCGATCTTGTTCTTGTGCAGATAATTCACGAAATACGCAAAATCCTCCGGCGTGCCGTAGCGCGAAGTCGGCGCAAAGTAGCCGGTCACCTGATAGCCCCACGAACCGTCAAACGGATGCTCCGCGATGCCGATCAGCTCAACATGCGTATAGCCCATATCCTTGATGTATGCGACCAGAGAATGCGCAAAATCACGATAATTGTAGTAGCCGGCGCTGTCCGGACCGTGCGGATGCTTCATCCAGCTTCCCGGATGCACCTCGTAGATCGCGACCGGACTCTTGTCCTGCTCGAAGCTTTTGCGCTTCTCCATCCATACGGAATCCGACCACCTGATTCGGGACAAATCCGCGACGCGCGAAGCTGTTCCCGGGCGAAACTCCGCATGATTGCCGAACGGATCCGCCTTGTAGATCTTCCTGCCATCCGGCGTGTGGATCAGGAACTTGTACAACGCTCCCTCCTCGACCCCCGGAATGAACAGATCATAAATCCCCAGCGGATTCTGGCGCTCCATCGGATACTGCAGCTCATCCCAGCCGTTGAATGATCCGATAACATGCACGGAATCCGCATGCGGCGCCCACACGGCGAAATACACGCCCTTCTTTCCGCCGACCTTCATCGGATGCGCGCCCAACTTCTCGAAAATGTTGTAGTGCGTCCCCATGCCGAACAAATACTGGTCGTAGTCCGAGATGAACTGCTCCGGACGTTTCGGTTCCTTGTTTGCGACTTTCGCGTTTGCCTTCTCTGCCATTTCAAACCCTCTCCTTCGTTTTGTTGCTGAACTGTATCGTTTTACATTCTTTAAATACCGGCGTCCGCACAGGTTTGCCTTTGGCATTGCCAATCACCTGCACGAGCTGTATAAGAAATACAATCTAGCTAATTGCTACCAGCATACTCCCACCCGCCGGAAGCGTCGCAAAGATCCGCCCGTTCTCCTGCGGGACTTCCGCTCCGGTCTCGAGATCTGTGATGTGCTGCGCGGCCTGCGGAAGCGGCACGGACATCTGCGCCTCGTTCTCATCGTTATTTACCATCACGACGACCGACTCCTGCTCACCGATCCGTGCAAACGCGTACTGGCGGTTCGTCAAGAGCAGTTCACGATAACGTCCCGTGCCGATGACCGGATGCTCCTTCCGGCACTTCCCGAGGAAGATCAGGAATTCCTTCAATCCCTGCACAGGCGGATTCGCGTTCATCTCTTCCAACACAAGATGCGGCCGCAGCGCCGGATCTCCGCCGTTCGCCTTTCGCCCGTCGACGCCCCACTCCGAACCGTAGTAGATCGACGGCAACCCCGGCAGCGTGTAGAGCAGCGTATACACCGGCTTGATATGCCGCCTGTCGTTCAGCTTCGAGACAATGCGGTCCACGTCGTGGTTGTCCACAAACGAGTAGAGCGTGCGCCCCCGGTAGATTCCGCCGTTCTCATCGAACTGTCTGCGGATAGTATGTGCAATCTCAAAATAATTATGGTCGTTATGCCCGGAATACAGGCCCTTGTGCAGCTCGTAATTCGTCACAGAATGAAGCATCTCCGGGTTCGCCCAGCGCGCGTAATCCCCGTGGATCACCTCGCCCATCAGCCAGAAGTCCTGCTTCTCGTTGCCCGTCATCCAGCGCATTTCCTTCATGAAATCAAAGTCCAGACAATCTGCGCAGTCAAGCCGGATGCCGTCGATGTCAAACTCCCGGATCCAAAAACGGATCACATCAAAAAGATAATCCTTCACCTCGCGGTTCTGCAAGTTCAGATTCGCCAGCTCCACGCAATTTCTCCATGATTCATAGCCGAAGCCGTCATTGTAATAATTGTTCCCCCAGAAGTTAACGCCCTTGTACCAGCCGCAGTAACGCGAGCCCTCGCGGTTCTGCTTAATATCCTGAAACGCGAAAAACTCCCTGCCCGTATGATTAAATACGCCATCCACCACGACCTTCAATCCCAGCTCATGCGCCTGCTGCACAAAGGTTTTGAAATCATCGTTATCCCCGAGCCTGCGATCTACCTTATAATAATCCTTCGTATCATAGCCGTGCGAGGTTGACTCAAACAACGGCCCTATGTAGATTGCCCCGCAGCCGAGATCCCGGATGTGTGGCAGCCATTTCTTTAATTCGTCAAAACGATGTACGACTTCCTCCTGATTGTTGTCGTACGGCGCTCCGCTCATACCGAGCGGATACATATGATAAAAAATAGCTGTCTCGTACCATACACTCATAGCAAAACTCCTTGTTCCTTAAATATATTTTACTTCGCTACAAGCCTGCAAGCTCAGATGCTCTCGCTCGTAGCTTACGTGAAGATCCCATACATGAACTGATCGACAACGGAAGCGATCTGCTCCCCACCAATCTTCCCGGACGCCTCCTCCGGATCCGTCTCCCACTGCAAAAACAGGTATTGATGGATCGTTCCGAGAAAACCGATCGCGAACTGCCGCTGCCTCCCGCGCATATTTCCCAGCTTCCCGGCCTCGCGCTCGAACGCCTGCACAATGCTCTCATAAAGCTCGACAAAATACGGTCGCACAGCCTGATACGCCTCGTTCTCCCGCGCAGAGTAGAGCAACGCCATCATCAGCATATAAAACTGCCGGTCCTCCTCGTAGAAAGCGCAGGAGATCTCTCCCAGCCGGTACAGCGTCTCCCGTATATCGCTTTCGGTCTTAGCCGCCACCTTCACCTGAGCGAGATAGCGCTCGAAACGCGTCTCCAGAAGCGTCCGCAGAAGACCGATCTTACTTCCGAAATAATAATACAGCGTCGGCTTCGTCAGCCCGGCGCGCTCCACGATCTCCTGAACTCCGACGGCGTCATAGCCCTTCGCGTAAAACAGCTCTTTTGCACATTCCATAAGAAGCGCTTTGTTATTCATCCGGAAATGCCTCCCAGATTAATATACCGTTCGGTATACAAAATGTCAAGGAGAATACATTGTTTTAATATAAAAAGCAGGAAACCGTTTTACGATTTCCCGCTCTCCTTTGCCTCTGTCCTCTGCCGCCGCACGCCGTCCCGGTCAAAATTCTTCCGAAGCGCCATCTCCGTCGGAATGATCGATCCGATCAGCGGCACCAGTTGAACAATTTCAATGATCGCGCCCACATTTCCCACAACGTCTGCGCCTTTATGAAACACAAATAATAAAGGAATCACAGACAACGGCAGCAAAGCCAGCCCGCCATAAAACCACAGCCTGCCGCAATACTTGTGCGCGAACTCCCATGTGTCTTTGTTTTTCATCGACATGGAGGTCCGATAGCCGAAAACCGCGTTGATCGTCCCCGGCGCTTTTTTCAGGAACAGCCTGCCGAATCCGATCATCATCAGCGGAATCAGCAAAACCATGACCAGCATAAAGATCCGAAATCCCATCTCAACGCACCTCTACCTGACACATCTTCATCGCTTCCAATGCGTTCGCATGGCTCTGCGGCGTCACGCCCGCACAGCAGGAAGCGTCCACCGTGATCGGAACCTCCGGCAGCTTTGCTTTCAGGATCATCACATTCGAGATCACGCAGATATCCGTGCAGAGCCCGATCACCTCAATCTCCTCCAAATCCGCAAGCCCTGCCGCGTACTCGGCCAGCTCAAGCGAACCGAACGTAGGCTTGTCGATCACGGGGCAATCCGCCCTATATACCTTCTTTGAGATCTCCCAGCCAAACGTGCCTTTGATGCAATGCTCTACGGGAAGTTTTTTCCCCTCCTGCGTTTCCAGATAATTCTCCGGATGCGTGTCCCTCGTAAAGACGACCCGGTCACCGCGCCCTAGATATTCGTCAATCTTCGCGCACACGTTCTCCACGATCCGCACCGCCTCCGGCGTACCGAGCGCACCGTCAATAAAATCATTCTGCATGTCAATTACCGCTAAAAGCTTCATAAAATTCCTCCTCAGCGCTCGGGAGAATAGCCCTCATTTTCTTCCTCCTCCGGAAGAAATTCTATAATGTCCGACACCTTGCAGTCCAGCACCACGCAGAGAGTATTCAGCGTCTTCGTCGTAATCGGCCGCCCGTCCCGGAGTCGCTGAATCACCGACGGCATGATACCGTGCTTGTAAATCAGCGCGTATGTTGAGATTCCCTTTTTCCCGATCGTTTTCCAAAAATTTTCGTAAGAAATCATGCTATCACCTCGTTTTTTGATGCTAACATGATTTCTTTTTCAAACATGAATCTTAGAATATCTATGTTACGTCCTGCGCATGCTTCGACCCGAAAAATGATATGCATCGGATCCTATTATGCCCATGCAGCAATACATATAAACCAAAAAACACCATTCCCGGTATTTATTCGACCATAGGAACGGTGCTTTTCATGAGACATGGGGGATTCGAACCCCCGACACCTTGATTAAAAGTCAAGTGCTCTACCGACTGAGCTAATATCCCATCTGTTTTTCTTACGGAGAGGAAATGTAGTTTTGCTGTATTTTTTGCTGGAAGAATTTCTTCTCCGTAAACAAACAGCATGCCCAGAGCCGGAGTCGAACCAGCGACACGAGGATTTTCAGTCCTCTGCTCTACCAACTGAGCTATCTGGGCATAATGTACGATAACGATTGCTTCCGATTATGCACAGTCTCTTTTGACTTGCTGTTTTCGGATCCTGCAGAAACCGTTATCGAGTTGCGGGAGTAGGATTTGAACCTACGACCTTCGGGTTATGAGCCCGACGAGCTTCCAGACTGCTCCACCCCGC
>CANQVH010000049.1 GCA_947627245.1 uncultured Lachnospiraceae bacterium | reverse complement strand
TGCCCCTCTGGGTGCACACGGACGGCGAGGTAAGCTGCAGATCAAAGAAAATCACGGTATCCTGTCTGCGCCATGCCATGCAGATCATAAGGCCATGAAAAAAGAGACGTTCAACCTTCTGACGTCTCTTCTCATATAGCTGTTCTTCAATTTATCCGATATTTGTTTTTTTCACGATCTGCAATTCATAGCCAAGTGCGTTTACCAGATTATAAAACAGTTTCAACGATGGGCAGTTTTCTTTCTTCTCAATTCTGGATATAGCCTGCTGCTTGTTACCGGTAAGAGCCGCTAACTGATTCTGAGACATATTTTCTGCTTTTCGTATTCTTACAAGCTCATCAATCAGCTTTTCCTCACTGACTGCTGCTACATACGTAAGAGCTGGCATATTCTCTTTTTCAATAAGGGGTATATTTCCTTTTTCGATTTCAACTGCCTCAAGCAACCCCTGCATCGTATCATCAAAAAATGTCCCCATGTTAAACCTCCTTAAGAAACTTTACAACAGCTTTCAAAGCCTTTTTCTCATCTTCTGTCAAATCATCTTTTTCATTTTTGGCATATACGTTTATGAAATAAATTGTCTCTTTCAGCTCAATATCGACATATATTACACGTCCACCGCCACGTTTACCACGATGATCTAACGGTATACGAATCTTCCGCAGTCCACCTGTTCCCTGTATAGCGTCTCCTATTTTGGGGTTTTTTAATAGTATATTTTGTAATTCACGCAAGTTATCATCTGTTAGTCCAAGCTCATACCACTTTCTCGTAAATGAGGGTACTTCAATAAATGTTCTTTTCAACTGTTTTATACCTGTTGACTCTCTTCCCCATTTACAGAATACAACAAATTCGTTGTTGCGTCAAGTGAATAATCTATTAATGATTATCTTAACCTTTATACATTAGCTTATCTATAAAAAAGGAGCATTATCTTAATCAGATATGCTCCCTTTCTTTATTTTCCTATAAGATTACTCCTGCCCCGGCTTCTCCACTTCGGCGATCGCGGCCTTGCGCATCGGGATTCGGCAATTCTTGTTGCTGCCGAACTCGACGATGCAGTCCTCGTCCGTGATGTCGATCACAACTCCGTAAAATCCGCTCGTCGTCACAATCGTGTCGCCGACTTCCATGGATGAAAGCAGCGCCTGCATTCTCTTCTGTTCTTTCTTCTGCGGACGGATCGCGAAAAAGTACATTGCCGCGCCGATCACTACGATGTACATGATCATCAGCAACATTCCGCCGCCTGCTCCTGCGCCTGCCGTACTTGCCGCCGCATCTCCTGTCATAAGATTAAACATATGCATGTCCTCCTTTTGTCATAAAAAACCGCTATTACACATCATACACAATTCGTCTCTGTAAATCAAGCGATTTTTCTGAAAAGTTTAACGATTTGTTTCTCAGTCCCTCATAAAGCAAAACCACGCGAAATCGAAATCGGAACCCGGCAGAAATACAAAGCGTACCGTACCCTTTCCACACAACCGTTCGAATGCAAAGCTCTGTTCTTTCTGCCCCTTTGTAAATTCAAGGATTCTGCGTTCCTCTTGTCCGTCGCAGGTGAAGCTGAGGATGATCGTATTCTTTTCCAGCGGCGTGCTTCCGCAGACGGTGATCCTTCCGGTTCCTTCTGCGCCGAAATCCATCTGTGCGAATTCGATCGACACATTGTTGCCGATGCCGCAGATCCGATCCGCTTCCTTCCGGAAATTGTCCCCGTAAACGGCGTCGCACTCCGCCGCGTTGTGTCTTTCAAACGCGTAGCTTTGTTTAAAGGAAAAGCCTTTCATATGAAATTTCTTTTCCGTCATAAAGCTGATGTCTGTCACGCCCTTCAGCTTCTTATTCAGGCGATATGTCTCCTCCTGATACACGTTCCAGATGGACGGCTTTTGGTAAATCACGTCTCCGATCAGCTCTGCGCCCTCCTCGTCCGCCATCCCTTCATAAATACGAATGCGGTACGGCTCATCGTTCAGGGTAAAAATCGGCATACAGATCTCGTCCGAGCCGTGCGGTCCGAAGTCGATCCCGTGATAGCCGAACAGTCCGTTCTCATCAGACGGCGTGGCGACGCCGCGCTCATTTCCATTCCCGACGTTTCCCCGGCTGTAATCGTAAAGACCTCCGGCAATAAATCCGTAAGGATCCAGCAGCGTCTGCCCGATTCCCTGTATCTCAAATTCAAGCTGAGAGATGATGCGCACCTTATCCGTGCCGCAGCGGGACATGCAGCGCAGCCGAAACGCTCCGTCGCTCTTCGCCGTGATATGCGCGGTGAGTCCGTCTGCTTTCACCTCGGCGATCGGCAGGGGGATTCCCTTGTCGTCCACTGCGCACCAGCTTACTTCCCGGTCGCTTGCGTTTTCCGGACAGAGTGTCGCCGTCACCATCACCTCCCGGTTATCCGCGTTCATTTTTCTGCTGCCTTTGCACTTCAGCAAAATATTGCGCACCGGGATCTCAGATTTCCGATCTTCCGTTGGGGCATCGGCGCTGCCGCACGGCTTTTTGCGTCCGCTTGTCTCTGCGAGGTATGCCAGCGGGCTTGTGCCCTCCGTTTTCGGCGCTGCCGTTGCAGGGATTGTAAGGACGGCATCCGCAAGCCCTTCCGATGATACCGTGATCCGCAGGTCTCCGGCCTGTTCTCCGGCTTTGAATACGGCGAGCAGCTTTCCGCTGAACAGACGTCGGCTGCCGCATTTCCACGAATCGGTATCCGTGCTGTCTCCGTTGTCCGTACCCACCAGAGCCCCTGCGCCTTCTGCGCTCACCGTCACGCGATTATCGGCGTTTTCCACGGGATAGCCGTCCGCATCCTCCATGAAAATCTCCACAAACAGCAAATCTTCCCCGTCGGCGCGCATGCTTGTTTTTTCCGGTTTCAGAACAATCTTCGCCGCCTCCCCGAAGGAGTGCCGTGCATGCCGTGCCACCTCATTTCCGTTTTCATCACGGGCCACTGCCAGCAGCTCGCCCGGCGCATACGGAATCTGCCAATATCCTGCGAGCTCCTGCCCGTGCGCATGGTCGATCGTGCAGGTTCCCATGCTTTCTCCATTGAAAAACAGCTCCACGGACGGCGCGTTTGTGCAGGCGCGCACATCAATCAACTGGCCGATATTGAAATCCCAATACGGGAACAGATGCACCATCGGCTTTGTGCGATAATCGGTCCAGTTCGATTGATACATATAGTAGGAATCCTTCGGAAAGCCCGCCGTATCAACCTGTCCGAAATAGGAATTTCTTGTGTGGTATGGCGTCGGTTCGCCGATGTAATCAAAACCGGTCCACAAAAACTGCCCGCAGGAATACGGATGATCCCGTTCCACGATAATGCAGGCCTCCGGCGATTTCGCACCCCAGCTCGTAGTGGAATTGCCGAGCGCCGAACACTGCTCATCCTCATCCGCCAGCACAGGCTCCCGATACGGGAAATGATAGATCCCGCGGCTGTGTACCACGGACGCCGTCTCGCTGCCGTAAATGATCCAGTCCGGGTGCGCCTCATGATGCGCGTCATAGTACCTTTCCGCGTAATTATAGCCGATCAGCTTCAACACGTCCGCGCATTTCTGCGTGTTTTCCCACGGCATGAAATTCGAGCCGATGGTCGGGCGCGCATTACCCTTGGGATCATGCTTCTGCACCTCTGCGAGCAGCCGTTTCATGCACGCAAGACCGTGCGGGCCGTCATGCGTGTCGTAGATCTCATTTCCCATGCTCCACATGATGACACACGGATGATTCCGGTCGCGGCGCACCCAGCTTGCCACATCTTTCTGATACCAGTCAGGGAAAAAACGCGCGTAATCATATTTTGTTTTCGGCATCTCCCACATGTCAAACGCCTCGTCGACAATCAGAAGGCCCATCTCATCGGCAAGATCCAGCAGTTCCGCGGCCGGCATATTGTGCGAGGTACGCACGGCGTTCACGCCCATCTCCTTCAGGATGCGGAATTTCCTGCGCATCGCCTGCACATGAAACGCGCTGCCGAAGCATCCAAGGTCATGGTGTTCACAGACCCCGTTCAGCTTCAGCTTCCGCCCGTTCAGGAGAAACCCCTCGTCCGGCGAGAAAACAACCGTGCGGAATCCAACATTCTGTTCGATCTCATCCAGTATTTCTTCGCCTCTGCGCAGCGTGGTTCGCAGCCGGTAGACATACGGGCGATCCACATCCCAGCAGACAGGATTATCCACCTGCGCAAGAAAGCGATGACGGCATCGGTCGTCGGAATGAACACATTCCCGACGGATGTTTGTCAAAGGCACCGGCTTTCCCTCTGCAAGCAGCGTATATTCCAGCTCCGCATGACCGCCATCCACCTCTGTCTCGATATCGATGTCCCAGTGATCCCCGTCCGCGTGCTGCGCATGAAAGTAAACGCCGTCCGCCGTCAGATGACAGAAAGGCACTTCCCTCAGCCATACGTTTCGGAAAATTCCGGCGCCGGAGTACCAGCGGCTGTTCGGATCCTGAAAATCGACGGATACCATGATCTCGTTCTCTCCGTCCTGCAGAAAGGGCGTGAGCTCCACATCAAACGCAGAGTAGCCGTATTTCCATTCCCCGGCCTGACTGCCGTTCACGTAGATCCGGCTGTCCATATAAACGCCGTCGAACCGCAGAAAGACCAGCGTCTCTTCTTCCTTCTTTTCCCAGAGCAGCGTCCTGCGGTACCATCCGGTTCCGTCCGCATACAAATGATCCGCATCATAGATCAGCCAGTCGTGCGGGAGCCCTACTGGCGCAAAATCTTCTTTTCTGTTTTGCATCTCCGCCAGTCCCGTGTGCAGCGGCTGGAGACTGAATTCCCATCCGTCGTTCAACAGTCTTCTCATTTCGCACTCCTCCTGTTATATGGTAAAATATTGCGCTTCTATCCGCAGAAGGTCAGGCTCCTTTGGCTTCTGCCTGCCCCTGCGTATAACGCTCGATCTTCTGCTTCTTGTATTGTTGATAACATCCCTGCTCGATCGCCCCGCGGATCTCCTCCATCATATGATTATAAAAATACAGGTTGTGCAGCACACAGAGGCGCATCCCGAGCATTTCCTTTGCCTTGAGCAGATGACGGATGTAGGCGCGGCTGTAATTCTGACAGGCCGGACAGCCGCAGCCCTCCTCGATCGGCCGATCGTCCAGCTCATATTTCGCGTTAAACAGGTTCAGCTTGCCGCCGTTCGTGTATACGTGTCCGTGGCGGCCGTTACGGCTCGGATAGACACAGTCAAAGAAATCAACGCCCCGCTCCACCGCCTCAAGAATATTGATCGGCGTCCCCACGCCCATCAGGTAAGTCGGCTTGTCCTCCGGCAACTCCGGCACGACCGCGTCCAGAATCCGGTACATCTCTTCGTGCGTCTCCCCGACCGCAAGACCGCCGATCGCATAGCCGTCCAGATCAAGCTCTGCGATCTGCCGTGCCTGTCCGATGCGAATATCGTCGTAAACTGCGCCCTGATTGATCCCAAACAGGAGCTGATGCGGGTTGATCGTATCCTCCAGACTGTTCAGACGGCGCAGCTCCTCCTTGCAGCGGACAAGCCACCGCGTCGTCCGGTCCACCGAGCGCTGCACGTAATCGCGCTCCGCCACGCTCGACGGACACTCGTCAAACGCCATCGCGATCGTCGAGGCCAGATTTGACTGGATCTGCATGCTTTGCTCCGGGCCCATAAAAATCTTTCGTCCGTCGATGTGCGACTGAAAATAGACGCCCTCCTCCTTGATCTTCCGCAGGCTCGCAAGCGAAAACACCTGAAAACCGCCGGAATCCGTGAGAATCGGACGGTCCCAGTTCATGAAACGGTGCAGTCCTCCCAGCTTCTTCACAATATGATCGCCCGGACGCACATGCAGATGATACGTGTTTGAGAGCTCCACCTGCGTCCCGATCTGCTTCAGATCCGTCGTCGCCACGGCGCCCTTGATCGCGGCCACCGTTCCGACATTCATGAACAGCGGCGTCTGCACCGTGCCGTGCACCGTCTGAAATTCCGCCCGTTTCGCCCTGCCGTCCTTCTTCAATATCCGATACATGCTGTCTCTCCTTTTTGCCTTTCCTCATACAAAGCCTGTGGTTATCATGCAAAATCCTGATATAAATAATTTAAGAAAATAAGCGATTTGGTTCTTTCATACAACTCCTCATTCGGAATATAAGTATAAATGGAAATTTTTAATCTTGCAAGCACCAAGATAAATGTCGTATAATGTCCGCGTAAGCAATGAGCCGTGCAAAGACAGCGGAGCGTGAAATGTCTGCTTGCAGACAATTTCACGGGACGGTGGATTTATAGGGCGAATGCCCGTGACCGAGAAAGCCGAAGGCTTTCGAGGGCAGGCACGGCTCAATAAGCCGCTCACGAGTATCTGTGCTTTGACGACGGATGATAGGGCGAATGCCCGTGATCGAGCCGGAGCAAAGCGGAGGCGAGATCGGCACGGCTCAAGCCGGGGCGAATGCCCGCATTTATTTCTTTTCTGCGCATATATAAGGAGGCATTTTACTTTGTCTACAAATACAACGGCAGTGAATCCGATCCACACACTTGGGATCGACATCGGCTCCACGACGGTCAAGGTAGCTGTACTAAGCCCTTCCCGGGAGCTTCTGTTCTCTGACTATAAGCGGCATTTCGCGAATATCCGCGAAACGCTGTCCGATCTGGTAAGCGAAGCGTCAAAGCTGCTCGGCGATCTGCAGGTGTCGCCCGTCATCACGGGCTCCGGCGGACTTGCCCTTGCGAACCATCTAGAAATCCCGTTTGTTCAGGAGGTGATCGCGGTCGCGTCCTCTCTGGAGCAGTATATTCCGCAGACGGATGTGGCGATCGAGCTCGGCGGTGAGGACGCCAAGATCATTTATTTTGAGAACGGCAACGTCGAGCAGCGCATGAACGGCATCTGCGCAGGCGGCACCGGCTCCTTTATCGACCAGATGGCTTCCCTTCTGCAGACCGACGCGGCAGGACTGAACGAATATGCAAAGAATTACTCTTCGCTTTATTCGATCGCGGCGCGCTGCGGCGTGTTCGCGAAATCCGATATCCAGCCGTTGATCAACGACGGCGCGACGAAGGAAGATCTTTCCGCTTCCATTTTTCAGGCGGTCGTGAACCAGACGATCAGCGGCCTTGCCTGCGGCAAACCGATCCGCGGACACGTCACGTTTCTCGGCGGCCCGCTTCACTTCCTGTCCGAGCTGCGGCAGGCGTTCATCCGCACGCTCCATCTCGACAGCGAGCACGCGATCGAGCCGGAGAATTCTCACCTGTTTGCCGCGATCGGCTCCGCTCTGAACGCAAAACCGGAAGCCGTGACGACGCTGGGCGCGCTGCAGGAAAAGCTTTCCGGGCCGATCCACATGGAATTTGAGGTCGCGCGCATGGAGCCTCTGTTCGCTTCGCAGGAGGATTACGATCACTTTATCGCGCGCCAGAGCTGTCATCGCGTGGCGACCGGAAATCTTGCCGAGTATAAGGGCAACTGCTATCTCGGCATCGACGCGGGCTCCACGACGACAAAAGCCGCGCTCGTCAGCGAGGACGGCACGCTTTTGTATTCCTTCTACAGCAACAACAACGGCAACCCGCTTCGCACGACGATCACGGCCGTTCAGGATATCTACCGGCAGCTTCCGAAGGACGCGCGGATCGCATGGTCCTGCTCGACGGGCTACGGCGAGGCGCTGATCAAGGCGGCTCTTCTGCTCGATGAGGGTGAGGTTGAGACGGTCTCGCACTACTACGCCGCTTCGTTCTTCGACCCGGAGGTCGACTGCATCCTTGACATCGGCGGGCAGGATATGAAATGCATCAAGATCAAAAATCATACGGTCGACAGCGTCCAGCTCAACGAGGCCTGCTCCTCGGGCTGCGGCTCTTTTATCGAGACCTTTGCGAAGTCATTGAATTATTCCGTGCAGGATTTTGCGAAAGCGGCTCTTTTCGCGAAGCATCCGATCGATCTTGGCACACGCTGCACCGTGTTCATGAATTCAAAAGTCAAGCAGGCGCAAAAGGAGGGCGCGGAGGTCTCTGATATTTCCGCCGGCCTTGCTTATTCCGTAATCAAAAACGCTCTATATAAAGTCATCAAGGTGTCCGACGCTTCCGAGCTCGGCCGCCATATCGTCGTACAGGGCGGTACTTTTTACAACGACGGTGTTCTGCGGAGCTTCGAGCGCATTGCGGGCTGCGAAGCGATCCGTCCGGATATCGCCGGCATCATGGGCGCATTCGGCGCGGCTCTGATCGCGCGCGAGCGCTATAAGGAGGGCGCGCAGACGACGATGCTCTCCAGCGAGCGCATTGACGCGTTGCAGTACACGACGACGATGGCGAAGTGCAAGGGCTGCACAAACCAGTGCCGTCTGACGATCAACCGCTTCTCCGGCGGCCGTCAGTATGTCAGCGGCAACCGCTGTGAGCGCGGTATCGGCAAGGAACGCAACAAGGATCATGTGCCGAATCTATTTGAGTTCAAGAACAAGCTGCTCTTCTCCTACGAGCCGTTGCCGGAGGATGAAGCGGAGCGCGGCATTGTCGGCATTCCGCGTGTACTGAACATGTATGAAAATTACCCGTTCTGGTTCCGCTTCTTCACGGAATTGAAGTACCGGGTGATCCTCTCGCCGCCGAGCACGCGCAAGATCTATGAGCTCGGTATCGAGTCGATCCCAAGCGAGTCGGAATGTTACCCGGCGAAGCTCGCGCACGGTCATGTAGAATGGCTGCTGCGCAAGGGCATCAAGTACATATTCTATCCGTGCATCCCGTATGAGCGCACGGAATTTGAGGACGCGCCGAACCACTACAACTGCCCGATCGTCACCTCGTACGCGGAAAACATCAAGAACAATGTAGAGGGTCTGCGCGATCCGTCGATCCGGTTCGAGAATCCGTTTATCGCGTTCACGAATCTGGACACCGTGACGAGCCGCTTAAAGGATGCGTTCCCGGACATTCCGGCGAATGAGGTTGCTGCGGCGGCAAAGGCCGGCTGGGAGGAGCTTGCGCACACGCGCGAGGCGATGTATGAGAAGGGTCAGGAAACTTTGAAATATCTTGAGGAGACCGGCCGTCACGGGATCGTGCTCGCCGGCCGCCCCTACCATATCGACGGCGAGATCAACCACGGCATTCCGGAGCTTATCAACTCCTTCGGCATGGCGGTGCTGACCGAGGACTCCGTCTCGAATCTGAGCCCGGTGGAGCGTCCGCTGATGGTGCTCGACCAGTGGATGTACCACAGCCGTCTCTACGCGGCGGCAAACTTTGTCAAAACGCGTGAAGATCTCGACCTGATTCAGTTGAATTCCTTTGGCTGCGGTCTTGACGCGGTCACGACGGACGAGGTCAACGATATCCTTACGAATTCCGGCAAGATCTACACCTGCCTGAAGATCGACGAGGTCAACAATCTGGGCGCCGCGAAGATCCGCATACGCTCTCTTATCGCCGCGATCCGCGTGCGCACACAGCATGATCTGGAGCCGCGCAGGATCGTCCCGGCGAACATCAACCGCGTTATATTTACCAAAGAAATGCGCAAGGAATACACGATCCTCTGCCCGCAGATGTCCCCGATCCACTTCCGTATGCTGGAGGCGGCGATGAATGCGAGCGGATACCATATTGAGCTTTTGAGAAACGATAACCGCAAGGCGATCGATACCGGCCTGAAGTACGTCAACAACGACGCCTGCTATCCGTCCCTGATGGTGGTCGGGCAGGTGATGGACGCCCTGCTGTCCGGGAAATATGACCTGAGCCGCACCGCCGTCATCATGACGCAGACCGGCGGCGGCTGCCGCGCGTCCAACTACGTTGGGTTCATCCGCCGCGCTTTACAGAAGGCCGGGATCCCAAACGTCCCGGTCATCTCGCTGAACCTGAGCAGCCTTGAGAGCAATCCCGGCTTCACGCTCAGCTATCAGCTCATCAAGCGCTGCATGTTCGCGCTCGTGTTCGGCGATATCTTCATGCGCTGCCTCTACCGCATGCGCCCGTATGAGAAGGAATCGGGCTCTGCAAACGCGCTCTTCCATCGCTGGGAGGATCGCTGCTGTGAGTTTGTCTCCGGCAAGCCGTCCTACACCGCGTTCAAAAAAATGTGCCGCGAGATCATCCACGATTTCGACACTCTCCCGATCACCGACGAGCAGAAACCGAAGGTCGGTGTAGTCGGCGAGATCCTTGTGAAATTCATGCCGGCGGCGAACAATCATCTGGTCGATCTTCTGGAAGCGGAAGGCGCGCAGGCGGTCGTCCCCGATCTGATGGACTTCCTGCTCTACTGCTTCTACAACCAGAATTTCAAGAGCGAGTATCTGGGGACAAAGAAAAAATCCGCGATGATCGCGAACTTTGGGATCTATGTGCTGGAGAAGCTGCGTTCCGCGGCCGCCTCGGAGCTGGAGAAGAGCGTTCATTTCGAGCCGCCCACCCAGATCTGGCGTCTGGGCGACATGGCGAAGGACATCGTCTCGCTCGGCAATCAGACCGGCGAAGGCTGGTTCCTGACCGGCGAGATGCTGGAGCTGATCCACTCCGGCGTCAACAACATCGTCTGTACGCAACCGTTCGCCTGCCTGCCGAACCACGTGGTCGGCAAAGGCGTCATTAAGGAGCTGCGCAGGCAGTATCCGCTGTCAAATATCGTTGCGATCGACTACGATCCGGGCGCCAGCGAGGTCAACCAGCTCAACCGCATTAAGTTGATGCTCTCCACCGCGCAGAAGCGCCTGAAAGAAGCAAATGCTGCGGAATCTGAAGCAAAAGCCGAGGCCGCTGCGTCGAACGCATAATCCGCTCCTTCGTATTGACAGTCTTATCAAAAGCCATTATTATGGATTTATATACGAAAGATGATAATAAGCCCAAAATGATGGAGGTTGTAATATGGAGGCAACGGCCCAGATGACAGTAGAGGAAAAAAGAGATATGTTACTGGAGGTATTAGGCGTTACAGATCTTTCAGATATCAGACTATAGGAGGCGGATTACCGCCTCCTGTTTACATAAAAAACATTGCATACTCACAGCATCGTCACATGGCTGTCCCAATCGTACGTGTGCGGCTCCTTGCCCGTCGCCTTGCGGCCGAACGCGATCGCGATCTCGTACTGATAGCCTTCCGGATACTTCAGCGCTTTTGCGAAATAGTCCTTCTTCTCACCGCGCAGAGCGTCCTTGATGCAGCCGATAATCAGGCTTCCGAGGCCGAGCCCCTCCGCGGCCAGAGCCATATTCTCCACCGCGATCCCGGCGTCCACCGGACTCCAGTAGAAATTGCTGTCGCCGCTCAGGATCATCACGACCGGCGCGTCATAATAGAAATTGGCCGGCGCGGTCTTGCCCGCGTTCTTGGCGTCCTCGATTTCCTTCAGCACCGGGTTGCCTTTTTCAATCACTGTGATATGAATCTCCTGCCTGTTCGCGGCGGTCGGCGCCTGCAAGCCCGCTTTCACAAGTGTCTCGATCTCTTCCTTCGTCAACTTGTCATCCGTGTAGCCGCGCGTGGAAAAGCGCTCGTTGATTGCTTTTAAAACATCCGTCATTTCAGCAGTCCTCCTGTCTCTTAATTGATAAATGAATTGATTATGATTTTATTTTATACACCTTTTCCCGACAAGTCAAATGATTTATTGAAGGTCTTTATCCGTACAGACGATATCCGCCGCGTAGTCGTTTGCCTCGTTCAAATGTTTTTCGTCAATCTCCATTTCATCTTCTGTCCCGCCCATCGGCGCGGCATGCTCGCCTATGATCTGAAAGCCCACCTTCAGATCGTTCGTGTAGGCGGCAGTATTCTCCCGATGCACCGATATAACGATTTTCTTCAGTCCGAGCAGCCGGAATCCGATCTGCATCGCCATCACCATGCTGACCCTTCCGATTCCGCGCCCGTGCGCCTGAGGATCTCCGATCTGTATCTTCCCGATCTCCGCGATCTCCCCGCGGAAATTGTACAGAGCCACGCTTCCCACCATGCGCCGAAGCTCCTTCGTCTCCTCGATCGCGAAGGTGATCTCGTCCTCGTTCTGCAGGTATTCCCGGTACCAGTTTTCCTGCATGGCCGGAGTGATTTCCGGAATCCTTCGCAGGAACCGTGTCTGAGAAACGTCGTTCCGCCATACCCTCAGTTTTTCAATATCTTTTCTTTCAAGCGGCCGCAGCCTGACATTTTTGCAGACGGCCCCGTAGCTGTGTCTCATCTCAATCCACCGTTGCCCGTATGATTTGTTCGCATTTCTGTTTCTGCTTTCCTGCGTGCTCGTGCCCTGCACCTTATATAAATTGGTTGATGCTTTCGATCACATATTGCTGCTCTTCTTCCGTCATCCCGTTGTAGAGCGGAATCGAGAGGACTTCGTTTGCATAGCGCTCCGTGATGGGAAGCGTCCCGCGTCCCATTCCAAGATAAGCATACGCTTCCGAAAGATGCGGAGGAATCGGATAATGAATGATCGTCCCGATCTCTCTTTCGTTCAGATACTCGATCAGCCGGTCCCGCTTCGGACTGCGGATCACATACTGGTGCCATACGGAGGTAGCGCCCTCGCGGACCCTCGGAAGCTCGATCGCAGGATTTTTTAATTCTTCGGTATATGTGCCGCACAGCCGGATGCGCTCCTTTGTGAGCTCATCCAGATGCGCCAGACGTACCCTGAGCAGTCCCGCCTGCAGCTCGTCCAGCCGTGAATTTGCGCCTACTACTTTGTTGTAATAGCGCTTCTCGCTCCCGTAATTTCGGAAGACCCGGACGTCCTGCGCGATCTTCGGATCGTCGGTCACAATCGCTCCCGCGTCGCCAAACGCCCCGAGATTTTTGGACGGATAAAAGGAAAAACAGCCAACGTCCCCGAAGGTTCCCGTCATCTTTCTCTGAAAGCATGCGCCGTGCGACTGCGCACAGTCTTCGACAAGACGCAGATTGTATTTTCGCGTCAGAGCCGCGATCGGCGCCATATTGGAGGCCTGCCCGTACAGATGGACGACCAGAATCGCCCTCGTCTTGTCCGTGATCTTTTCCTCGATCTTCGACGCGTCGATGTTGTTGTACTCGTCCGGCTCCACAAAGACGGGCGTCGCGCCGTTGATCGTGATCCCCATCACGCTCGCGATATAGGTATTGCCCTGTACGATCACCTCATCGCCGGCGCCGATCCCCAAAACGCGGAACGCGATCCACAGTGCATCCAGACCGCTCGCCAGCCCGACACAGTGCGCGGCGCCCACATACTGCGCAAACTCCTGCTCAAAGGAGCGCACCTCGTTCCCGAGGACATACCATCCGGATCTGAGCACCTGCAGCGCCTTCTCCTCGAACTCCTTTTGATACCTTTCAAATGTACGGTCCATGCGGTTTGGCATGATCTTCATTTCTTCTGCTCCTCTTGCCCGTCTTTTTCGGAAATCTCGTTCTCATCCTCCACGATATAGGTCGGTCTGTTTCTCGACGCGTCAAATGTTCTCCACAGGTATCCGCCCAGAATGCCCAACGTCATCATGATCACACCGAAGCTGAACAGATTGAAGATAAACAACGTCGTCCAGCCGCTCACCGGGATCAGCCCCATCAGCTTGCAGACAAATACGACCAGCGCCCAGATCACCGCGCCGAAGATTGACACGGTCCCGACGACGGATACAAGGGTGATCGGCAGCGTCGAAAAGCTGAACAGCGTATCCGATACAAGACGGATCTTCTTTTTTAACGTCCACTTGCTTTTTCCGATCTCACGCGCAAGTCTGGTGTACGGAATCTGCGCGGTCTTAAAGCCGCTCCAGAGGATCTGGCCCGTCAGCGCGCTGTTCCTCTCGTCAAGCGCAAGGAGCACCTGAATGACCTTGCGGTCCAGCAGATACACGTCGAAGCCGCCCTCCGGCATGTTCGCAAGCGCGGCCTTTCTCACCATCCAGTAATAGGTATTCGCAAAAAACTTCTGTCCGAGGCTTTCTTCGCGCCCCTGTCTCACGGCGAGGACCACATTGTTCCCCTGCGTCCAGCTCTCCACCATCTTCGCTATGAGCTCCGTGGGCTCCTGCAGATCCGCAGCCTTTACCACCGCGCAGTCTCCCGTGCATTTTTCCAGTCCGCACAGAATCGCCGCATGGGAGCCGAAGTTCCGCGAAAGGCTGACGATTTTGATATGCCGGTCCTTAGCCGCCAGCTCTTTCATTACCGCATAGCTTTTGTCCCCGGAGCCGTCGTTTACCATGACGATCTCATAGTCATAATCAATCTTTTCGATAAACTTTTCCCGGATATCTTCGTAAAGAGGAAGCAGATTGTCCTCGTTGTAATATACCGGAATAACGAGTGAAACCTTCATTGCAACACTCTCCTCATTTTCCTTCGCGTCCGTGCCAGATTCATTTCTCACCGTTTATGATTCTCGCGAAGTCTTCATAATCCCGGATATATTCGTCGGGATCGTAGTGCTCGCTCGCAAGCACGAGCAGCACCGAGTCCTCGCTGAAATCATACATTTCCTTCCACACCATGCTCGGCAGATAGATCCCGGTATGAGGACGGTTCAATGCGAACACGGCTTCGTTGCCCCGGCCATCCTTTACGCGTACCTTGCTCTTTCCCGCCACATTGATCAGCACAAATTCACTGCGCAGATTCGCGTGACGTCCCCTGACCACATCGGCATCTGAGCCGAAAATATAGAAGATCCGCTTTATGTCGAACGGAATGTCCTGCGCTCCCTCCACGATCACCAGATGTCCGCGCTCATCCCCGCGCTGGGGAAATTCAAGCATGCTCACGCCATTTTCCTGATTCATACCGGTTCCTCCCGAATTAGAAAATATCCTGCCGGCTCTCCCGTCAGGTCACATTCTCGATCTGCCAGTCAATCGGCTCGATCCCGTGCTGCTCCAGAAACTTGTTCGTTCTTGAGAACGGACGGCTCCCAAAAAATCCGCGGTACGCGGACAGCGGACTCGGATGCGGTGCTTCGAGGATCAAGTGCTTTGGATTGTTCAGCATAGCCTTTTTCATCTGCGCCGGACGTCCCCAGAGAATGAAGACGATCGGGCGGTCGATCCCGTTCAGAATACGGATCGCCGCGTCGGTGAACTCCTCCCAGCCGATGTTCCGGTGTGAATTCGCCTGATGCGCGCGCACGGTCAGCACCGTGTTCAGAAGCAATACACCCTGCTTGGCCCACTTCGTCAGATAACCGTTGTTCGGGATGTAGCAGCCGCAGTCCTCATGCAGCTCCTGATAAATGTTGACGAGCGACGGCGGGATTTCTACATCCGGCTTCACGGAGAAGCACAGTCCGTGCGCCTGTCCCGGCTCATGGTACGGATCCTGTCCGAGAATCACCACCTTCACCTCCGAGAGCGGCGTAAACGCAAACGCGTTGAAAATATCGTCCACAGGCGGGAAAACGACCGCCGTGCGATATTCCTCGATCACTTTTTTATACAGCCGCGCATAGTACGGCTTGCCGAACTCCGGCCTCAGCGAAGCAAGCCAGTCATTTGAAATCGGCGCCATAAGTATCTCTCCTCTCTTTTGCAGCTTATCGAATCTCTCACAGAGCCAAAAGCAGTCCTCCGACCAGATGCACGAGAAACGCGCAGATCCACGCGATCGCGCACTGCAGCAGAACGACCCGCACCGCCCATCTCGCGCCGAGCTCACGCTTCACGGAGGCGATCGCCGCTACACAGGGCGTATACAGCAGACAGAACACGAGAAGCGACACCGCGGAAAGCGGCGACAGCACCGCCTGCAGATTCGACGTGCTCCCGAACAATACCGTTATCGTGGAGACGACGCTCTCCTTCGCCATAAATCCCGCGATCAGCGAGGTCGAGATCCGCCAGTCGCCGAAGCCGAGCGGCGCGAAAACCGGAGCGATGAATCCCGCGATCACCGCGAGAATGCTCTCCTGCGAATCAGACACCATCCCAAGTTGCAGATTGAAATTCTGTAAAAGCCAGATCACGATCGTCGCGACAAAGATCACGGTAAACGCCCTCTGCAGGAAATCCTTTGCCTTATCCCACAGAAGCTGCGCCACATTCTTGATGCCCGGCATGCGATAATTCGGAAGCTCCATGACAAACGGCACGGCCTCCCCTTTGAACACCGTGTTCTTGGAGATCATCGCGACGATGATCCCGACAATGATCCCGAGAAAATACAGGCTGACCATCACGAGCGCCCCGTACTTCGGGCAAAAGGCCGCCGTGAAAAAGCCATAGATCGGAAGCTTTGCCGTACAGCTCATGAACGGCGTCATCATGATCGTCATCTTGCGGTCGCGCTCCGACGGCAGCGTCCGGCTCGCCATGACACCGGGTACGGTGCAGCCGAACCCGATCAGCATCGGCACGATACTGCGCCCGGACAGGCCGATCTTGCGCAGCAGCTTGTCCATCACGAACGCGACGCGCGCCATATATCCGGTATCCTCAAGTAAAGAGAGGAAGAAAAACAGCGTCACGATGATCGGAAGGAAGCTCAGCACCGTCCCGACGCCGTTAAAGATGCCGTCGATGATAAGGGAATGAATCGCCGCATTGATATGCCACGAGGTCAGCACCGCATCCGTCGCCTGCGTAACGTGTTCGATCAAGGTCTCCAGAATCCCCTGCAGCCACAGGCCGATCACGTTGAAGGTCAGGTAAAAGATCAGCGCCATGATGCCGACAAAAGCGGGAATCGCCGTGTATTTTCCGGTCAGGATGCGGTCAATGCGGCTGCTGCGCAGATGCTCCCTGCTCTCGCGCGGCTTGACGACCGTCGCGTCCACCAGCTTCCGGATAAAGTCAAAGCGCATGTCCGCGATCGCAGCCGAGCGGTCCAGCCCTCGTTCCTCCTCCATCTGGCAGATGATATGCTCGATCATCTCCTGCTCGTTTGTCGAAAGATCAAGCAGCTTCAGGACTCTCTCGTCGCCCTCGGCCAGCTTCGTCGCCGCAAAACGCACGGGAATCCCGGCCGCCTTTGCATGATCCTCGATCAGATGCATGATGCCGTGCAGACAGCGGTGCACCGCGCCGCCGTGTTCGTCCTGACTACAGAAATCCGTCCGTCCCGGGCGTTCCTGATACTGCGCCACATGCACCGCATGCCGGATCAACTCGTCTACGCCCTCGTTCTTTGCGGCTGTGATCGGCACTACCGGGATGCCGAGCATCGATTCCATCTCGTTGATATAGATCGCCCCGCCGTTGCCGCGCACCTCGTCCATCATGTTCAGGGCGAGCACCATCGGCGTATCCAGCTCCATGAGCTGCATCGTCAGATACAGGTTGCGCTCGATATTCGTCGCGTCGACGATATTGATGATGCCGGTCGGCTTCGAGCCGATGATATACTGTCTGCTGACAATCTCTTCGCTCGTATAAGGAGACAGCGAGTAAATTCCCGGCAGATCCGTGATCTCCGTGTTCGGATAGCCCTTGATCGCGCCGCTCTTGCGGTCCACCGTCACGCCGGGAAAATTGCCGACGTGCTGATTCGATCCGGTCAACTGATTAAACAGGGTCGTCTTGCCGCAGTTCTGGTTGCCCGCCAGCGCGAACGTTAATACGACGCCCTCCGGGAGCGGATTCTCATCGGCCTTCACATGGTAGCGTCCTCCCTCGCCGAGACCCGGGTGCTCCACGTACCGATGCACGCCTCGCTTCTTCCCTGCCTCGTCGTCCGGCTTCTCTTCACGAAGCGGCTCGATCTCGATGTTTTCCGCGTCCGCGAGGCGGAGCGTCAGCTCATATCCGTGGATCAAAAGCTCCATCGGATCGCCCATCGGCGCGTATTTTACCAGTGTGATCTCCGCTCCGGGGATCACGCCCATATCCAGAAAGTGCTGTCTGAGCGCGCCTTCTCCGCCCACTACGGTGATGCGCGCGCTCTTCCCTATGCCAAGCTCGTCTAATGTCATGTCAGCCGTCCTCTCCATCTCATCAACTATAATAAATTCGTGTTCAGCGCACCGATACGCCCCGATCGCGCAGATATTGCTTCACCTCGCGGATCTCAAGCTCCTTGTAATGGAACAGAGACGCCGCGAGCGCTGCGTCCGCCCTTCCTTCGGTGAGCGCGTCGTAGAAATGCTCCATCGTACCGGCTCCGCCCGAGGCTATGACCGGCACCGATACATGCTCTGCGATCGTGCGCGTCAGCGCAAGGTCATAGCCAGCCTTCGTGCCGTCGCAGTCCATGCTGGTGAGCAGGATCTCGCCCGCGCCCAGACGATCCGCCTGCATCGCCCACTCTACGGCGTCGATGCCCATATCGACACGGCCGCCGTTCTTGTAGATGTTCCAGCCGCTTCCGTCCGCGCGCCGCTTCGCGTCGATCGCGACGACGACGCACTGGCGTCCGAACTTCTCCGCTGCCTGCCGGATCAGGTCCGGATTCTGGATCGCGGCCGAGTTGACCGAAATCTTATCCGCTCCCTCGCGCAGCAACAGACGGAAATCTTCTACCGTGCGGATGCCTCCTCCCACCGTGAACGGGATGAAGACCTTCTTCGCCACCTCGCGCACCATGTCCACGACGGTATTCCGCGCGTCGGAGGATGCGGTGATGTCGAGAAACACCAGCTCATCCGCTCCGGCCTTGTCATACGCCGCGGCAATCTCAACCGGATCCCCGGCGTCCTTCAGATCCACAAAATTAACTCCCTTTACCACGCGCCCGTTGTGCACGTCAAGGCATGGAATGATTCGTTTTGTAAACATTACTTCTCTCCTGTTGTATAAATACCGTAGAACGAAGCGGCAGCTACGCGACCGCGATGAAATTGCGCAGGATCGCCAGCCCGACCTCTCCGCTCTTCTCCGGGTGGAACTGGCAGGCGAACACGTTTTCCTGCTCGATCGAGGCGTGGATATGCACCGCATATTGCGTGGACGCTTTTACAATTTCCTCCTCCTGCGCCTGCAGATAATAGGAATGCACAAAATATACGTAAGAGCCCTCCGGGATCCCCGCGAACAGTCTTCCGGGATGGTCGTATTCAAGCGAGTTCCAGCCCATGTGCGGAATCTTCAGTCCTTCCGCCGCCGGCAGACGCAGAATCTTCCCCTTGCAGACGCCAAGCCCGTTCACTCCGGGCGACTCCTCGCTCGATTCAAAAAGGAGCTGAAGGCCCAGACAAATGCCGAGAAAAGGAATCCCGCGCTCAACCGTCTCATGGATCACATCAACCAATCCGTACCGGCGCAGCTTGTCCATCGCATCGCCAAACGCGCCGACCCCCGGCAGCACCACGCGGTCTGCGGACAAGATCGCATCCCTGTCACGGGTGATCACAGCCGGTTCTCCGAGATAAGCAAACGCTTTCTCCACGCTCTTCAGATTCCCCGCGTCATAGTCGATAATCGCAACCATCGTCTCTCGTTCCTCCCCGTTTTTCCTCATTCCGCGGCATCGCAGGCGGCGTATAAAGGTCTGCGTCGCCGAGCGCATTTACGCAAAGACGGGACGCCGCGTCCCTGCGGCATCCCTTTTTCTCTGGTTCTATCGGAAATGGTAGTATGTCCTTCCGGCATACAGAGTCGTATTTCCCTTATATTTCGCGAGCTGGCTCACTGTCACGAGCTGATATCCTCTCTTTTTGAGCGCCGGGATGATCTGCTCCGCGGCCACGATCGTCGCGTAATGGATGTCATGCATCAGGACAATATCCCCGCTCTGTACGTGATTCAGCACCTCGTTGACCGTGTGCGCCGAGTTCTTTGTGTTCGCCCAGTCCATGGTATCGATCGACCAGTAAATGGAAGGAAGTCCCAGCGCGGACAACACGGAGCTGTTTGAATGTCCGTTTCCGTATGGAAGGCGGAAAACCGTCGGTCCCCGTCCCGCCGCCGCTTTGATATTGGCGACCGTGCGGGATACCTCCGAGGCAATTCCCGCGCTTGAAAGGCTGGTAAAGGATGTATGGCTGTAAGAATGAGCGCCAAGCTCGCATCCCATGTCCGCCATTCTCTTTACCGTCGACTGGTAGCTCGGCACGCTTGAGCCGACCATAAAGAACGTCGCCTTCGCGTCATTCTTCTGCAGACAGTCGAGAAGCCTGCTCGTGTACTGACTCGGCCCGTCGTCAAAGGTCAGAGCAACCATCGGCTTATTCAGATCCACCTCCGGCTCCACCTTGACGGACGGATCATAAACACCGTCCTCGTCAAAATAATAACCTTCGTTCCCGAGATAGAGCGTCCCGGTCATCCTCGCCCCATCCTCGTCAAAATAGTATTTCTTTCCGAGGATCTTATGCCAGCCGGGGCCGCATTTACGCCCCTTCTTATCGACATAATAATATTTTCCGTTTGTCCGGATCCACGCTTCCTTCCGCAAACGATAATTCTTCAAAGCGAAGAAATACGTGTTCTTTTTGATCTGAACCCAGCCGGACTTCAGCACGCCGCCTGCATCCAGATAATAAAGATGATCCCGGTACTTGACCCAGCCCTTTATACGGTTCCCCTTGGAATCCGCACAGTAGATCCTGCCGTTTGTCTTAAACCATCCGTCTTTCTTGTAGGTCCCGTCCTTTTTGCGGAAGCGGAAATTTGAACCCTTTTTTACCCATTTTCCGTTCAGCGTCTCCGCCTTCGCCACATTCTTCAGCGAAGGATCCTCCGGAACCGTCGTCTTCGCCCGAACAGCCGCCGGAAACAGGAACAGAACGAGACACAGAAGGACAAGGAGCGCGCTCTTCTTTTGTATTTTCATTTTTCCCACACAGTCTTTTTCTATAAATTCTGTTACAGCTTGGAATATCCGAAGCTGTTTACAATCGCGTCGATCTTTTCATTGTGCGCGCACATCGGACAGTCTTTGGCTTCGTAGGTCTTGTAGCCCGGCAGATCCGCGCCGCCGAAAATGTAGTTGATCTCGATGCCCTGCACGCAGTCGCTCGCGCTGAAGATCGCCGATACGCCGTCCACGATGCCTCCGTAATACTTCACGCACTCGATCGCGCGGGCAATCGTGCGGCCCGTCGTCGCGGACGCCAGAAGAAGGATGCAGTGCTTGCCGTCAATCATCATCTGCATATTGTCGCGGAAGATCAACTGTCCGCCCGGATTCATCTCCGGCGTAACAATGTACATCGTCTGGTGCTGATTCAGCGACATGATGCCGGAAGCCGTCAGCTCATCCGCAAGATACGCGCCGATTACCTCACAGCCGTCCATGCAGATGATCGTGTCGATGTAGGTGCTCGTAGTGTACTTTCTCGCAAGCACGGACGCAGCAGCCGCGGCCTCGCTCTTTCTCGACTTCATGATCGTCATGTCCACATAATAATTGATGTGGGAGTGGTTGGTCGCGAAGTGTCCCGGTATCACGCGGATGATCGCGTTTTTGTTAACCTGTGAATAAATCTTCGTCGCTCTGCTTTCCATAAATGATCCCTCCGAATTTTTTCTCACTCGCACACTGGTTCCGTGCGAACCTGTTTTTTCCTGTTGATGTAACTATCATACACAATCCATGCGGAAACTTCAAGGAAATTTTCAGATTATTGCACAAAGATCACGGATGAAAGGAGGCAAACAGATCCTTCAGGATCCGGTTTGCCGATTTGCTCCGATATCGATCCGGATCGGACATGATCACATTTCCCGAAATGTCCCAGCTCATCTGGCTGTAATCGGTCAGATATGAGAAGCCCTTCGCGCAGTCCGGGAACTTGCCGTACCATTCCGGAAAATAGGTTTTCATGTATGTCTCGGCAAGCGCGACCGCCTTGCTGTTCGTCTTCCCTGAGGGCGTCGGAGTCCCGGCAAGCTGTACGCCCGGCGGGCTTGCATGGAGGATCACCACGCTGCCGTCGCTGCATTTTCCGACGACCATCCAGACATGCCCGGATGTCGTGCTCATGATATCGCCGGCATGATAGTCCTTTACGTGTCCCGCCACGGTATAGGTTCCCCATCCGCGCATCGCGAAATTCTGCGCCATCTGCTGCGCCAGCATCACGTACCCGGGCTTTCCGTTTTCGGTCTCCAGAACATTATAAATGCACCATCCGATAAAGCCGGAGCAGTCCAGCCCGTCTCGGATCTGATATCGGGTAGTCTTATAGTCATAGCCGCTGTCCTGCATTTCAAAGAAACGCTTCCACTGCGCGCTCACGCCGATCGTCACTGCATCCGGCCCGGCGCCCGTATCCGCTTCGTTCCAGCCGCCGCCCCAGACATACATCGTGCTCCCGACGGGCTGCAGGGCGGTCAGAAGCAGCTCCTTCAGCGTCGACTTGCGGTATACCTGTACCTTGAGCAGTCTGCTGTACTCCGTGTAGTTTGTTTCTTCATCCGTTATCCGGTAGCCGCGGATCTGATAATAATACGTCCTGCCGGACTTCAGATTGTTGATTCTGACCTTGCGCGCATGCGTATCCTTCAGCAGCTTGAGTCTTTTGCCCCTCGCGTTGCATTTGTAGAGCTCATATCCGGTCAGATCCGCGCGCTTCTTCCAACTGATGACCAGATCGTTCTCCTTGAATCGAATCTTCGGCTCCGGTGCCTTCGCGGAAAAAGAGGCGGCCTTCGGCTGCAGCGAGGCGGTAAATACAAGCAGGAGCAACAGAAGGATTGTGTTCGGCAGGAAATGTCTTTTTCGCTGTTTCATAGCTTCGATCCCTTCTCTTTGTTTTTATGTCAGATACGGTTCCGGAATCCCCGGATTCCACTATTCATCATAATCGTATTCGCAAAAACTGTCAACCGATACCGGACGCCAGAAATTATTTGCCACGGTCTTCTATCTGTGATAAACTGATAAAAGAAACGATGGGGAAATATAGGAATTAATAAAGGAGTACTTTTGATGAACGAAAATGAAAATTACGAACAGGAATATGATTACGAGGAGGCGAACCGGCAGGCGGAAGAACAGCGGATGCTCAGACGCCGGAAGCGCCGTCGGAAAGCGGCCATCCAAAGGATCGTCTTTCTTATGGTCCTGCTTGTCGCGGCTGCCGCGGCTGTCTTTCTCGCGCTTTTTGTGCTGCCGGAGGACAGTCGTTTTCACGGGATCGGGAATCTGTTCTCCGGCGGCCGTTCAAACGCGCCTTCGAATGAGATCGTCGTCACAGAGCCGGCGACGGAGGCTGTGACAGAGGCCGTGACGGAGGCCGTGACGGAGCCGATGCCCGTGCAGACGGAAGCGCCGCCTGTGACCGAAGCGCCGGTAGACAGCGCGCAGGCAGCCGCGGCGATCGAAGAAGCGCGTCTTCTCGCGGCAGGATACGATTACGACGGCGCGATCGCGCTTCTGCAGGGCATTCCATCCTATGAGACGAGCGCGGAGATCACGGCCGCGATCGCTGAATTTGAAAATGCGAAAAACGCCTGTGTGGCGATCGACGTCACGACGGTGCCTCATATTTTCTACCACTCTCTGATCAACGACACGGATCGTGCGTTTAACGTAGAAGTGCTCGGGCAAAGCGAGGTGGACGGAATGAACGCATGGATGACGACGGTTGAGGAATTTGACAAGATCACGCAGACCATGTACGACAACGGCTATGTTTTCGTGCGGCTGCGCGACCTTGTGGTGCAGTCTGTCGATGAGAACGGCAACGTCTCTTTCTCTCCGAACATGAATCTGATGCTTCCGCCGGACAAGAAGCCGGTCGTGCTCTCCGTTGACGATTTGAGCTACTACCATTCCTACGAGCCGGCCGGCTATCCGGACAAGCTTGTCTTGGATGAGAACGGCGATGTAAAATGTCATTACGTGACCTCAGACGGCGTGGAGCACATCGGCGATTACGATGTCGTCCCGCGTCTGAATACCTTCCTTGCGCAGCATCCGGACGGCGCGTACAAGGGAGCAAGAGGTCTGATCGCGATGACCGGCTACAACGGCGTTTTCGGCTACCGTACCGACGCTGACTATGAATTACAGGAAAATCTGATGTCCGACCAGAGCGACTGGCTCTCTAGGCATCCGGATTTCAACCGTCAGACCGAGATCGCCGAGGCCACCAAGATCGCCGACGCGCTCAAACAGGAGGGCTGGGAGTTCGCGAGCCACACATGGGGACATTTGAGCGTCACAAACAAGACCGTGGACGAGCTCCGCGTCGACAATGAGAAATGGGTCAATAACGTACAGAATATCGTCGGTCCGGTGGATACGATCATCTTCGCGCACGGCAATGACATCGGCAACTGGGAGGATTACAGCAGCGACAATGAGAAATACCAGTATTTCAAGAGCGCCGGCTACAATTTCTTCTGCAACGTGGACGGTTCGCAGCCATACTGGGTGCAGATCCGCAGCGACTATGTGCGTCAGGGCCGCATCGATCTGGACGGCTATATGCTCTATCAGTCCAGCTTGGGAGAGACGACCGTGATCGACGACATGTTCCTCGCCTCGCAAGTCTTCGACCAGCGCCGCCCGACTCCCGTCGTCGCCAACGGGGAGGAATGATTTTCTTTCCTCTTCCGCGTATAGAATCACACAAGCCCGGGTATCCTATGCCAAGAATGAAATGAAGATACGGAGGGCTTGATGATGCAAGAGACCCAAAAGGTCTGCCGAACGATCGGCGAAAACAGACAGATCATGAGTCAACTCCTGCCGATTCAGGAGAGCTTCGACCTGATCCGCCGCGATATCCGAATCGGCGGGCGTGATTGCGCGCTCTATTTTATCGACGGCATGCTGAAGGATGAGGTACTGTTCAAGATCATGGATTCGCTCATGAAGATTCCCGCGTCCGATATGCCGCAGGACGCCGGTTGCTTCTCATGGCAGTCGGTCCCCTATTCGGAGGTCGACGTTTACGGAGATTTCGACCGGATCCTGCGGAATATTCTGTCCGGCGTTCCGGTTTTGTTCGTGGACGGCTACGAGGCCGCGATCGCGATCGACTGCCGGACCTATCCGGCGAGAGGCGTCGACGAACCGGCAAAGGACAAATCCCTGCGCGGCTCCAGAGACGGATTCGTCGAGACGGTCTCCTTCGACACTGCCCTGATCCGCAGGAGAATCCGCGATCCGCATCTTGTCATGGAGATGCTGGAGGTCGGCGATTCCTCCCGCTCCGACGTGGTGCTCTCCTACATGAACAATCTCGCAGATCCGAAGCTTCTTTCTAATCTTCGTGAAAAAATAAAAGCCATCCATGTTTCCGATCTCTGCATGAATCAGCAGAGCCTTGCGGAAGCGCTGATCGGCTCAAAATGGTACAATCCGTTCCCCAAATTTAAATTCACGGAGCGTCCGGACACGACGGCCGCGTGCATCATGGAGGGAAAAGTCGCGATCCTCGTGGACAACTCTCCGTCCGCGATGATCCTCCCGACCTCGATCCTTGACATGATCGAGGAGGCCAACGACTACTATTTCCCGGCATGGACCTCCCTGTATCTCAAGGTTTCCCGAATCATCATCCTGCTTTTGACCGTCTTTTTGACGCCCGTATTCCTGCTTCTGATGAACAATCCGCAGTGGATCCCGTCCTCGCTTGAATTTGTCGCGGTCAAGGACATTGTCAACATCCCGCTCGTCTATCAGCTTCTGATCTTGGAGATCGCGATCGACGGCCTGCGGCTCGCCGCGCTCAGCACGCCGAACATGCTCAGCACGCCGCTCAGTATTTTCGCCGGACTCGTTCTCGGGGAATTCGCGGTCAATTCCGGCTGGTTCAATTCGGAGGTCATGCTCTATATGGCGTTCGTGGCGATCGCAAACTACACGCAGCCGAACTTTGAGCTCGGCTATGCGCTGAAATTCATGCGGATCATTCTCCTGCTTCTGACCGCGTTCTTTGACTGGATCGGCTTTGCGGCAGGCTGTATTTTCCTGCTCGTTCTGCTGTGCACGAACAAAACGCTCTCCGGCAGGAATTATCTGAATGTAAAGATGAACTGAATGACACAGGGGCGATCGGCCGTCCGGCCTCAATCGCCCCTTTCAATTTGATAGATCCCGTAGCCGGAGCATTCCCGGATCAGATTTGCACGCACGGTTTTGTCGTAGTATTTGCGGAGATACTTCAGGGTACTGTCAATATCCTGATCGATGAGATATACCTTGTCGTTTCCGATCATATCACGGTAAGGATTGTCAATCCCGGCGGATTCCAGCTTCTCGAAATACCACGGCGTCAAAGTGGGCCATCCGCCCAGCGAAAAGACATTCTGCGCGATTCCGACAGGCATTGCTTCAAACACATCGTAGCATGCGGAATAAGAGATCGTTCCTGACTTCGCCAGATAGATATGTTCGGTGTCCTCGTATATATCGGTAAGGACCGTGCGCATCTCCTGCATGCGCTGCGCCTTCGGTTCCGTGTTCCATCTCCACGAATCCTTCCACACGGCCTGCGTCAGACAGAGAACCGGCAGAAAAGCAAGCAGACCGAGCTTGTTCGTAAAGCTGCTGTCGCCGGGCCGGAACATCCACAGCAAAAGCAGGATCGCCGCGATCCACAGTCCGACGTCCACGCGGTTGTACAGATACCTGCCCAGATAATAGAGATACAGATAGACCGCGCCCAGAAGCAGAATTTCGTAAATCAGCGCGGCAAACGCATTTCCGGTATGAATCCCCCAAAACAGCCAGCCTGCAAAAACAAGAAGAAAACACCAGAAACAGAATCTTTTCAGGAATCCAGGCGGTACCTCGAGCAAAAAATCTTTGATCGTCTGAAGGCTCATGTGTTTTTCCGGTTTTCGTTCGACTAAGCTGCGCATGATCTCCGGGGTGAATTTTTCCGTGTCTGCATAGTTCCATCTCCGGTACAGCAAGTACGCGTTGCGGTTGATCCCAAGCTCTTTGTACGTCGATCGGTTCTCCCGATAGTCCGGGAATCCGTAATCGATCAGCTCCGTGAGCTGTTTGTTGTACTCAAAATATTCCTGCCAGCCTTGGGAGCGGTATGCGAGCCGGTCCGCCGCAAAAAGACCCCCGATAAGGATTGCAAGTCCGGCAAAAACACCGGCGCAGCGCAGCAGCATCGGCCGGATTCGTCCTCTCCTATCCCTTATGACGTTGAAAAGCCAGAAGACCCCGATCCCGCTCATAAGCGCGAAGACGACAAGGAATTGCTGCATCCGGTACATGAAGCCGGCGCAGGTCAGCAGATATCCCGCGATCCACGCCTTTCGGAACGTCTTTTCGCTTTCTATGACGTAAAACAGCAGAAAAACACCGGCGGCCGTCGCGATGCCGGCCGTTTTCGTGAACTGGAGATGCACGTACCCCTCATAGGCAAAGAAATAAATCACGACCGCCGAAAGCCAGATTGCGATCTGGTTTTTCAGCCTGCACAGCATCACGTACGCGATCGCCGTGAAGGAACAAAACAGCACGAAATATTGCAGCACAAAAGCCCAGACAACGGAACCGGCGACACGGTAGAGGCCGGCGAGAATACATCCGAGCAGATAATTGGAATAGATCAGGTGCGCGTCATAAAATCCGCGCGCGCCGTTCGCAAACATGGCGAGCGCCATGTCGTCGTTTGTCTCTGCGACAGGCCGGAAAAGAACCAGAAGAGAGACCAAAATAACACTATTCATCAAAAATGCGAACCGGATGCATTTTCTTTCGTCATGAAGCCACGCCATCTCTTTCTCCCTCCCGCTAGGTTCTCTCATACCGCACTGCTTTCTCGCATAGTGTCATATTCTACGCTCTCACAACGATACACGCTCACTGTGCATTCCCTCACACCGCACACTCCGCAAGCGGCCGCTCCCTCTTCTGCCGCGTGATCTCCACGAGCGAGAGCTTTGTCATATCTACAAGCGTCGTCCGCACCGGATCCCTGCGAAGCCTGCCGTCAAGCTCGGAGAGAAGGATCTCTTTCGATTCCTCCTCTTCCATATTGATAAAATCGACGATAATGATGCCGCTCAGGTTTCTGAGCCGCAGTTGCCGCGCGATCTCCGCGGCCGCCTCACGGTTGATCTTCAAAAATGCCGCCTCGCGCTTCTTCCCGCCCTCGAATTTGCCGGTGTTTACGTCGATGACGGTCAGCGCCTCCGTCGGCTGGATCACAAGATATCCGCCCGACTTCAGCCAGACGCGTTCTCCGAGCGCCTGTGAAAGCTGCGTCTCAAGGGAATAAAGCTTCTTCATGGGAAGAAGGCTGTCCTGATACAGGGCAAGCTTGCCGACATCCTCCGGCTGGTGCGCGTCCAGATAAGCGCTCATCTCCCGGTACAGCTCCCGATCATCCGTCAGGATCTGTTCCGCCTCGGTATCATACAGATTTGCAAGCCGCCGCAAATAAGGCTGCGGAGCCTCGCAGATGCAGGAAAAGCAGGTCCGATACCGGGCATGCGACATCAGCTCTGCATATCGGTCCGAGAGCAGCTCCATATCCCGAATCAGCAGCTCCTCCGGCGCGCCGCCGGCGTTCGTGCGGAACAGCCAACTGTATGTTCCCGGCTCCCTTGGCGCTCTATTCCTCCGGTATTCCTTCGCAACGGACAAAAGCCGCGCCCGTTCCTCGCCCGAGAGCTTTGAGGAGACAGAATCCCTGTCCGTTCCGGTCGTCAGGAGCATATACTTTCCGTGCAGCGTCAGCTTCGTCGTCACGGACGGATGCTTGGTCTTCATGCCCTCCCGGACGATCTGGACCAACAGTTCATCTCCGGCCTGCGGCAAGTCGGAAGCTCCCTTTTTCGTATAAACAGGGCGTTTCATGTCGTCAAGCGCCAGATGACATACCATGTCCGGCGAGATTTCCACAAAAGCCGCCCCGATATTCTTCGCGATATTCTTTATTTTCCCGATATAGATGCTGTCCAGCCCATACCGCGCATGCTCCGGATCGCAGTGGATCTCCAATGCCTCCTGCGCGTGCATCAGAAACGAATAGATTTTTCCGTTCATGCGGGTAACCAGATAGTTCCTGTCCATCACAAAATCTCCGTGCCGAGCGCGTCAAGCGGTACCAGACTGCGCTCTCCTTCCTTTCCGACATTCGCGTAGAGCTCGCAGCGGTTGATCTCATACATGAACGGCTGCGGCTCTGCTTGGTCCCGGCCGAGCATCGCGTCCATCACAAGTTCCGGCTTCAGATTCGCTACGCTGCCCGATGCAAGCCTGAGAAATACGGCGCCGGGGTCCGCAGCTTTCTTCTCCGCCGCTGTATCCGCCTCCGCCTGCGCTTTGCTTCGTCCCGCGGCAGGAACATAGCGCATCTCGTAGATCAACGGGCGGATATCCACTTCCTGCTCGGATTTTTTCGTTTTTTTCCACACAGGGATCTCGCTCTGTGAAAAAAATGCTTCCACCGCAGACGCCAGATCAAGCCCGTCCGGCTCATATCCCTTCCGGAAACGCACGATATAATCCGCAGCGGCGACAAGCGTCATCGCCTTGTTTGCCTTACCCTCCGGGACTTCACGAAAGCCGGTCACGGTGATCCCCTCGACGCCGACCCGATTCAGCGCGTCGATCGCCTCTTTTGATGAGATCGGCGTGCGCAATTCGATATCCATATACTCCGCGTCGCTCGTCAATCCTACGCCGAGCGGAGATGCAAACGACATGATCATATGCGGACTTAAGCCCTCCGTGTACGCGATGTCGATGCCCGCGCGCCGGATCGCCTTCTGAAAATACCGCATCACATCGAGATGCCCGATAAATTTCATATTCCCCTGCTTGGAGAATTTTACTCTCACCTTCACTGTG
>CANQVH010000048.1 GCA_947627245.1 uncultured Lachnospiraceae bacterium | reverse complement strand
AAAGCCTGAATCCCGCGGGATCATCCCCTCTTTGTTTATCAGGGGTCAAAAATCGGTATTAACCGACAGCCCCTTTCTTTTGGAGCGTTGCCATGCAAATTTTCCGGTTTCACAGTAAATCTATAAAAGATAAAAATATGTTTGAAATGAAGAATAAAAAATGCTATAATTGCGCAACCGGAGAGGATTCGTATAGGAATAAGATATTGGTGAATTGACTTGAAAAAAGAGGTGGCAACATGAATTCAATGTTGGAGTATAAAGGTTATCGTGCTATGGTAGAATATGATGCGGAAGACAATATATTTGTCGGAGAAGTTTTTGGTATTGCGGATTCCCTGAATTTCCACGGGACATCAGTCGCAGAATTGAAAGAGACTTTCAAGAAGAGCATTGATAATTATTTCGAGCTGTGTGAGAAAATTGGGAAAAATCCTGACGCGGCTGAGTGTTAATGATTTGAATATAGGAGGGACAGCAAGATGCGTGTAGGAATGGGATATGACGTGCACCGTCTGACGGAAGGGCGGAAGCTGATACTTGGAGGCGTGGAGATCCCCTATGAAAAAGGGCTTCTTGGACACTCGGACGCGGACGTGCTGATTCATGCGATCATGGATGCTCTTTTGGGGGCGGCGGCACTCGGGGATATCGGGAAGCATTTCCCGGACACGGATGAGAAGTACCGGGGGATTTCCAGTGTCATTCTTCTGAAGCATGTCGCGTCGCTTCTGGAGGAAAATTGTTTTGTGATTGAAAACATCGACGCTACCGTGATCGCACAGCGACCGAAGCTATTGCCGTACATGGAGCAGATGCGGTCGAATATCGCGGACGCGCTGGGGCTTGAGATTGATCGCGTCAACATCAAGGCGACGACGGAGGAAGGTCTGGGATTTACCGGAAGCGGAGAGGGCATTTCGGCGCAGGCCGTCTGTCTGCTGCAGCCGCTGCGGGATCTGATTGCGGACGATCGGATGCGCCCGGCGGGATGCCCCGGATGCGGAGGATGCGGAAACGGAAGCGCCCGATAAATAGATGCTGTGTAAAGTCTAAACGCAAATTTTTTTGAAGAAACTCCCTGTGAGAAGAATTTGTTTTTTACATAAACTAAGTGTGTAACACAAATTCTTAACGAAGGGAGTTTTTATTATGCAGGAAAATCTTGCGATTGCAACTGTGCCGATACAGGATTGGGGTCCGCTCTACGAGGCGGAGAAGGCGCTGCGTATCGGTACGGTTTTTCAGGATCTGAACAAACCGTTTTTCGCGGCGTCCGACGACGGAGCGGGTGACTGTTCGTGCGGCTGTGGCGCCGGAAAAGCGACGCAGAGTGGACAGCCGAAAAGTGGTGAGAAGCCGGCAGGGAAACCGGGAGAAGGAGTCGGACAGAACGGAATTGGAGACCGGGCGTCGTCCCCCGAACAGCAGGAGCGGGAGCGGATGATGGCAGAAATTCAGGCGACGAGCTTTGCGATTGACGATGTGCGGCTGTATCTGGATACGCACCCGGATGACGGGCAGGGGCTCGCGCTTCTGAAGGAAAAGCTGGCCGAGCGGAAGACACTGCTGCTTGCGTATGCACAGAAATTCTATCCGTTGACCGCCGATTGCATGGCGGATCTTTACGAAAACAATCCGGCGTCGGAGTGCTATTGCTGGCAGAAAGGGCCGATGCCATGGGAAGGAGCGTGTGTGTAAATGTGGATTTATGAAAAAAGACTGCAATATCCGGTAAAGATCACGAAGACCTGTCCGAAGACGGCGCAACTGATTATCAGCCAGTACGGAGGACCGGACGGCGAGCTTTCCGCGTCGATGCGCTATCTGGCGCAGCGCTACACAATGCCGGTGAAGACCGTGGGTGGCTTGCTCACAGACATCGGCAGAGAGGAATATTGTCATCACCGCGGAAACATGATAAAATCACAGAAGAAAAGCGGCCGCGACGGATCGTGAAGCGGTCGGCAATAGGAGAAGAACGGATGGGAGGAAAATCGGATGGGAAGTTTCGTGACAGAGCGTCTGACGGCGCTTCGGTCTTTGATGAAGAAGAAAGGGGTCGACGCGTATTTGGTTCCGACGGATGATTTTCACGCGTCGGAGTACGTCGGCGATTATTTCAAGTGCAGGGAGTACATAACGGGCTTTACCGGGTCGGCCGGGACCGCGGTCGTGATGCAGGACATGGCCGGGCTCTGGACGGACGGACGCTATTTTATTCAGGCGGAACAGCAGCTCTGTGGCAGCGGCGTGACATTGTTTCGGATGGGCGAGCCGGAGGTGCCGACCGTTCATGAGTTCTTGAAAAAAAAGCTGGGCAGAGGACAATGTCTCGGATTTGACGGGAGGACGGTCAGCGCGAAGGAGGCCGCGGAGTTCGAGGAGGAGCTTCGAAAAAACGGTGTCAGGATCGACGATGCAAAGGATCTGGTCGGGGAGATTTGGGCGGACCGCCCGGCGCTTTCCTGTGAGCCGGTGATGGAGCTCGGCATAGAGTGGACCGGATGCACACGCGCGGAGAAGTGCGCGGATGTACGAAAGAAAATGCAGGAAAAAAATGCGGACGTTCTTTTGCTGACTTCGCTTGACGATATCGCATGGCTGCTCAATATCCGCGGCGGGGATATTCATTGCAACCCGGTCGTGCTTTCTTATCTGGCGATGACGCAGGAGGAAATTCTGATGTTTGCGAATGAGAAGGCGTTCCCGGCAGAGGTGCGCCGCGCGCTGGAGACGGACGGCGTAAGGCTGCGTCCGTATGATGAGATTTATTCGTATGTGTCTTCCGTCGGAAAGGAGCCTGACGATGCTGCGTGTCATGTGAAGGTGCTCTTGTGCAGGGACGCGGTCAACAGCCGTCTCGTCAGCAGCATCCCGGCGGGAGTGGAGATACTGGATGAGTCGAATCCGACGCTGCTTCCCAAGGCGGTGAAGAATTCGACCGAGGTCGCGAACATGCGCGCCGCGCATGTGAAGGACGGCGTAGCTCTGACGAAGTTTATTTATTGGCTGAAAAGGAATGTCGGGAAGATTCCGATGACGGAGCTGAGCGCGGCTGCTCGTCTGTATGAATTGCGCGCGTCGCAGGAGCATTTCATGGGAAACAGCTTTGATCCGATCATTTCCTACGGGCCGCATGCCGCGATCGTTCATTACTCGGCAACGCCGGAGACGGACGTGCCAATCGAACCGAGAGGGCTTTTGCTCGCGGACACGGGCGGCCAGTATCTCGAAGGAACGACAGACGTCACGCGGACGATCGTCATGGGGTCTTTGACCGAGGAGGAAAAGAAATATTTCACCGCGGTGCTGCGGGGCATGCTGAATCTGGCGGACGTGAAGTTCCGCTATGGCTGTACAGGACGAAATTTTGATTATATTGCGCGCGAACCGCTCTGGAGAATGGGAGAGGATTTCAATCACGGGACAGGACACGGCGTCGGCTATTTTTTGAACGTGCATGAGGAGCCGAACGGCTTTCGCTGGAAAAAAGTACCGGAGCGCGAGGATGAGGTAGTGTTCGAGGAGGGCATGATCACATCCGACGAGCCGGGCTATTATGCGGAAGGAAAGTTCGGTATCCGCCATGAGAACTTGATTCTCTGTAAAAAAGCGGAAAAGACGAAGGCCGGGCAGTTCATGTGTTTCGAGCATCTGACAATGGCGCCGATCGATCTTGACGGGATCCTTCCGGAGCAGATGACAAAGCGGGAACGGGCGCTTCTGAATGCGTATCATGCGAAGGTGTATGAGACGATCGCCCCGCGGCTGGAGCCTGAGGAGCGGGATTGGCTTGCGCAGGCGACGAGGGCGATTTGAAGAGAAAAGAATTGACAAAACGGGCGATTTTGCATAGACTTGAAATGCAGTTGAGAATAGTAGAAGAGAAGAGGAAATCAAATGAAGGTATATAACACGCAGAGCAAGCGCAAGGAGGAATTTGTGCCGCTCGTGCCGGGCAAGGTGAGCATGTATGTGTGCGGACCGACGGTTTACAATTTTATTCATATCGGAAACGCGCGGCCGATGATCGTGTTCGATACGGCCAGACGCTATATGGAGCACAAGGGTTATGAGGTCAACTACGTCTCGAATTTCACGGATGTGGACGACAAGATCATCGCGAAGGCGATCGAGGAGGGCGTGACGGCGCAGGAGATCTCCGAGCGCTATATTGCGGAGTGCAAAAAGGACATGGCGGGCATGAACGTAAAGCCTGCTACGACACACCCGTTGGCGACGCAGGAGATCGGCGGAATGATCGAGATGATCCAGACGCTGATGGACAAAGGCTACGCCTACAACGTGGACGGCACGGTCTATTTCCGCACGAAGAAATTCAAGGATTACGGCAAGCTGTCGCACAAGAACCTCGATGATCTGCGTTCCGGCAACCGTTCCTTGCTCGTGACGGGCGAGGATCAGAAGGAAGACCCGCTCGATTTCGTGCTGTGGAAGCCGAAAAAGGAGGGCGAACCGTCGTGGCCGTCGCCGTGGAGCGATGGGCGGCCGGGTTGGCATATTGAGTGCTCTGTGATGGCGAAAAAATATCTCGGCGAGGAGATAGACATCCACGCGGGCGGTGAGGACCTGATCTTCCCGCATCACGAAAACGAGATCGCGCAGAGCGAATGCTGCAACGGCAAGCCGTTCGCGAAGTACTGGCTGCACAATGCGTTCCTGAACATTGACAACCGCAAGATGTCCAAGTCGCTTGGTAATTTCTTCACGGTGCGCGAGATTTCCGAGAAGTATGATCTGCAGGTGCTGCGTTTCTTTATGCTGAGCGCGCATTACCGGAGTCCGCTGAACTTCAGCGCAGAGCTGATGGAAGCCTCGGCGAACGGACTGGAGCGCATCCGCAACGCGGTGTCGAATCTCGGATATCTGCTGGAGAAGGCAGATGGCGCACAGGCAAGGGAGAGCGCGGAAAAGGACGGCGGTGCATCGACAGCGCAGAATACGACGGCAGAGCAGAATGCTGGCATGACGGAGGCAGAGCGGGCAGAGCTCGCGAATGTCATGGCATTTGAGACGAAGTTCGACGAAGCGATGGACGACGACTTTAATACCGCGGACGCGATCGCGGCAATCTTTGAGCTCGTGAAGTATGCGAACAGCAATGTCTCCTCCGGGAATACGAAGGCATTTATTCAGGCGGTGCGCGACGAGATCATCAAGCTCTGTGACGTACTCGGCATTATCGCGGAGGAGCAGCAGGAGCTTCTGGATACGGAGATCGAAAAACTGATCCAAGAGCGACAGGAAGCAAGGAAGGCGAAGAACTTTGCGCGGGCGGACGAGATTCGTAATCAACTGCTCGAGCAGGGCATCACACTTCTTGACACGAGAGAAGGAGTCAAATGGAAAAGAGCATAAAGTCATTTACGGAAAGCCTGAATGATACATTCAGGCTTTCTGACAAAGATTGGAAAATGTATTCGCCGTTGACGCTTGCATACATCGGGGACGCAGTCTATGAACTGATTGTGCGGACGATCTATGTGAAACAGGCGAACTGTCAGACACAAAAACTCCATCAGAGGGTGACGGCATACGTCAGCGCGAGGGCGCAGGCGAAGATGGCCGCCGCGCTGGAGCCGCTTTTGACGGAAGAGGAGGCTGCGGTATTTCGTCGCGGGCGTAATTCCAAACCGTATACAAAAGCAAAAAATGCGAGCATGGAGGAGTACCTTGCCGCGACGGGATTCGAGGCGCTTGTCGGGTATCTGTATCTGATGCAGGAGTACGAGCGGCTGAACGAACTGGTTGCGCGAGGGCTGGAACATATGCAGTAAAATAATGCAGAAAGGAGAACCTATGGAGAACAGATCGAGGGAAACAGTCGGCGAGGACGCGCGCATTATTGAGGGCAGAAACGCCGTGCTTGAGGCGTTCCGCGCGGGCAAGACGATTGATCGCCTGCTGATTCAGGACGGCTGTCAGGACGGTCCGATCCAGACGATACGCCGTGAGGCGAGGAAGCATGACACGGTGACGGATTTTGTAGGGAAAGAGCGCATGGATCAGATCTCTCCGACCGGAAAGCATCAGGGCGTGATCGCATACAAGGCGGCATACGAGTATGCCGCCGTAGAGGATATTCTTGCGGCGGCAAGGGCGAAAGGGGAGGCTCCTTTTCTGGTCCTGTTAGACGATATCGAGGATCCGCATAATCTCGGAGCGATTATCCGCACGGCGAATCTCGCGGGCGCGCACGGTGTGATTATTCCGAAACGGCGCGCGGTCGGATTGACGGCGACGGTTGCGCGGACCTCGGCGGGCGCGCTGAATTACACGCCCGTTGCGCGGGTGACGAATCTCGGGAACACGATCGAGGAGCTGAAGAAAGAGGGCATCTGGTTCGTCTGCGCGGATATGAACGCAGAGCCGATGTACCGCCAGGACCTGACCGGTCCGATCGGGCTTGTGATCGGGAATGAGGGAGAAGGTGTCAGTCGGCTTGTGCGCGAGAAGTGCGATTTTGCCGCGGCGATTCCGATGAGGGGCGATATCGATTCGTTAAACGCGTCCGTAGCCGCCGGTGTGCTGATGTATGAGATCGTGCGGCAGAGACTTGGAGCCGGGGAGCACTGAGACCAAAAGGTGACAGGAAGAAGCCGGAAAGAAGACAAAAATAAGACAAAAAGCAGACAGAAAGAAGACGAAAAGAAGACAGAAAGGCAGACCGATTCGATGATAAAAAGATTTGTGTTCGGGAATCCGATAGAGACAGAGGCGGTGCTTGAAAAACCGCAGGCGGTATATATGTGCGCAGGCAGGATAGACGCTGAAAAGGCAGACGTGAAGGGGGATGCAGGAATCGATACGGAGTTCGAGACAGCGCTCCCGTATCTTTCGTGGGATGGCGAGACGCTTTCCTTACGGATGAATGAGGAGGATATCGTGTACGGACTCGGCGAGAATGTGCGCGGCATCAATAAGCGCGGCTGGGTCTATGTGAGCAACTGTCTCGACGCGGGGCATCATCACGAGGATGCGCATTCTCTGTACGGCGCGCACAATTTTCTTTTGATTGATGGAAAAGAGACGTTCGGGCTTTTTATCGACACCCCGGCGAAGGTGACGTTCGACGTCGGGTACACGAGGTACGACGAGCTGCGGATCACGGTAGAGGACGTGGCGTTTGAACTGTATGTGATTGAGTCGCCAAAGTTGGAACAGAATACGTGTGAAGCGGATGCGTCAAAGTCTGAGAGGAATTTGAATAAAGTCGATGTATCAAAGCCAGAGCGGAATCCGAATGAGGCCGATGAGTTGGAGCCTGAGCAGAATTTAAATGAATCGGATGCGTCAAAATCTGAGCGAAATCCGAATGAGGCCGATGAGTCGGAGCCGGAAAAGATCGTCCGCGAGTTCCGCCATCTGATCGGCAGAAGCTACATACCGCCGAAATGGGCGTTCGGGTACGGACAGAGCCGCTGGAGCTATTTTACGTCGCAGGAAGTGCGCGAGGTGGCGCGGCAGTATCGCGAAAATCATCTTCCGCTGGACATGATCTATCTCGATATCGACTACATGGATCGATACAAGGACTTTACGATTGACCGTGAGGCGTTTCCGGATTTTGAGGAGCTGGTCGGGGAAATGAAGGAGCAGGGGATCCGGCTCGTTCCGATCATTGATGCGGGAGTGAAGATCGAGGAGGGGTATGACGTCTACGAGGAGGGCATCGCGAACGGATATTTCTGCAAGGACGCGGACGGGAAGGAATTTGTCGTCGGCGTGTGGCCCGGAAGGTGTCATTTTCCCGATATGCTCAACGACGAGGCGAGACGGTGGTTTGGGCATAAATATAAGGTACTGCTCGATGCGGGTATTGAAGGCTTCTGGAACGATATGAACGAGCCGGCGATCTTTTACTCGGAGAAACGTCTGAAAGAAATTTTTGATAGGCTGGAAGAGTACAGGGCAAAAGAGCTGGATATAGATACTTTTTTCCGGTTTCAGAGCCTTACGCAGACTCTTTCCAACAATGAGGAGGATTACCGGAGCTTTTATCACAATTATCGGGGGCAGAAAATACGCCACGACAAGGTACATAATCTGTTTGGCTATTATATGACGCGTTCGGCGGAAGAGGCGTTCGAGGAGCTGGAGCCGGAGAGGAGGATCCTGCTGTTCTCCCGCGCGTCTTATATCGGTATGCATCGATATGGAGGCATTTGGACCGGCGACAACAAATCGTGGTGGTCGCATTTGCTCATGAATTTGAAAATGATGCCGTCGCTGAATATGTGCGGATTTTTGTACACAGGTGCGGACATCGGCGGCTTTGGCGAGAACTGCACGCGGGATCTGCTGCTTCGCTGGCTGGCGCTCGGGATTTTCCTGCCGCTGTTTCGGAATCATTCGGCGATGGGGACGAGGCGGCAGGAGCCGTATGCGTTTGAAGATACGGAGAAATTCCGGGGCATTCTGGCGCTGCGCTATCGGCTGTTGCCATATATCTACAGCGAGTATATGAAGGCGGCCCTGACAGACGGCATGTACGCCCGCCCGTTTGGCTTCGTGTGGAGAAAGGATCCGGTCGCGCGGCGCGTGGAGGATCAGATGATGATCGGTGAGAGCATTATGATCGCGCCGGTATATGAGCAGAACGCGCTCGGCCGCACGGTCTATCTGCCGGAGGAGATGAAGCTCGTGCGCTTCCGGGACGCGCAGATCGTAGAGGAGACTGCTTTGCCGGCCGGGCACCATTATGTGGAGATCCCGCTCGATGAGATTGTGCTGTTCATTCGCAAGGGACATATTCTTCCGCTCGCGCAGGGCGGCGAGTGTGTGGCGGACGTGGACTGGGATGAGCTGGAGCTGGTTCATTTTGCCGACCGCGGCGCGAGATACGAGCTGTATGACGACGACGGCGTGAGCCGGAAAACAGATCTGGATGAGGGCATTCAGTGGATCTGTCTGTAGAGACAAAAAAATCACACCAGCCGGAGCGTGTTCCCGGGATAAACAAGTGTGAGACCGGACACCTCCGATACGGACTTGCCGCACTCCTCCCGGAACTGGTGTGACGCCTTTATTATAAGATTATGCGGGAGAGATTGCAAGTCCGATTGCGATACTGCAGAGATTTGAGAAATTTTATCCAAACATTCTATAAACCAGATCCAATCTAATCTAATTATAATAATTATTAGATTAGATTGGATTTGATTAGATTGGGAGGGGCGTTAATGCTTATTGCGGGTAAAACAGTCGAGCTTGACTTTATATGCAGGCTGCCATATAAAACGGTAGATACAGCACACCGTTTTCATATCTCAGGTCTTTGGAATAAAAAATATATTTTTCTTCATTTCGCAGATGATATTTCTCTATAAAATTGTCGAAGGATTTGTGCGATTTATATCCGGAGGATTTCACCTCTATAGGACATAGTTTTTTCTTTTTGACGATCAGAAAATCAATCTCGTATTTTTTTTCGATTGCAGCATCCTGCGGACGATAGAGAAACTCATGAAAATATAATTCATATCCGTTGGTGCGGAGCATTTGCGCAATTATATTTTCCAGTATCATCCCTTGGTCGATTCCGAGCTTGTCAAAGATTAATGTTTTATAGAGGTTTGTTCCTGTCGCATCCTGATTTTTCATCATCTGTGTTACAAGAAGACCCGTGTCACCCATGTATAATTTAAAATTGCTTCTGTCTGCGAACGCTTCCAGAGACACTTCCGGCTTTGTAACATTGATACATTCGTTCCCGATCATGGACTCGGCGACAAAATTTACCGCATCGACATAATTTCGATAGCGGGCATTTTTGTCCACGACCGAGAAACGGAAATGCGAGTTGTGATTTTCCAGTTGTTCCGGGATTGTCTTAAAAATCACGGAGGCCTTATCGGTACTGTCGCTGTCATATTTTTTCAGGTCGTCTTCATAGAGCGCGAGAATGTTTCGCTTTACGAAATCGATCTGTTCAAAGGATTTGCCTTCTGTCAGGGATGCAACCGCCTGCGGCATTCCTCCGACCGTCATATAGGTGCGAAAATGCTGCATGATCCTTCTGTGGATGGCATCTCCCAAAGCTTTCTTTTTTTCAAACGCATTTTGTATTGCAGGCAGAGTGACCGTGTCGCCCTGAGCCCACAGGAATTCCTCAAAATCCATAGGATACATCTTCAGCCGGTATTCCTCGGAGGGGATCAGGATATCCTGCACATTTTTTTTGATGGAGATTAACGATCCCGTTTCAATGTAATCGAATCGTCCGTCCGCCACCAAATATTTGATCGCTTGTCTTGCGGCAGGAAATAATTGCACTTCATCAAAAATGATGACGGCTTTTTTCTCGGGAAGAGTTTTGCCTTTCAGCAAAAAAAGGTTTCTGAAAAATGTGTTCAAATCGCCTATATTTTCTTCAAAGTTGGTTTTGACATCTTTACGCTCTTGCGCGAAGTCGAGTATCAAGTAGTCATCATATTCGTTTTCGGCAAAGAATTTTACAATAGTGCTCTTCCCGGTACGTCTGGCGCCTTCCAGAAGCAGCGCCGAAGAGCCTTGAGATAATCGCTTCCAATGAAGCATGGATTCATAGATTTTCCGTTTGAATATCATATTTTCCTCATTTCCGTAGTTGTTTTGCGCGTATACTGAAAAGCCTGTATGGATTGTTATTCCCGAAATATTCAATTTTATTATTATACTTTTTCACGAATTTCTCAATTTTGATTCCGGGAATTTTCACGAATTTTCAAATTCTTGGATTGGAAGTGTAGCAGTCAAGAAAAGTAGACACAGAAAATATTATTTTTTTGATCTTGTTTTTATGTAGCAGTTATTTAAATATACGCATAGATTGTGCGCAAAATATTTGACACGCGCATGATTTATGCGTATAATATATTTGAGGGAGGGATAAGGCTTGAATGCACGAGAGATACTAAAAATACTCCACAAAGATGGATGGTATACAGTAGATCAAGACGGTTCACACATGCAGCTTAAACACCCGATAAAACCCGGAAAGGTAACTGTAGCAATTCATTCCAAAAAAGAGATACCTCCGGGAACCCTTAACAACATACTAAAGCAGGCGGGACTTAAATAGTTTCTGCCGAGTATTTATTGGACTGAAAGGAGCGATTCCGATGTTAAACCTGACCTACCTTGCGGTACTGGAACCCGGCGAAGATGGTAGCTATGGCATCTCTTTTCCGGATCTTCCGGGTTGTTTCAGCTTTGGGGAAAACCTCGCGGAAGCACAGCAAATGGCAGCGGAGGCTGCGAGCCTTCATGTGTACGGCATGGAGTGTGACGGCGAGGAAATTCCGACGCCATCTGTATCCTTGCCTCAAGATATAACTGAGGGGATGATCATAATGCCGGTTACAATTCACCCGGATCTCTACAGAATGAAGCGGGATAATGAGCGCGTTAAAACGAATATCACACTTCCCGCATGGCTGAAAAGAATCGCAGAGGAGCAAAAGGTAAACTATTCCAGACTTTTGGAAGGTGCGTTGCTAGAGTATCTGCAAATTCCAAAATCAAATAGGTAATAATTTTGGACAAGGATTACCTTCTAAAATTACAGTTTTGCTAATACCCGTAATGTGCCAAATAGCCCGAAAACACAGTGTTTTCGGGCTATTACATTTTTGTCATATATCGGGTATTTTTGTCCCATTTTGAACAGGATTTTTGTCCTAACAGCATTCTGTTTCAGTTTCCTTTCTGACAGATCGCAATGAACGCTTCCGGTAACAATGGCTGAACAGGAGAGTTTGAAAAGTCTTTTCGCGGGATGTAAAATAAGTCAGTTAGGGAATGTGCAGTTACATATCCTTCAAGATCATCAAACATACTTTCCTGCATAATCCATCTTGCATGCGCCTGAAAAGGTTCACGACACATCAGCCAGTCCAGTATGATATTGTGTCAATCAATATTCGCATATTTTTCATTTCTCGCTGCCTCTGGTTCTTTCTTTTCGTCAATTATTCTGTTGATGCTTCCTGTAAATTCTTCAAATAGTTTTCGGGATATTTGATCTGACTGCTCATTTTTCACGATATGATTCTCTGGGAAAATCACAATCACATTTGCTCTTTCCATAGGCGCTGCTTCTTCTAACTGTATCTGGTCGTTCTCATAAACACCTTGAACTGCAACCATATATTATACCTCCTGTTCAACATAAGACTCTGAAGTATGGCTTGATATACTTAGGTTTCATTTTCAAGTATAAAATAAGGTTTCTACTTGAATATTATAACCTGTTTTTTCATTTTGTACATAAAATTTGTTTCAGATGCGATGGTTGGATGCCTCAGAAGATCTCTCAAGATGATAAGACAGTTCAGGAACTGAAGGGAGATGTACTTGGTTATTTAGAGGCCGACAGAGGAAGTATGGGAGAACAGGAATTCGGAGCCTATAAGAATAGGGCTTTCCATATTGCAGCGTCAAGGGAAGAAGGAGGATTTTCAAAGGATTTAAACATGGCTATAATTTTAGATAATCAAAAAGCAACATGCCAGTTTGCATATGCTGGCTGTTGCTTCATAAGGTTTTGAAGAACGCAATCAGAGCATTTTGTTGTGTCGGGGTGAGCCTGCTGGATTCTTCCAGTAGCTTTTTTTGAGAGGAAGTCATTGAAAAGGATTCGGAGTCCTCAGCAAAGAATTGTGACAGAGTGATTCCTAATGCAGTACAGACCTTTTCCAGTGATGGTATGGATGGCACTATGTTCTTCCTGTACCATGAGGAGATTGTAGACTGTGTGAGGCCAGACTGTTCTGCAAGCTGATATTCTGACCAGCGTTTCTGTTCTCTGAGATATGTGATTCGTGCTAAGACATCTATCATAGACAAACCTCTCTTCTTTCGTTAATTTTATTCATTATTTCGTTGCACTTTAATATTCTTTATCGTATAATTTTAACGAATTTACATATTAAGCAAAATCGGAAGACTTATATTGCAAAATAAAAAAGTTAAATATATAGATGAAATGTGCAGTTAAAAAGGAATACAGTTAATCAATCCGGTAGTTGATTTGATTGAAAACAAGAGGAAATTACATGGGAAGGGTAAGGGAAGAAAGAGGTAATAAAAGATACCCGCTAAATACAACGACGAAAGGAAAGAAAAACATGAAGTGTCCCAAATGTGGAAGCCCAATAAAAATGAATGCAAACTTTTGCGGGAAATGTGGTATGAAAGTTGAACCAAAAGGTATATCTAAACAAGTCGTCAAAACAAGGGATGTGTTGAAAGGGAAAAGCACGTTCTTTGCTTCACACTCGAAGCTTGTTATTATAGGCGTTTGCATAACTCTAATTCTTGTATTTGGGCTGCACATGGGCGGTGGCAAAAAGGATATAGAGGGTGAGCCAGTGCAAACGGTAAGCAATGATGTACCTGACGATTTCAATGAAGCCATGCCTGATTCTGAGGAGGAAGATACGGATGAGCCATATGAAGGAGACATAGAAAATTTATTGTATGGAGATGAAACTATTTCTGGTGATGCTGATGAAACCATATCCTATTCTGAGGGTGAGGATACAGATGTATCTTATGAAGAGAACATAGGGAATTATTTATATGGCAATGAAACGATTTCGGCAGGTCATCATTACACAGTGGGCATACGTTCGGATGGAACCGTGATTGCCGTAGGCGAGAATGGGGAAGGCCAGTGTGATGTTGAGGATTGGAGGAATATTGTATCAGTATCGGCAGGAGAACACCACACGGTAGGTTTGTGTTCAGACGGAACCGTGGTTGCTGTTGGCAATAATGCTGAGACGACAGATTATTTGGGGAATCATTATTTAGGTCCATGCGAGGTGGATGATTGGACAGATATCATAGCAGTATCGGAAGGTGGAAGTCACACAGTAGGCTTACGTTCAGACGGAACCGTGGTGGCTGTAGGATATAATGGAGAAGGCCAGTGTGATGTTGAGGATTGGAGAAACATTGTAGCGATATCGGCAGGCGGCAGGCATACAGTAGGCTTATGTTCAGACGGAACCGTGGTTGCTACAGGGTATAATGAGGTGTATGATTCGTCAGACGGTCAGTGCAATGTGGATGATTGGACAGATATCATAGCAGTATCGGCAGGTGACAGTCACACAGTAGGGTTGCGTTCGGACGGAACCGTGGTAGCCGTGGGGGAGCACGCATATCGACGGTGTAAGGTTGGGGACTGGACAGATATCGTAGCTATATCCGCAGGTGATAATTCCACAGTAGGCTTACGTTCGGATGGAACCGTGGTGGCTGTTGGAGACCAATATGCATCCGGGCAGTGCGATGTTGGGGATTGGACAAACATTGTAGAGATATCGGCAGGTATAGATCATACGGTAGGCTTACGTTCAGACGGAACCGTGGTGGCTGTGGGAAGTCATTCCTCTGGACAATGCAATATGGTAGTTTGGTCAGATAGTGTAGAGATATCGACAGGTGAGTGGCGCACAGTAGGCCTGCGTTCAGACGGAACCGTGATAGCTACGAGAGAAGACGGAGATTTGAAGAACTGGACAGACATCATAGCGGTGTCAGCAGGCGGCAGTCATACAGTAGGCCTATGTTCAGACGGAACCGTAGTGGCTATGGGAGCATATGAAGATGGCCAGTGTATGGTAGGGGACTGGACAGACATCGTAGCTATATCAGCAGGAGGAGAGCATACAGTAGGTCTCCATTCGGATGGAACCGTGGTGGCTGTGGGGAGCAATAGGATTAATCAGTGTAACGTAGAAGACTGGACAGATATCATAGCGGTGTCAGCGGGCGAGGAGCATACAGTAGGTCTCCGTTCAGATGGAACCGTAGTGGCTGTGGGGGGCGCGTGGTTTATGTCTGAAGATACCCGGTGCAACGTAGAGGGCTGGACAGACATTGTGGCGGTATCTGCAGGTGGCAGTCACACCGTAGGCTTACGTTCAGACGGAACTGCGGTAGCTGTGGGAAATAATGGAGAAGGCCAGTGTGATGTTGAGGATTGGAGGAATATTGTATCAGTATCGGCAGGAGAACACCACACGGTAGGTTTGTGTTCAGACGGAACCGTTGTGGCCGTAGGAGAAAATGAATACGGCCAGTGTGATATGGAAGGCTGGACAGATATCGTAGCAGTATCGGCAGGAGGGCGCCACACGGTGGGGGTGCGCTCGGACGGAACCGTGGTAGCTGTAGGAGATAATACGTATGGTCAGTGCATCGTGGAGGACTGGATAAACATTAAACTGCCAACAAACAGCGTTTCCGATGAGTAAATTACATCTTTTATACCATGCTGATTATTCTGTAGGATAGGAGTATATGAATTTCTAGAAAAACGGAAGGAATGGATAGTTATGAAGTGGATAAAGGGACTCAATGATAAGACAAAAAGTGAACAGTTATTTATCATTTTTTCAGTATGCCTGTTTTGTTTTGGCCTGCTCTGCATTACAGGATGTGGGAAAAAGAAATGTGAGGGAATCAGGTGTGGAAGAGTGGATGAAGATTATTTAGAAGGAGGAGGCTGCTCAATTCCGGGATGCGGTGGGCTTTGCGGTCCGGGAAAGGGATGTAATACATGTTTGTGGGCTCAATCCGAGAAATTTATTAACGGTAAACGAAACACCAATGATCCGGATGACAAAGCAAGCGTAACCGGATGCGATATAACCTATTATGGGGGCGGATGTCTGGGTTGTGGACAAGAACAAAAGCACTCCTATTTTGGCTGTACGAGCGCAAGCTTTGAAGGAGATAAGGCAGCCGGGTTTTTCTTTGGCGGTTCTGAAGAAGACGAAAAGATGGTGGCATGCCTGAATGGATGCGGAGGATGTATTAAATCAGGAGGAATAGGATCTGACATGATTCAAGAGTTCGAGCAGGAGATGGATTTGGAGTAATTATGTATCCGTATATATATATTGTATTACCTTCGTATGCAGTGATGGCATTTATAGGTGGTTTTTTGGCACTTTTATTTATCTATTTTCGGCTGGGTAAGTATAAAGTTGATTTTACGACGTTTATAAAGACGTTTATTATGTGTGTGATAGGCGGTTATATTGGGAGCAAAATATTATTTGTACTTACTCAGCTTCCTGATTTAATAAAAGACTTTTCAATAAGGAATGTGTTCTCACAGATCATATACAGTGGGTATGTATTTTACGGTGGACTATTTGGCGTTATATGTACCATATACCTTCTCACGAGATCAGATTCTGCTCTCCGAGAGCGGATAATAAAGGTGACGGCTCCGGCAATACCATTGTTCCATGGATTTGGAAGAATAGGCTGTTTTTTGGCGGGGTGCTGTTACGGGAGAAGATTGAACCCACCCATACATCTGGGTAACTTTGCAGAGTTAGACAGAATCCCAGTACAGATTATGGAATCAAGTTACGAGTTTTTATTGTTCTTTCTGTTGCTTTGGTATGAGAGAAGGGAAACTTCTGATCCGCTGAGATTATACTTGATTGCGTATGCGTCATTCCGCTTTTTTATTGAATTTCTGAGAGGGGATTCTGTAAGGGGGATATGGGGAGTATTTTCGACATCACAATGGATATCGATATTTGTGCTGCTGTTTTTTACCATATCTTATTGTATGGCCTTAAAGAGACGATTTGACAAATAGAAATTTGAATATTTATCGGAAAAAGAATTTACAGGGGAGGGCATTGTATGTATTGTCAGGAATGCGGAAAACAAAATGCTGATAATGCTAAGTATTGTTATAACTGCGGGAAGAAATTACCTCAATTACAAGCATATGGGAACGAAACAAAACAAGGTGACAGTGTGGAAACATCCGGAGGATATGACGCCAATTTAAGGCAGGAATATATTACTGCAATCTGGAATGGAGTATTGGAGGCTTATTTTTGTGGAAGAGAGATTGAAGCAAAAGTTTTCTATGAAAAAGCACCGTTTTATAGTATGAGCAGTTCAGATGTGGACAAGAAAGTTGCAGAGCTTCAATCGCTTATACTGAAAGTCAATAATTTAATAAATCATCTTTTTCGTGGCATATTTAAATTTGGGCTGACCGATGATGAGTGGAACGAGGTATATTCTTATTGTGTCAGACTTGGCTTTGCGAAAGAGGACGTAGGACATTTTATTGATAAGTATGTTTTGGATCATAAGATTGTAGAAAAACGAAAAACTGTACAGAAACTGGTCGATGAATATGCAGATAATGGAACGATTTCCGGGACAAGCTTGGCGTTACGAAAATATTCTGGACTGAAAGAGGATGTAATAGAATCGCTGGCCATCGAAACAAAAAAACGCATTGAGGAATTGGAAAAAGAATTAGAAGCCGAGTATAGCCAGTCTAAAGACTTTCAGCTTAGTGAAGCTGCAATGAAAAAAATAGAAAAGTCAGGGCGGGATAAGGGGCTATCCAGTGATGAGATAAAAAAGATTATTCCGAGATTTGAGGCAAAGAGTGGGATTATTGAAAAAAGAAAACAGTTGGAGGAGGAGAGAGTAAAAGCTTCGCAAATTAAAAAGCAAAAGAAACTTAATAGTTTTTTGGATGGAAAATACCCGATGATGGATTATGTGCTTTGGGATAAAACTTTCAGCATTGATGGAAGGTATTATCTGGAGAATTACCTTGAAAAACAATTTGCTGACATCTCTGAAACGACGAAGGAAAGCTATGAGAAGATTAACAAAGGCTCCGAAGATGTCTTTGCGGATATCTTTGGAGTTATTATGGAGTTTGATATAAGTATAACTGGTCAATTGTCTAAAATGAAAGCCATGTTTGACTTGCATGATTGTGAGCAGATAGAGCAGAAAGTATCTGAATGCATAGAAACATGGAAGACCCAGATATTCTATGCTATGGGTGTTGTCAAAGACAGCAAGCAACAGAAAGAAATGGAAGCAGAGTATAGAAATCTGAGAAAGGACATGAGAGGAAGATGGCAGGGAGGAGGTTTCGGATTAGGCGGAGCGATAAAAGGCGCGATTACTGCAGGGGCTATGAATATGGCAACAGGAATGGCACATTCAGCGGTAAATGCTGTCGGCAATGCGGGCTCACAGATGAACTATGAGAAGAAAAGGAAGAAGGCATTATCGGTTTTTGACAATATACCGGCAAAGGCAGATGAAATTGCGTCAACAGTGTGCAAGGATACCCTGCAGGCAATCAGGCAGCAATGTCCTGATTGCATCTGGCATAGAAGGGATAAGGAAGAACAGGATGCAAAGGATCAGTTGTTGTCTGAGAATGTGGAAGTCCGTGAGACGGCAGCAATTCGGTTGCTTACGCTGAATCCCTACCATATTGATACATACAGAGCTATTCTGACAGCGTTTCCAAATCCAGAAATTTATGAAACATTGAATGAAATTGCAAAGAAATTTAATTTTGATTTACAAAAAACATTGGCTGCATCTCTGGAATATGATGCAGGTAATGCAGTTGTGATAATGAAAACATACAGAGAGATCAGCGTATTGAAGAAGATAGTCTATCTGACAGATGCCGGAAGACGCAGCCTTGATCAATCTATCTATAAGACATTACTTGAAAAAGTAAATCTAAACAATGCAACTGAGTATTGTGAGGTGATATATAGTATCAGAGACGAGGAATACAACAGTGAGGCTGATAAAAGAAAGTACAGCACTGATTTTTATCATGCTATATTCAAGGAAATCAAAGCAGGTGAATATAAAAATTATGAAAAAGAATTGTATTCTTTCAGAGACTATATTTCACAGCATAAAAATGATGTAGATGTATTCGACCAGGAATTTATAGTGGCTTTTACAAGTGATATGGCTGTAATAAGCCTGCAGGAGTTTATGCAGGCAATGGATTGTCTTGTTCTATATGGACAACGGTATCCTGACTCGGATGTATCAGGCAAATATTTTGAATATACCGTAAGACTCAAAAATACAATATCTAATTTGCAAAAAAGCGATGCTTCAAAAAATTCGAACTCTGATCTGTACCAGCGTATGCTGGCATTAAAGATTATATATAGTCAGAAATTGGGAAAGGCCGTACAAGAAGATAGTCTTCTTTTTGCCTATGATTTCTGCGATAAGGCGTGCAGAGATTATCTTATATCCGTCCGGAATGCTAATGATACGCAGGGAAGAGAAGCTGTTGTAGAGATAGTAAAGGCTTACAAAGAATTCAGCTCTGAGAAGGAGATGAAATCGAGATTCCAAAAGGATGTAGAATGTGCAGTAGGAAACATTGAAAAGTATATTGCGCATAAACAGGGATTAAGTGACCGTGAGATCGAAGGCTGGTTCCAGAAGATATTTGTTCTAAGATTATTCTATTCCAGTGAAGACCAGAAGATAGAAGACCGTATAAATAAAATACTGGGACGGATTCTTGCACTGAAAGTAAACAGCATTGATTATAATAGTAAAGATGCTGTAAAAAGAATGAAAGAGGAATTATATGCTATAGGGAATTGCTATGCACTTGGAGAAGGTGTTTTGGAAAAGGCAATACTGTTGTTCTATTCGAAGCAGTTAAGCATAGCACAAAATGAAGAGTCGATCCAGAAGATAAGGAACGATATCATAGAGTCCGCAGATATACTTCCTAATATCAATAATTACTGCTGTATCTTGGACAAAAGCAAATCAGAAGAACTGCGGATTGTTTATGATTATCTTTCGGATTATGTATCCGGACAGGAGGGACGTAGCAATATTATCTTTAAGCCGACAGAATATATGGAGAAAGAGCCTGAGGATACGAATGAAAGCATTCTGACCGTTCAGCGGCAGGTGGATCAGGTTTTGTTGGAGTACAATAAATGTAACTTAAAAAATGCGGAAACAGTTTCTCATGCAATTGCTTTGATTGAAACGATCAATGAAAAAACAGGCTGTGGCAAAAGCATTATTTTGGAATTGAAGGAAAGATTTGAACGGCTTGAAATTGAAATGAGAACTGTAATGGGAGTGACTTATGCGACTCGTGAACAAGCAGATATTGAGAGAAAAAAATATGTTGGAAATGTAAAATACGAAACAGCCGAAGAAGCGGAGCAAATGCGGGATAGCATAAAGCAAAAAAAGGAGGTTGAGGAAAAGGAACTTAAACAGATAGCGGAAATTGAGCAGGCGAAACTGTCCTATTACCCGACTTATAAAGCGATAAGCGCCTTAAATGTTACATGTATAAATGCGAAGAAAAAAGAGAAAGAATATAAGGAAAAAGCTATGCAGGAATATAAGGAGCTTAAGGAGGCGAATCTGGAGAAAAGGATATTTGAGTTGAGAAAGAAAAAATACATTTACATTATAATATTCGCGCTCGCTTTTCTCCCTGTTCTAAACCTGTTTCTCAATACAAAATTGTATGGAAAGATAATAATTGTTTTTATTACTCTGTGGGTATTGAACAACATAATCAGCGCAAAAGATGATGTTGCATTAATAAGTAAGGACATCCAGAAAATGAAGGAGATGGATAAAACATTTGAGATGAGGGATGGAGAAGTATATCTGAAAAGTTAAAGAAACCTATAATACCAAGCTGGGTATGCTGGTGCAGGTTTTAAAGGCTATCCTCAGGCACAGTTCATTTTCAATGACTACCCTAAATTTCTCATTTTGGACAAATTCTGGACAAGGCTTGCTTTTTCGTTGATTCCGTGTTATACTCTCCATCGTTGCAATGCCCGAAAACACGGGCTTTGCGGCAAAGCATCAACGTCAGTTCGAGACCTTCCTGACGTAAAACAAAACTAAAGGAGAAAACTGAATATGAAAGACAGAAAAGTATTGTTCCTTGTCCATGCGGCGGCGATCGCCGCAGTCTACGTCGTGCTGACGATGCTGTTTGCGCCGTTTTCCTTCGGGGAGGTGCAGGTGCGCGTTTCCGAGGCGCTGACGGTCCTGCCGTTCTTCACGCCGGCGGCTGTTCCCGGACTCTTTGCGGGATGCCTGATCGCGAATATCTTAGGCGGCGGGATCCCGGCGGATATTGCGTTCGGCAGCATTGCGACGCTGCTCGGAGCCGTGGGTACATACCTGCTCCGGAAAAAGAGCCGGTATCTTGCGCCGGTGCCGCCGATCGTGGCGAATACGCTGATCGTGCCGTTTGTGCTGCGGTTCGGGTATGGGGTGAATCTTCCGATTCCGTTCATGATGCTGACCGTAGGCATTGGGGAAGTGATCTCCTGCGGAGTCCTTGGCATGATCGTGCTGACGGCGTTGGATCGCTACAAGGGAACGATCTTTAGGCAGGCTACGGTGTGACGCGCCGCCGCGGTGCGATAAATGTTTTGTGTTGGGATAAAATGCGCAAAATGGCGAAAGAGAAAACAGAAACGGAAGATCGAGAACGGAAAGCAAAAAATCAAGAACTAAAAAGTAAAAAGCCCGGAACCAATGTAAGAAAGGCCTCACAGGTTCCGGGCTTTCTTATGTCCAAAGAACAGCCGCCTACATCGTAAACTGGAACACGCAGTAGGCCGCATAGATGCACAGCAGCAGAATCCCCTGCACGCGCGCCAGCTTGTTGCGGAGGATCGCCGGGACGGTCATGAGCAGCATGACAAAGAACATGACCGGGATGTCGACGGCGAGCGATGCGTTGTGTCCTGCCACGACGGAGCTCTGCGGAATGTCGAACGGAGCGATTGCGATGGAGATGCCGCTGACAAGCACGAGGTTGAACAGGTTGGCTCCGATGACGTTGCCCAGAGAGAGGGCTCCATGTCCTTTCGCGAGAGAGGTGATCGCGGTCACAAGCTCCGGCAGCGAGGTGCCGAGCGCGACGAAGGTCAGCGCGATCACGGATTCCGGTACGCCGAGTGCCTGCGCGATCAGGGTGCCGTTGTCGACGAGCAGCCTTGCGCCGATGGCGATCAGGACGGCTCCGACGATGAGAAGTACAATGTTTTTGCCCATGCTGTTTTCCTGCTCCGCGGGTTCGGAGCCGGAATTATCATTTCCGGAGCTTCCGTCTTTGGAGGCGGATTCCGCTGCCGGAGCGGGAGTCGTATGTTGTCCCTTCATCTGCAATACCGTGTAGACCATATAGACGACGAAGAGCCCGAGCAGAAGGAAGCCTGTCGTGCGGCTGAAATGCCCGCTCGTGTAGGCGGTAAACGCATAGAAGGCGGCTGCCGCGAAGAAGAACAGAACCGGGGAGATCAATGTCTTTCGGTCGACGTTTCCGGGACGTATTGCGATCGTCAGCGCCGCGATCAGGGACGTGTTGCAGATGATGGAACCGATCGCGTTGCCGTAAGCGATCTCGCCGTGACCGGAAAAAGCGGCCGACGCGGAGACCATGACCTCGGGGAGCGTGGTGCCGATGGAGACGACTGTCGCCCCGATCAGCAGCTCCGGAATATGAAAGTGGTGCGCGATTCCGGTCGCGCCGTCCACAAACCAGTCGCCGCCTTTAATCAGAAGCAGCAGACCAACGATAAACAAAAGTACGGGAACCAGCATAAACAGAACCTCCTTAAAACCAGACAAACGTATTTCACGTGCAGCTCCCGAACGAACGGGATATGCGCCGCGCATGAAAAAGTATACCATTGTAATGCATTTTTTTCAATGAAAGAACGGAGAAATATTATTTTGAAGAAAATGATTAACAGAAAAGGTTTTTTGATATATACTATGTATCAATGGCGAAAGGGAAAGAGAACGGGCAGATTATGATACAGACGAAAAAATTGATCCATTTTTATATTTCGCAGTATGAAATGCAGGCGAGGAGAAAACAGAAGCGGCCGGGCAACCTGACGGATCTGGAAGGGCGCGCCGCGCGTGTCTGGCGGACGCTGAAAGGGGCAAGGCCGTCGCGCGTGAGCAGCAATGTTCTGGAGGATTATCACAAGCAGATTAAAAATATCATGTACTTCGCGGTGCGCAGGCAGCGTGAGAAGGTGCTGAAAATGGTTCGCGAGGACATGATCCCGAAGCTGATACAGCTTGATCTGGGGCTTCTCCTTCCGCAGCAGCGGGACGCGCTGAACGGAGAATTTCTTGCCTTTCTGCAAAGGCAGATGCCGGGCGCGATCTGCAGCAAACCGCTGTTTGTGCTGTATCCGCGCTACGTGCATTTCCAATTGGAGAGCAAGATCCTTGACCTTGTGCCGACGCGCCCGGAGCTGGAGTTTCCGGAAGCACTGGAGATGAAGCGGCATTTTATCCTGCATATCGGGCCGACGAACAGCGGAAAGACATTTCAGGCTCTGGAACGGCTGAAGCTGGTAAACCGCGGCGCGTATCTGGGGCCGCTGCGGCTGCTCGCGCTGGAGGTGTACGAGCGCATGATGGATTTCGGAGTACCCTGCACGATGTTGACCGGGCAGGAGTGCATTGAGGAGCCGGACAGCCGCGTCACGGCGTCGACGATCGAGATGGCGGATCTCGACGAACAATACGAGGTAGCGGTGATCGACGAGGCGCAGATGATGGCGGATCCGGAGCGCGGACATTCGTGGACGCGGGCGATCCTCGGGCTGAAGGCGCAGGAGATCCATGTCTGTTCCAGTCCGACCGCGGAGGAGGTGCTGAAGCATCTGATCGAGCTGTGCGGCGATACCTATGAGATCCATCGTTATGAGCGCAAGACGAAGCTGGTCTTTGAGGACAAGCCGTTCGAGTTTCCGGACGACGTGCGCAAGGGCGACGCGTTGATTACATTTTCCAAGAAATCGGTGCTTGACGTGGCCGGCCGTCTCGAGGAGTGCGACGTCAACACGAGCATTATTTACGGGAGCTTGCCGCCGGAGATCCGCCGCCGCCAGATGCGGCTGTTCACGAGCGGGAAGACGAAGGTGGTTGTCTCGACAGACGCGATCGGTATGGGGCTGAATCTGCCGGTAGAACGCATCATTTTCCTTCAGGCGGATAAGTTCGACGGGACGGACCGCCGGCCGTTGAAGACCGGAGAGATCAAGCAGATCGCGGGCAGGGCAGGCCGGTACGGGATTTACGATACCGGATATATCACGGCGATGGGCGAGGACGAGCTGGATTATATCAGGGAAAAATATGCGGAGCCGGAGCTTCCGATCGAGAAGGTGAGCCTTGGCTTCCCGCAGGTGCTTCTGGATCTGGACGAGCCGATGGACGATATTCTGAAGGTTTGGCATTCTGTCGCGCCGTCCGCTCCGTTTGAGAAAGAAAATGTGGATGAGGCTTTGTTTTTGTATGAGCTGGCCTACAAGGTGAAGGGACAGATCGAGGATTTTGACAACAAGCGCATGCTTTACCGCATGATTACGTGCCCGATCGATATCAAGGACAAGCGTGTGGTGGATCTGTGGCTAGACTATTGCCGGACTTATTCGGCGGACGTGTCGCTTCCGAAGCCGCGGCTCGAGCGCAGAGGTTGGCAGGGGATCTTGCAGTATGAGACGTATTACAAGCAGCTTGATCTGTATTATCAATTTTCTCAGCGCATGGGGAAGATCATCGACGAGAAATGGCTGAAGCGCGAAAGGGAGAAGACCGAGGCAAACATTATGCGCTATCTGACGAAGGGCAAGGCGGATTATATCGCGCGCTGTCCGTACTGCGGCAGGCCGCTGCCGCTCGGCTATCCGTACCGGGCGTGCGAGGAGTGCCGGAGGGAGCTAAGGAGCATGCGGTAGGAACGATAAAGGAGAAAAGGTATGGCGAAGTTATATTTCAGGCACGGTGCGATGGGCAGCTCGAAGACGGCGAATGCGCTGATGGCGGCGTACAACTACTATGAGCGCGGGAAACGGGCGCTGCTTGTGAAGCCGAAGATCGATACGCGCGATGTGGGCGTGATCCGAAGCCGCATGGGACTCGAGCAGAAATGCATTTACGTAGAGGAACTGACGGCGATGAGCGACGAGCAAATCCGCGCGTATGACTGCGTGATCGTGGACGAGGCGCAGTTCTGCAAAAAGGCTGATGTCGAACTGTTTGTGCATATCGTGGATGACTTGGGGATTCCGGTGATCTGCTATGGATTGCGGACGGATTTTCGCCGGGAGCTCTTCGAGGGAAGCATGTGGCTGCTGGCTTGGGCCGACGTCATTGAGGAGCTGAAGACGGTCTGCTGGTGCGGGCAGGGCGCGTCCTGCAACACGCGCTTCAATGAAAACGGGGAGATCGTGCGCGACGGCGCGCAGATCGTCGTGGGTGGCAACGACAGCTACACGGCGCTGTGCCGGAAGCATTATAAGGAAGGGAATCTGGGACCGAAGCGTTTGAAGTAGGCCGCAGGAAAGTGATATAAGAGGCGGTTGGGGTTTCGTGAAGCGCAAAAATCTGCGGTTCCGCGTAGACTTTTACAGAAAATGGTTGTATAATGTTACCATTCGTTATCATTCGGGCCGAGGCGTTTACCGCCGATGCCGCAAAATATAAATCAGGAGGCAGTTTAGGAGGAGTCTGTTATGAAACATAACTTTAAGCTGATCGAGCCGAAATGGCAGAAGCGGTGGCAGGAGAGCAAGGTGTTCGAGGCTGCCGATTTTGACGATCGACCGAAATTCTACGGGCTGGTCGAGTTCCCGTATCCGAGCGGAGCCGGCATGCACGTCGGCCATATCAAGGCATATTCGAGCATTGAGGTGGTCGCAAGGAAGCGTCGCATGCAGGGCTACAACGTCCTGTTCCCGATCGGTTTTGACGCGTTCGGACTGCCGACGGAGAATTACGCGATCAAGACGTCGACGCATCCGCGGATCATCACGGACAAAAATATCGAGAAGTTTTCCAACCAGCTCAAGAAGGTGGGCTTTTCCTTCGATTGGAGCCGCGTGATCGACACGACGGACGAGAATTATTATAAATGGACGCAGTATATTTTCCTGAAGATGTTTGAGCACGGGCTGGTGTTCCGCGACACGGCGCTCGTGAATTATTGTCCGAGCTGCAAGGTCGTGCTCTCGAACGAGGACAGTCAGGGTGGCAAGTGCGACATCTGCCACAGCGACGTCGTGCAGAAGTCCAAGACCGTCTGGTATCTGAAGATCACGGAGTACGCGGACAAGCTGCTCGAGGGGCTTGCGGATGTGGATTATCCGAAGAACGTCAAACAGCAGCAGGAGAACTGGATCGGCAAATCGACCGGCGCGTTTGTCTGGTTCGACGTGAAGGGGACGGATGAGAAGCTGGAGATCTACACGACGCGTCCGGATACGCTGTTCGGCGTCACGTTTATGGTTATCGCGCCGGAGCATCCGATGATCGATAAGTATGCGGATCGGATCGCAAACATGGACGCGATCGAAGCGTACCGCGCGGAGTGTACGAAGAAGACGGAGTTTGAGCGCACCCAGCTCGTCAAGGATAAGACCGGCGTGCGGATCGACGGGCTCACGGCGATTAATCCGTTGAACGGCAAGGAGATCCCGATCTTCATCGCGGACTATGTCATGATGGGCTACGGTACCGGCGCGATCATGGCGGTGCCGGCGCACGACCAGAGAGACTATGACTTCGCGAAGAAGTTCGGCATTGATATCATCGAGGTCATCAAGGGCGGAGACACCACGAAGGAAGCCTACACCGGCGACGGCGAGATGATTAATTCAGAGTTTTTGAACGGCTATACGAACAAGAAGGATTCGATCGCGCGTGTGATCGAGGAGATCAAAAAGATGGGCATTGGCGAGGCAGGCGTGCAGTTCAAGATGAAGGACTGGGCGTTCAATCGCCAGAGATACTGGGGTGAGCCGATTCCGCTTATCCACTGCCCGAGCTGCGGCGTTGTGCCGGTGCCTTATGAGGAGCTGCCGCTGCGCCTGCCTGACGTTGAGAATTTTGAGCCGGGCGAGGACGGTGAGTCGCCGCTCGCGAAGATTGATTCCTATGTGAACTGCAAGTGCCCGAAGTGCGGCGGGGACGCGAAACGCGAGACGGATACGATGCCGCAGTGGGCCGGTTCCTCGTGGTATTTCCTGCGGTACATCGACCCGAACAACGATCATGCGATCGCAGACAGGAAGAAGCTGGAATACTGGATGCCGGTGGACTGGTACAACGGCGGCATGGAGCATGTCACCAGACATATGATCTACTCTCGCTTCTGGCATCATTTCCTGTACGACATCGGCGAGGTAAACACGCCGGAGCCGTATGCAAAGCGTTCGATCCAAGGACTGATCCTCGGGCCGGACGGCGACAAGATGAGCAAATCCAAGGGGAACGTGATCGATCCGCTTGATATCGTGGAGGATTACGGCGCGGATACGCTGCGCACCTATGTGCTCTTTATGGGCGATTACGGCGCGGCCGCTCCGTGGAATGATAATTCGATGAGAGGCTGTAAGCGTTTCCTCGAGCGTGTGGCGGGCATGACCGATCTGGTGAGCGACGATCCGTCCACACAGAAGCTGGAAACAAGCTTCCACAAGACGATCAAGAAGGTGTCTTCTGACATAGAAGAAGTCAAATTCAATACGGCGATCGCGGCGTTGATGACGCTCACGAACACGATCTACAGCGCGGGGGCGCTGAGCAAAGAACAGCTCGAGATCTTCATAAAGCTTCTCTCGCCGTTCGCGCCGCATCTGACGGAAGAGATTTGGGAAAGTCTGGGACACACGGATTTTCTGTCTGTGTCTGCGTGGCCCCAGTACGACGAGAGTAAGACGATCGATGAGACGATCGAGATCGGCGTCCAGATCAACGGCAAGGTGCGCGGGACGGTCACGCTTCCGACCGACTGCGGCAAGGACGAGGCGCTTTCTCTTGCGAAGGCGGATGGGAAGATCGCAGCGTATGTGGACGGGAAGACGGTCGTAAAGGAGATCTACGTCCCGAACAAGATTATCAATATCGTGGTGAAATAGGGAAAGGCAAAACAGAATAAGTATTCAGAGGACTTTTCCGGGAGGATATTTTGAAAAAATACCGTATTCAAAACGGACTGGTATTTGACGAGAGGGGATTCTTTCACGAGAATCCCCTGTATTTCTTTGGGGAGCGGATCGTGACGGAGGAAGAGTATCGGGCGTTGGAGGCGCCGGAGGAGATCGTAGACGCCAAGGGCGGCTATGTGATTCCGGGGCTTGTGGACATTCATTTTCATGGCTGCGCCGGATATGATTGCTGCGACGGGACGGCGGAGGCTTTCCGGGTAATCGCGGGATATGAGCTGAGTCAGGGGATCACTTCTATTACACCGGCCACGATGACGGTGCCGGAGGAAACGCTGATGAAGATCGCCCGCGCCGTGCGGGAAGCGCAGGCTGCAGGCGATTCCGATATATGCACGGGCAGAGCTTCCGTGTCCGGGGCAGGAGAAGGAAGCTGCGTCTGTGAGGATGCTGCCGGAGATTGCGGATACGGTGCCACTCTGCAGGGATTGTACATGGAAGGCCCGTTTATCAGCGAAAAGAAAAAGGGAGCGCAGAAGGCGGACGACATCCGAAAGCCGGATCTTGCGCTTTTTCGGCGGCTGCAGGAGGCGTCCGGCGGGGCGTTTAAGACCGTGGCGCTTGCCCCGGAGACGGAGGGCGCGATGGAGCTTATCCGGACGCTTTCGGGCAGTGTGACCGTTTCGCTCGCGCACACGGCGGCGGATTACGAGACGGCCTGCGAAGCGTTCCGAAACGGGGCTTCCCAGCTAACGCACCTTTTTAACGCGATGTCGCCTCTTTTGCATAGGGAGCCGGGGCCGATCGCCGCCGCTGCGGATGATGAAAAGTGTCGGGCGGAGTTGATCTGCGACGGCATGCATGTGCATCCGGCGATGGTGAGAGCGGCTTTCCGCCTGTTCGGGGACGACCGCATCATCTTTATCAGCGACAGCATGGAAGCGACAGGCATGCCGGACGGGGCGTATGAGCTTGGCGGACAAAAGGTGTTCGTGAAAGGCAGACGCGCGCTCTTGGCGGACGGGACTTTGGCCGGTTCCGTCACGAATCTGACGGACTGCCTGCGCATTGCGGTGAAGGAGATGGGAATCCCTCTGGCTTCCGCCGTGAAGTGCGCTGCGGTCAATCCCGCGAAGGCAATCGGCATTTACGAAGAACACGGCAGTCTGGCGGCGGGCAAGTTCGCGGATCTTCTGATCCTTGATCGGGATCTGGCGCTGAAAAAAGTGTTTTTGCATGGTGTTTGCGTGCAGCCGGAGCCGAAAAAAGCGTGAAGCGGGCGGCGCGGGGCAATGCTCGGGTATATTAGGGTTTGACTATCCGAGATATCGGGAGTATTATGGAATTGTCGAGAAGGCAGGCTTCCGCACTGCGGATGAGCGCCGAAATGAGAGCGGTATTTGCCTGCGGCTCCAAAAGACTGAAAGAGAAAGAAAGGGAGAAAAAGATGAAAAAGCTGAGAAATTATTTTGCCATGGGACTTTTGCTGATTACGGTTGCGCTCTGCGGGATAAATGCCGGTGCAGCGGAAGATCCGGTATGCGCGGATGCCGTAACTTTGAAATACGTTGAGAATCCGATCGGATGTCAGTTGTCCGGAAGTTTCATTTATTTAAAGAATGTTGATGCCGGTGCCAGTCTGGTCAGTATAAAATCCAGCAACAAGAAGATCGAGGCCGTATGGAATCCGGGTATGGATCAGATCATGCTTTATGTGAAGCCAAGAACGGCTACCGGCAGATATATGTACACGTTGAAAAACGGTGAGAAGACCAAAATCACTTTGAAAATCAAGCAGAACGGAAAAGTATACACGCTGCAGTGCCAAGTCACGCTCAAGAAGATGACGAATCCGGTCAAGTCGATAAAGATCAGCGGCAAAACATATAAGACGTTCAAGAAAGCAGCAAGCGGATGGAGCGTCAGCACAGGAAAAAAGATGCCGTCGTCCGTAAAAATCAATGTGACGCCGAAAGACGGATGCAAGATCATGGAGCTCTATGTCGGATATCACAAGCCGGGCTGGCGCAAGGAGGAGACGAAGAAGATAAAAAATGGTTCGAAAGTAAGCACAAGCTATTCGGGAGGAACGCTGACGGCTGTTTACGTTCAGTATTATGAGGATGAGGATCTTCAAGGGATGGTTACGCCAAAGGAACTGAAGAAGTCCTTTGGAGGAAATTCGGCATATATCACGCTTAAATTCAAATAAGTTTTTGTTTGAAATTGAATCATTGACATTGACAGGGGCCGTTGCAAAACAGATGGGCGATCATCTGCAAAGCAGCGGCCCCAAAACTATTTTAAAGCTGCCTTATATGGGCAAACAGCCGCTTATCATGCTGTTGCAGGGAGAGCACTGAAAAGATAAATTTTAAATTGACATACATACCCATCTTTGACAGTTAAAATGTGGGGAAACTTGATAATTCCAAGGATTCCCCGCATTTTTTAACAGCTAAAAATGT